>VAZM01000357.1 GCA_005883135.1 Alphaproteobacteria bacterium
CAGCTCGCTCAGCAGCACAGGCGGCAAGGTCGCATGCGTGACGTTCTGTTCACGGATGAGGTGTGCCAGACCATCACCGCGCTGCTGCGCGGCTGCTATCACCAGCGTCGCACCCGATCCCAAAGCAATCACAACCTCCGACACCGCGGCGTCAAAGCTCACCGACGCAAATTGCAGGACGCGGGCGTGCGAGGTGATCGCAAACCGATCAATCTGGGCGGCGGCAAGAGAGCAGAGCCCAGCATGGGTGACGGCGACGCCCTTGGGGGTTCCGGTCGAGCCTGAGGTGTAGATGATGTAGGCGAGGTTTTGCGGCTCGAGCGTGATCGCCGGCGCGTGCGTGGGCTGCCCCGCCAGTGCCGCCGCCTGCGTATCAAGCTCCAGCCGCCGCGCGCCGTGGTGGCCCAGCCGATCCCCCAGCGCCGCCGTGGTGATCACAAGCGCCGCACCGGAATCCTCCAGCATGAACCCCAAGCGCTCCGCCGGGTAGCTCGGGTCGAGCGGCAGATACCCAGCCCCCGCCTTGAGGATACCGATGAGCCCCACCAGCATCTCCAGCGAGCGCTCCAGGCAAAGCCCAACCACCGTCTCCGCACCAACCCCAAGCCCGCGAAGATGATGCGCCAACTGGTTGGCGCGAGCCTCCAGCTCGGCGTAGCTCAGCCGCGCATCCTCGAACACCGCCGCTACCGCATCCGGCCGCGCCGCAGCCTGCGCCCCCAGCGCATCCACAAGCGTCCCACCCCCCAGCACCCGATCCGTCGCGTTCCACTCCTCCAGAAGCTGACGCCGCTCAGCCGCAGACAAAAGCTCCAGCCGGCCGATCGCAACATCCGGATCGGCAATAGCCGTCAAGAGCTTGAAAAATCTCTCCTGATAGTCAGCAATATCGGCCGCGCTATAGAGTGCGGGATTGGTATCGAAGTCGACGCGAAGCGGAACACCTTCCGACCGCTCATAAACCGCGATCGATAGGTCCTCGACCGGTCCGAGCGAGAGATTGTGCGCTATGGCATTATGTCCGGCAAAACTGAAACCGTAATTGAACCTCATGATGTTGACGTTGAACTTGAACAGCGGCGGGCCGTTGGCTCCGCCATCCCGTCGCAGATCTGTAATTCCATAATGTTGATGCGTTAGCACTCCATGCATTTGTCGGGAGGTCTCAACGAGGACTTCCGACACCGTCATGTTCGGACGAACCGGCACGCGTAGCGGCAAGACGTTGGACACCATGCCGGGCGTGCATCGCGACACGCCGTTGCGGGCGGCGACGGGCAGGCCAAACATCACGTCGTTTGCACCAGTAAGGCGGTGCAAAAAGATCGCCGCCGCCGCGTTTATGATCTGAGGAATGCCTGTGGCGCTACGGGATGCGACGGAGCGAAGGCAGTCCAAACTCCGGCGTGGCAGATACGAAGTATTGCGGAGAAAGTTGACAGGTTCAGCCGAGGACGGATGGCCATCAAGGCTAGCGGGCTCAGGTCGACCGGCCAAATAGTCGGCCCAAAATTCACGGTCCAGCGCGCGTTGTTTGGACGCGCGATACGCAGCATCTTCTTCCAACAAGGCAGCGATAGAGCCGAATGAGTGGTTGTACGTCGCACGACCGTCACTAAGCTGCGTGTATATGTCGGCCAATCGGCGGGCGATCAGCCACATACCGAAGGCGTCCATAACAATGTGGTGATAGCGCGCGTACCAAAAGAAATGACTGGCCGAGACTTTAAACAAAGCGAAGCCGAACAGGGGTCCCTCGGTTGGGTTGACCGGACGTGCCAGATCGGCCCGCATCCACGACTCGGCCGCCGCGCGCGCGTCAGGCTCCGCACTGACATCGATAACGGGCATTGACCATGGGGATGGAGGCGCAATGATCTGCCGCGGACCATCCACGTGATCAATGATTTTCAGACGCAGCGCCTCCGCTTCGATTATGAGTTGTTGCAATGCTTGTTCGAACAATAGCGGATCGACGGATCCGCAGATCTCGATGTACTCACCAATGTTGTATGCAGCGGTGGACGGATTGATTTGCTGAGCAAACCAGATCCCAAGCTGGGAAGCTGAGAGCGGAAACATGTTATTGTTCTGAACCCAGCCTATTTGCAGCCCGCGCCCAAAATTGCGATTGAGATCAGACACCGAATCGATGACCCTGTTCAAAGCAATTGAATCACGATGCCGGGGTGGTCGAGCTTCTGGAGATGCCCATTTGTACAGGCAGAAACTCCCATTGTCATGTGCGTAGGAGGACGGGAAACATCAGGAAACACAGTACAAACGCCTAGTGCCGGTTGTATCGATATGCTAGTATTCGGCGGGTCGTGCAGGCGGTGATCCATTGATCAATTTTGGTTGAGTCAAGTCGACCGCGCACCCGCGTCACGGTAAGGGAAAGGATCCGAATATGGCACAGAACACGACCGCGGCTGGCACCGGCGAGATCAAGGATCCAGGCGCGACCGGGCTGGATGCGGCCGCGATGACAGACCAGGAGCGCGATGAGGCTGCGTCGAAATTGGTCGACCGTTTCTCACTGTGGTCTGGAGCCGCCGGACTGATCCCGATCCCTTTCGTCGACATGGCCACGGTTTGTGGAGTTCAACTCCAGATGCTGCGCCGCCTTTCCGAAATCTATGGAGTCCCGTTTTCTGAGAATCGAGGCAAATCGATCTTAGCTAGCTTGGCAGGGGCCGTAATCCCAGCGAGCACTGCAACGACGACGGCGGTAGGCGTCGGCAGCCTTATAAAAAGCTTTCCGGGAGTAGGAACGGCGATCGGAGCGCTGACGATGCCGGTATTCTCCGCCGGCGCCACCTACGTCATCGGTAAGGTCTTTATCCAGCATTTTGCTTCAGGCGGCACGCTTCTTGACTTTAATCCGCCCGACTACCGGGAGTTCATCAAAGCCCAAAAGGAAAAGCTAGGTACCAGCTCCGCCGCATCGCCACCGTCCCCCGCTTCCTCCGCGCGGGCCGCGCCAAGCAAGGGCGCGGGGGTCGGCGGTCCCTGATCTCGGTCGGGTTGGGGCACCATACGAACGGGCGTCTGCACAAAAAAGAGACCGTGACGTAATGACCTTGGCGGTCATTGTTATCATCTACGTAGTGTTCTGCATTCTGACCGGGCTCTGCGGCAGCCAACGCCGCATGGGTTTTTTTGGCACGTTCATAATCTCGCTTTTCATCACTCCCATTGTGATGTTAATCCTGCTGAAATTAACGGCGCCATCAGAACGCGTCGAATAAGATCCCCGCTCGCAGAGCGACAATTACTATTGGTTCAAAGGCGGCAATCTCTCTGCGCTCGTGTTGACCGGCGACGAGAGCAAATGGACTAGATCGCACCGATGTCCTTCTTCACGCTCGTCCGCCGTGAAATGTACGGCTCTCTAAATCGGCTGGTTGTCATATCGGCACTTGGAGGTATCAGCACTGCTGCAATTCTGACCGCAATCAATTCCGGCGCGCAGGCAGCCGATAGCGGGGAAGTTAGCCTCTGGTCGGCAGCGCTTTTTGTCGTCGCATTGTTTCTCTTCATCAAAACACAACACTACATTCTGATCACGGCCACCGCCGAAATCGAGGCGATCATTCACAAACTGCGGCTGCGCCTGATGGATCACGTCCGGCGCTCCGAGCTACTTCCGCTGGAATCCATCGGCCGCGGAGAAATTGTCGGGGCCATCACAAAGGAGACCGCAACGCTCACGCAAATGAGCAATACACTTGCTTTCGCCGCTCAAGGGGGGGTTCTCATCTTTTTTGTCGCCATGTATGTGGCGTATCTGTCCCTTCTAGCCTTCGCGCTAAGCATCATCATCCTCGGCATCGCGGCAGTGCTGTTCCACGCAAAGAGCCGTGAGCTCGCTATGGCGTCGCATCAAGCCTCCAATTTGGAACATCGGCTGTTCGATCGCCTTATGGATCTGTTGAACGGGTTCAAGGAGGTAAGGCTCAACACGGCGCGTAGCGACGCTTTATTTGACGATATTCTCGAAGTCTCGAGAGCCGCCGCCAACATCAAGATCCGCGCCCAGAGCGAAACGTTCAAACGAATGGTGTTCTTGCAAAGCGCACTCTATGCGCTGCTTGGAACCATAGCTTTCGCGGTACCCACCTTCAGCGGGGCAATAGGGGCAGAGTCGGTCACGAAGACGATAACCGCTCTCGTCTTCGTTGTTGGTACCTGTTTTGGCCTCGTTCAAGCGATCCCAATCATGAGTGCGGCGAACACTGCAGCAGACAATATCGAGCGGTTGGAGGCTAGACTGCTCGCAACAATTCCATCGATAGAAGTCCGGGCGATTGAACCTTCAAGAGGTTTTCAGAAGATCGAATTCCGCAACGTCGTGTTCCGGTACCTAGACAAATGGTCGGACGCCGTGTTTCAGGTCGGTCCCATAGACTTTACCTTGCAATCTGGCGACCTCGTCTTCATCACCGGCGGCAACGGCTCCGGCAAATCGACCTTCGGCTCCGGCAAATCGACGTTCATGAAGCTGCTCTGCGGTCTCTACAAGCCCGACTCCGGGGAAATCACTTTCGACGGGGTGCGCGTCAATGACAGCACACGTCAGGCTTATCGCGAGCTCATAGCGGCCATCTTTCCTGACTATCACCTTTTCGAAAAGCTTTATGGCGTTCCCGATCCCGATCCCGCCGAAGTCGATAGTCTGTTGAGGCAGTTCCGATTGAGCGACAAGACGCACCTCACGGATCATCAATTCAGCACTCTCGATCTGTCGGCCGGCCAGCGCAAACGTCTCGCGCTCATCGTGAGCCTACTGGAAAAGCGGCCGCTTCTGCTGCTGGACGAGTGGGCCGCCGATCAAGACCCTGAATTCCGACGCAAGTTCTACTACGACCTATTGCCGGAGCTGAAGCGCACTGGTGAGACTGTGGTAGCGATTTCGCACGACGACCGCTATCTCGATGAGATGGACGTGCCCGCTCGCAGACTGCGCATGGAAGACGGCCGCATCGTTGCGCAGCAGACTGTAGAGAACGGAGGATGAAAGCGTATCTGTGGTCAGATACCATGCCACCCCCCGCGACAAGGCGAGCCAGGTGGCGGCGGTTCGCTGAGCGCCATCTTCCGAGTGTAGTGATCTACTTGATGGTGGCCACACTTGCTGCGGTGGCGCTCTACCCTCATGTCGCAGTGACAGTGCCCAGTGGCCATGTCGGGGTGCTGTGGAAGCGTTTCGCCGGCGGGACCGTGCTCGATCCTCGTCGGCTGAGGGATGAGGGCCTACATCTCATTTGGCCTTGGGACAGGCTGTTCCTCTACGACTTGAGGCTGCAATCCTTTACCGAATCCTACAATGCCATTTCCAGTGACGGCGTCAGCCTGACGGCATCAGTGGTCGTCCGATTTCGGCTGCAGCGGGACGCCGTGCCCGTACTCCATCAGGCGATCGGGCCGAATTACGAGGGTGTGCTGGTGCAGCCAGGGATCGGTAGTTTGACGCGGGAAGTCATCGCTCAATACACCGCCGAACAGGTCTATTCGACGGCACGGCAGGAAATCCAAGAGAAAATCCACAGCCTTGTAGAGGACCGCTTATCCGAAAAGATGATGGAACGCGAAGGCGAAGAGTCGTACCGAGTCTCGATGCGCGACACCGTCATCCTTTATGACATACTCGTGACTGGCATCGAACTGCCTCCAGCCATAGTGGCCGCCATCAATCGCAAGATAGAGCAATACTACATTGCGGAGGAGTACAAGTTTCGAGTCGAGCGCGAAAAACGAGAATCGGAACGCAAGAGCATCGAGGCAGAAGGCATTCGCGACTTTCAACAGATCGTCAGCCAAGGTATTTCGGAATCCTATCTGCGTTGGCGCGGCGTCGAAGCAACGCTTCAGCTGTCGCAATCGACGAATTCGAAGGTTGTCGTCATCGGCAGTGGGAGGGACGGGCTACCGGTCATTCTCGGCGGTGCAAATCTGCCTGCGCCCCCGCCCGCGGGGAGCATGCGGAGCGGGAGTGGCGGTGGCAAGGAAAGAACAACGGCCCCGAGCCCGTCGGTGCCGTTGGAGAAAGCGCCGGCTCCAGGATTGGCGGCGCCGGCCGAAAAGATACCGTCTGCTCGCTCAAGTACTTCGTCTGCCGCCGGCCACGAGGGCCCGCGCTCATTTTGGCCGCTCAACCTGTCGGATTTCGAGACATACGTCTCTCGGACTTTAGAGTCGGAGCCGAAAGACTGAGCCGGGGGCTGGCCCCTATCGGGGGCTAATTTCGCGGCTAGTTGCCGGACATCACCGCAGCCCAGGCAGAAACGCCAGCGCTAGCAGATGTGCTGCGATACAAAATCGCAGTTCGACAACCCGTCCGTTGCGCACAATTGCTTTGCGGTCGGCGAAATTAATCTGGACATCATGATGATCAAGGAACCGCTGGTCGAGTGGATAAACTGCCTTGTATACGGCCTCTTTGGCGACAAAGAGCAGTCGCCCTTGGTACGGATCGTCATCTATTCTCAGCCGCTCCTGTGGCGTCGCGACCAGCTCGAGCAATTCCGACGGCAATGATTCGGCGGGCTCGACGTCTATTCCTATCGCGCCTACGTCATCGCACCGGCCGACCGCCGCAACTGCAACACGGGAGTCGTGGGCGAGGGAACCAACCACGCCTGCGGGCCAGGTTGGCGCTCCACCCGAGCCCCTCGGCAATGCACATTCAGGTTGGCCCAAGCCCTTCAGGAGCTGACGCGCAACAATCCGGGCGGCACCGCTCGCACGCCGCACCTTGGGGACACTTGAGGCAAAGGCAGCCGTCTCCTCCGGCAATAACGCATTTTCATCGCCGGACGATATCAAACGGTGCCCGACCATGACGCCTGGAAAACAGAGAGCGCCGATTGCGGATTGAAGCGATGGATCGATGGTCACCATTTGCTGGTTTTACTCGGCTCGGCGAGTTTGTAACCGGTGCGTGTCGGCCGCTGCCCTTCCTCACCGAGGACGCACGGAGCCTCTCGCGGGGCAGGAACTTTGTGACTTCGTTCAGCTCAGGCTAGCGCCAGTTTCAGTGGCCCCTCGGTCTCAGGCACACGCATATATCGTGAAGCCGGCTTGCGCATTGTCAATTATTATTTGGCGGCATGACCAAGCTCGCTCTATAGATCAAGTGAGAAAAGGGTACGAGGCGGACTAGCGCTTTTGATGGTTGACCGTCCCTTGCGAACAGCTGCGATCACATCGAAGCGATGGGTAGGCGCGGCGGTTGCGCGCAAAGAGGATCAAGCGCTCCTGACTGGGCAGGCACGCTTCATTGACGATCTGTCGCCAATTCCCGGACTTCGCTTCGCAGCGATCTTGCGTTCGCCCCATCCGCATGCCCGCATCCGGCGAATCGACGTCGCGCAGGCGCGAGAGCTGCCAGGAGTTTGGAGCATCGTCACGGGAAAGGACATCGCGGATCTGATCGGTCCGGTGCCCAGCGTGGTAAAGGCTCCCCTTGCATATTATCCCATCGCTATCGACAAGGCACGGTACGTCGGCGAGCCTGTCGCCGTGGCGGTTGCTGTCACGCGTTATATCGCGGAGGACGCCTGCGACCTCATCCAGGTTGAGTACGAGGTCCTTCCGGCAGTGTCGAACCTGCAAAGCGCCAGCATGGGCGAGGGCGCGGTGATCCACGAGAGCGTCGGATCGAACGTCATAAGTCGACGCAGCTTCAGCTACGGCAACCCGGAAGCCGCGTTTGCGGTCGCCGATCGGATTTTCGAGTTCTCATACTCGTTTCCGCGCTACTCATCCACCCCGATCGAGACTTTGGGCGTGATTGCGCAGTTCGAGCGCGCCCCCGACCGCTACACAGTGTGGTCGAATTTCCAGGGACCGTTTGTGGTGCAGCCACTCATGGCCAATGCATTGCGGGTGCCCGGACATCGCCTTCGTCTCATCACCCCACCAAGCAGCGGCGGAAGCTTTGGGATCAAGCAGGCTGCACTCTCCTACATCGTTCTTATGGCAGCGGTCAGCCGCAACGCGGGCGTGCCGGTCAAATGGATTGAAGATCGCGCTGAGCATCTCACGGCCGCGTCCGCATCGAGCGACCGCTTGGGAACGGTGGCTGCCGCGTTCACAAAAGACGGCGAACTCACTGCGCTGCGCTTCAAGAACACCGCGAATATGGGCGCCCATATCCGCCCACCCGAGCCGGCCTCACTCTATCGTATGCATGCCGCTTCGAATGGCTGCTATAAGGTAAAGAATATTTCGATCGATAATGAACTCGTCGTCACCAATTCCACGCCGGTCGGTCTCAACCGGGGATATGGCGGACCACAGTTCTATTTTGCGCTCGAACGGATCATGGAGATCGCGGCGCGGGGGCTGGCAATCGATCCGGCAGAGCTGCGCCGTCGAAATTTTATTTCCGCCGGCGTCTTTCCGTACAAGGCGCCGGCAGGCGCTGTATTTGATGCCGGTGACTACGCAGCAGCACTATCGGAACTGTTGCGGATCGCTGACTATGATGAACTCAAACGACGGCGTGATGAAGCGCGACGTGCCGGACGGCTGTTCGGCATCGGCCTGGCGGCAGGAGTAGAGCCGTCCGGCTCGAATATGGGCTATGTTTCGCTGGCACAGACAGCCGAAGACCGCCACCGATCCGGGCCCAAATCTGGTGCAAATGCCAGCGCGATACTGGCCATCGATCCAAGCGGGCAAGTCACACTGCGCTTATGCAGTTGCCCGAATGGCCAAGGGCATGCGACCGTTGCAGCACAGATTGTAGCCGACGCGCTTGGGCTCAATCCAGACGACGTTGATGTGATCACCGAAGTCGACACGCTGACGAGCGCCTGGTCGATCGCCTCTGGCAACTACTCGAACCGTTTCGCCGCAATTGTCGTTGATGCGGTCGCCAAATGCGCAGAGCAAGTCGCGGATAAAATCAAATTGCTCGCCGCCGACGCCCTGAATGCATCTCCTGAGGAGATCGAGCTGCATGAGGGTTATGCCCGGGTGCGGGGTCAGTCCAACAGGGGACTGCCGTTCCGGAGAGCCGCGGCGCGGGCCCACTGGGATCCGGCCGGTTTGCCGGACAATAGCAGCCCCGGAATTCATGAAGCAGTCATCGTGTCGCCCCGGGTATTGGCATCGTCTGATGATAACGACCGCATCGCGTCTGCAGTCACGTTTGGCTTCGTCGTCGATTTGGCCGCAATCGAGATCGATCGCAAGACGGGAGCGATCCGCGTCGATAAATATGCCTCGGTGCACGATGTCGGAACCCAGCTCAATCCCAAGGTCGTCGAAGGGCAAGTGCACGGCGGATTTGCGCACGGTTTCGGCGCGGCCCTCTTCGAGGAGTTGGCATACGATCAGCAAGGCAACTTTCTGTCGGGGACCTTCGCCGATTATCTTTGTCCTACGGCCGCCGAGGTTCCAAACATCGACATCGGCCACGTCGAAACACGCTCCCCACTCAATGCACTCGGTGCGAAGGGGATGGGGGATGGCAGCTCCATGCTGACCCCCGCAGCGATCGCAAACGCCGTCGCGGATGCGCTTGGGCGCGACGATATTTCGTTGCCCCTCACCCTGCGGCGGGTCTGGGCGCTTGCGAACGGGCGCGATCCGATCGCAAAAGCTAGTTCGAGCGTCTCGGCTATCCGATCAGTAGCATCGGCCGGCAGCGGCGTGCTGACTGGCAAAGGAGAAGTCACGTTGTCGGCCCCGGTGGAGGAAGTCTGGCGGCGTCTCCTGGATCCACGCGAGCTTGCCGCCATTATCCCCGGATGCCGAGGTCTCACCCAGGATGGTCCCGATTCTTACTCGGCTCAGGTCGTCATCGGCGTCGCCGGCGTTCGCGGCACTTATCAGGCGCGAATTGAGCTCCGCGACAAGAGACAAGGAAGATCGCTGCGCCTTGTCGGCAAAGCCTCAGGAGGATTGGGCTTCGGTTCCGGGTCCGGCTTCGTGAGCCTGCGACCAGAGGCGGGAGGTCGCACTCGGCTTGAGTATCGTTACGAAGCGGACGTTGGCGGCAAGGTCGCGACTGTCGGCCAGCGGATGCTCGGCAGCGTAATGCGTTATCTCATCGCTCAATTCTTTCATTCGCTCGAGCGTCAGATAAGGCCGGCAAGCCGCCCAGGTTGGCGGACCTGGTGGTCGAGACTGCGAGACGGAGGCAGCGGAGGCTAGGAGTGAAGCCGGTTGCGTTCGACTACTATAGGCCGCAGGCGCTCTCGGAAGCAGTCGCCCTTCTATCGGATATGGGCGATGAAGCCACCATCCTCGCCGGGGGGATGACGCTCGGACCGATGCTGAACCTGAGAGTCGCTCGTCCGCGCGCAGTCATCGACATTTCACGCATACCGGCGCTGAAAACCATCTCGGTACAATCAAACGTGGTGCTGACTGGCGCCGGAGTGACACAGAGTGACGCGCTGAGGTCCGAGGTCATCCAGCGGGAGGTTCCGCTCCTCGCAATGGCACTGCCTTGGGTAGGCCATTTTCAGACGCGCAACAGGGGAACGTTGGGAGGCTCGGTCGCTCACGCAGACCCGAGCGCCGAAATACCCCTCGCTCTCGTCACCTACGGCGGAGCCGTCGTGCTGCAATCACGTCGCGGGCAACGGCGCGTCCCTGCACGGGAGTTTTTTCTCGGCGCGCTGATGACGCAGCGCCGGTCGGACGAGATCATAGCGGCCCTCGAGTGGCCACGCTGTGCACCGAATGCAAGTCACGCTTTTGCGGAGATCGCCCAGCGTCACGGAGATTTCGCGATTGTCGCAGCAGCCTGCAGCCTCCGTCTCGATACGCTCGATCGGGTCGAGGAGTTGTCTCTCGGCGTCGGAGGAGTTGAAGGTCGACCGATTGCCGTTGCGGTGAACAGTTTTCTTCGCCGACCGGCTGGAGAGATTGCGGCCGATCTGTCGGAACATGCCGCCGCCAACCTGACACCGATGGAGGATCACTCGGTAAGCGCTGATTATCGGACGGCGCTGACGAAGGTGCTGGTAGCACGCGCGGTCAGCAGCGCGCTGGATGTGGCCCGGCAACGAAGGGGCCACCTGCAATGACGACGCTGCATCGTGCCGCCGGGGAGCGATTTACGCTCGAGTTGACGTTGAATGGCCGACCCCGATGCGGCCAGGCCGAGCCGCGCATGCTGCTCTGCGATTTCTTACGTCATGAGCTCCAGGCCTTCGGCGTTCATGTCGGCTGTGAGCACGGTGTCTGCGGAGCCTGTACGATCCTGGTCGATGGGCGCGCAGTGCGCAGCTGCACCCAATACGCGTCGCAGGCAGACGGTGCGGAGATCGTAACCGTGGAGGGGCTCGCCCAACCCGGCACGCTCAATGAGGTGCAGCGCGCATTCGCGAAACATCACGCCTTGCAGTGCGGATTCTGTACTCCCGGCATACTTTGTTCCGTGGCTCATTTCTTGAGAGAGACGCCCCATCCCGACGAGCAGCAGATCCGCGACATGCTTTCCGGCCACATTTGTCGGTGCACGGGGTATGCCTCGATCGTGACCGCCATTCTCGAGGCCGCAACAGCAATGGCTAAAGACGCGTGACGGCGACGCTCGGCAGCGCCACTGTCGAGTGCACATCAATCATCGGATGACCATGCTCGCGCATCATTGGCGAATTTCAGGACATCCTCAGGCTGGTAGCGGCAAACGAGTTTTGCGTCCCACGCGTAGGATGACACAGTATCAGTCGTGTGCAGACACCTTTAAGTCACGATGGGGAGGTGCATGAGCAAGGATTATGCCGAACAGCGTGCCGCTATCCTGCGGAATCTCGACGGCCTGTACTACGAAGTCGATGCGAAGAAGAAGGTTGGATTTCTTTGGCTCGATCGGCCGCCATTGAATGTCGTGTCCTATCGCGGCCGCAGTCAAATTGCCGCTATCCTGGAGGCATTCGGTCATGATCCGGACGTGCGCGTCGTCGTCATTCGCGGGAAAAACGGCGTGTATACGTCGGGTGGGGACGTCAAAGCCTTTCCGCAGATCGAGCGCGACGGCATGTCTCACCTCGCGTGGAATATCGCCGCGCCCGAGCGTTGTCCGAAGCCGGTCGTATGCGTGCTCGAAAAGTATGCAATGGGCGTCGGCCTCGAACTGGCCATGGCCTGCGATATCCGCGTCGCGACGAAAGACACAGTCCTCGCACTCCCTGAGGTAACACTCGGCCAAATCCCCGGCAGCGGTGGCAGTCAGCGCGTGGCGCGCATTGCCGGGTTGACGCGGGCCGTGGACATGATGATGCTCGGCCGTCGCATTTCTGCAGCGGAAGCACATAGTTGGGGCTTGCTCACTCGGGTTGCCGATGACACGGCGGCCCTCGATGGCGTGCTTGACGACATCATCACAACGCTAGCCAACATGTCGCCGCTTGCGCTCAAGACCATCAAGCGCGTGTTGACTGCTTCGTATGACACGGGTCTCGGCGCCGGGCTTGAGGTCGAGGGGCACGCCTACGAGAAACTTCGCGACAGCAGCGATTACAAGGAGGGGATTGCGGCGTTCACCGAGAAGCGTAAGGCCAAGTTCAGCGGGACTTGAACACGGGAGCTCCAATGCGCAAGACTTTGCGCCGACAGTCGTGCAAGAACAACCCGCCGGCACACGCGTGCGTCCTGCGTGCTGGCAACGGGTTTTTGACCGGCCCAGCGACATGAAAACCGATAACGGCACTGGGCCAACGGCAGTCCGTTTGGAAGGATGACGATGACGAGGCGTGCTCCGGAAAGCGATGGAGCGCAGAGCGGCCCCGTTGTAGCCGCGGATGTGCAGCATTGGCCAAACCCGGTTTTCCATAAGCTGCGCGAGTTCGGTGTCCGTCACGTCACATACGTGCCTGATGCAGGCCAAGCACGGCTCATCGAATTGTGCCAAGCCTGCCGTGAGATGGAAGCAACCGTACTTACCACCGAAGAGGAAGGGATCGGTATTTTGGCGGGTGCCTGGCTCGGCGGCGAGCGCGGCGTGCTGCTGATGCAAAGCAGCGGCGTCGGAAATTGCATCAACATCCTGTCGCTCGCCAAGGTGTGCAGCTTTCCTTTACTGATGATCGTCAGCATGCGTGGCGAGTGGGGAGAAGCGAATCCTTGGCAGGTCCCCATGGGCCAGATTACAGCCGAAAACCTGCGGCTCGCCGGCGTGATCGTTTACGAAGTGACCGAAGCGGAGGCGGCGGCCCCGGCCGTGGAAGCAGCGGCACGCATCGCGTTCAACGGCGGGCTGATGGTCGCCGTACTGCTCTCGCAACGCATGCTCGGCGCCAAGCTTTTCAAGGACTAAGCCGATGAACCAACCCAATGAGCTGTCGCGCCGCAGCGCGGTCGCGCGAATACTCGCCGATCGCCGGGACACGCTCGTGGTGACGGGTCTCGGATCACCGACCTATGATTGCGCGGCTGTAGGCGATCATCCACTTAATTTCTATCTCTGGGGGGCCATGGGCAGCGCGGTTACGGTTGGATTAGGACTTGCTCTCGCGCAGCCGGAGCGTCGCGTGTTGGTCCTTACCGGCGACGGCGAAATGCTGATGGGTTTGGGAGCCCTCGCCACGGTCGCTGTGAAACGGCCGCAGAATTTGGCGGTCGTGGTGATCGATAACGAGCATTACGGCGAAACGGGAATGCAACGGAGCCACACCAGTGCGGGCGTCGACCTCGCAGGAATCGCGCTCACGTGCGGCTTCCGCTGGACCACAACCGTGAAGCAAGCGGGCGAACTTGATAAGGTTGTGCCGATTTTGCACACGGCCGAAGGCCCTATCGTCGTTGTCTTGAAAGTTTCATCCAATCGCGACCCGCTTGTTTTGCCGCCGTGGGACGGGGCGCTCCTGAAGTCGCGTTTCCGCCAGGCCCTGCTCGATAAATCGCGCGGCTGAAGTGCTTCCCGGATTGCATGCGTTGCTTCGGCGTGCTCCAATTCCGCCACCCTCGCCGAGAGGTCATGTGCCGAGGACAAGATCATGGCGATCACTGTCTATCCGGTCACGCCGAGCTTTGCCGCAGAAATCGGCGACATCGACTTGGCCACGCAAATCGATCCGGCGAATCTGCGGGCGATCAGAGACGCCTTCGTCTAGTACGCCGTGCTGATGTTCCCGGATCAACGCCTCTCACAGGATCAGCACCTCGACTTTGCGAGGCACTTCGGCCCACTCGAGACCTCGATTGCGGTTTATCGAAAGGATGCACGGCTGCGTCTGCGCAAAGAATTTGCCGACGTTTCCAATCTTGACCACGATAACGAACTGTGGCGCAAGGAAAGTAGACTTCGGCTATTCCAATTGAGCAACCGGCTCTGGCACACCGATAGCTCGTTCAAACGGCTGCCCGCGCGCGCTTCGTTGCTTTATGCGCGGGCGATCCCGCCGGTCGGCGGACATACCGAATTTGCCGACGAACGCGCGGCCTACGATGCGCTTCCCGAGGACATGAAACGCCGTCTCGATCGGTTGGTGGCCGAGCATTCGATCTTCAATTCCCGCGCGCGGCTTGCCTTTACCAATTTCAGCGATGAGGAGCGACAGCAAATGCCGCCGGTGCCACAGGTGCTGGTCCGAACCATTCCAGAAACCGGGCGCAAATCCCTTTACCTTGCGTCCCACGCAGGTCGGATTGTCGGCATGCCTGAACACGAGGGTCGCGCGTTAATCGATGAACTTATCGCCCACGCGACTCAACGGCAATTCGTCTACACCCACCGCTGGCGGGTGAACGATCTGGTCATGTGGGACGATCGCTGTACCATGCACCGGGGTACCGATTTCGACGATCTGCGGTGGAAACGCGACGTGCAGCGCGCCACCGTTTCCGACGCGGCCAACTCCTGTGAGCAGGAAGGGATCGAAATCGCCGCCGCCTAGAGCCGTTTCCAGTTTGCGGCAGGCGAAAGGGTGGCCGATCATCTGAGGCTGTGGAAGAATCCGCTGTAGTTGGTCGCGTTTCCGACAAAGAATCTCAACCACTGAAGAGGTTCGCCGCTCGACCGAGCTGGACCAATCCTGCCGCAATGCACAGCACACACAAACTCTGCATCACTCGCAGCATGATCTGCCGTCCCTGCTTTTCGCCTAGCCGGCAAAGCAGTTCGATCGTGCTGAACCATGTGGCGAAGGTCCCGATGAAGAATCCGGCGAGCAAAGTGGTGCCGCTGTGCGAAGACGGCGCCGATGGCGAGAAGATTCTCTGGGTGAGTTACGCTCGCCGCCAGCGCTACCAAGGCCGCCAGGCCGGCCCCCATATATGTCCATTTCTCGGGCTGGGCATGCTCTTGGCGCGGCAGCCCCAAGAGCGCGCTCCGGTTTACGACCAAGAGAAGTGCGATCCCGCCGGTCGGCGGACATACCGAATTTGCCGACGAACGCGCGGCCTACGATGCGCTTCCCGAGGACATGAAACGCCGTCTCGATCGGTTGGTGGCCGAGCATTCGATCTTCAATTCCCGCGCGCGGCTTGCCTTTACCAATTTCAGCGATGAGGAGCGACAGCAAATGCCGCCGGTGCCACAGGTGCTGGTCCCATTGCGTGTCGTCGCTGAATGCGAAGATGCAGGCACCAGACCGCAACCGGACCGGCTGGGAATCCGATGGCAGCGCCCGCCACGAGCCCAAGTAGGCCGGTGTGCAGGGTTCCCATTCCGATTGTGTCAATCAAATACGGAATGATTCCGACCGCACAGGACGCTGCTAGGGTTGGCACCATTCCAAGGTGGAAGCAGAACATTGCAATGCCCGCAACGACGGCGATCGCCAATGCCCACGCATCGGTGCTGGCGAAATCGGGGAGAGTGAAATCGAGCCCAAAGCCGCTGATCGGCTCGCCACGTAGAAATATCGTGCGCGTACCGAACCTGACGGCAAAGGTGAGAACGACCCCCAGCACGCCACCCGTGATGGCGCTCAAGGTCGCATTGATAAGCTTGTTGTCGCGAAATCTTTCCATGAATGGACCAACGAGAAAAATCCACAAGAAGCTGGGGATGGAAATGATCCATATGCTGAGCAGGCCCCCCAGAATGCCCGCAGCGATCGGCGGCAACACTCCCGGATGGCCATAAGCGGCGAGGAATCCGACGAACTGCTGAAAGCCAACTCCGCCAGCGCCAGACCATCCAGCGCTCCTTGTGGGTGAGCCAGCCGTATGGCTCCACTGCATGAACTGCGACGTAGCTGTTGACGGCGTAGGGCCCACCCAGCGATAGGAGGACCATCTTGCTAAATAAAATTGCGATCTGACTGAAGACATTCTCCAGACCAAACGCAGCAATCAGCACCGCGACCGGCGCGAACCACAGTGCGAGCCATAACGCGGAGGTCCGCAGGTAGCGGCCCACAGTTAGGGGGACCTCATCCGGCAAATCGCGTTCGGGTGGACCATCCGGAAGGCGTCCCGCGACGGGAGGGAGTTTGGCGTGCCCTGGGACTCCGGAAATATCGGCGAGTCCGGCAAAGAAGCCGATCAATGCGGCGCCAACAACCACAAGCACGAAAGATAAGTTGAAGAAAAAAGTCCCGACGAATGCCAAACCAGCAAGGGCAAGCATCAATCGGGTGCGCAGAACCTGCCTTCCCACGCGAATGGTCGCGTCCAGCACGATGACAAGGATGGCTGGCTTCAGGCCGTACAGCAGCACGTCTCCGACTGTGGAGTCGGCACCCGTCACGTATCCATAGCTCAGTGCCATCATGCAAATCATGCCCGGTAGGATCACGAGTCCGCCTGCGAGCAGGGCGCCGAGCATCCCGTGCATCATCCAACCGACATAGGCCGCAAGCAGCTGCGCCTCGGGTCCCGGGAGCGTTGAGAAACCTGTCTCTGGACATCCAGCGCTTTTCCTCGACGAGAATGCGATACATGGCAGCGAGCTGGACGGCAGGACTTCCGAAGCTCAGCAGGGCAATGCGCGGCCAAACGCTGAGGGCCTCCCGGAGCCGCACCCCATCGGCTGTTGTGCTGGAAACGTTTTCGGCTGTGGTCTGCAGGGAGTGCCCTTCCTGCGCATCACCTGCGAACGGATGATGAAGTAAACGGGACAGCGGCGTGACCGCGCGAGAAAGAAGTTGTGACGTCCCTCACGACATTCTCAGGTTCGACCGCGCCATCCTGGGTGATGTAGGTGCAGGCTGAAACAACTGCGGGAGCGAGTTGGTTGCTGGCCCGCGTGAAACAAGTAAGGCCGACATGCCGCGGATTGTCGAGTCCTCTCCTGGCCAAACCATTGGCAATAGGCCTGCGACTCGGCGTGGTCATTTTGCGTACCGGCAACGTCAACAAAGAATTGATCCAGTGATAACACAGCCGTTGCAGAGCTGATACCGTCATGCGATTGGACACGGTTGGAATCGCTTAGCCGCTCGACAGCGCTCGCGGGAGAGGATCTACATGAGGAAAGCGCCACAGCTGTGCATGATTGCTGTCGTGTGGTCCACGGGCAGTACGGCAATGGCTGCTGATAGGCAGCCCTGGCCGCCGACGCTGCCGGTTTATGACCACATCGTTATCGTGGTCCAAGAGAACAAGGATTTTGAACAAATCCTCGGCGGCGGGTTTGACGCACCGTACATCAGGAAATTGGCAACAGAAGAAGCGACCTTCGAGCGGATGTTTGCCGAGGAGCATTTTAGCCAAGGCAATTATTTCTGGCTGTTCTCCGGCAGTAACCAGAACGTCGGCTTTCGCGATCAGGTGCCCAGCAAAGCCAACCATCCAGATTATCCCTTCAAATCCAGCAATCTCGGCGAACAACTCATCAGAAAGGGTCTCTCGTTCAAGGGGTACTCGGAGAGCTTGCCCAGTATCGGCTCGACGGCCGAATTTGACCCACCGCATTGCCGCGGCGATCAATGCATCTACGCCCGCAAGCATGTCCCCTGGATCAGCTTCGCGAACGTTCCCAATGGGACGACGGTCGCCACGTCGTCTAATCTGAGGTTTGCGGATTTTCCCAGCGACTATAACCTACTACCGACAGTCGCTTTCGTGATCCCGAACTTGAATCATGACATGCATAACGGCGAACCCGTTCAAAGCATCCCAGCCGGCGACAATTGGCTGCAACAAAATCTCGACGGCTACTATCAGTGGGCAAGGACTCACAACAGCCTTCTCATCCTTACATTCGACGAGAACGACGACCACTCGGGTTATTACGGGCTCACCAATCCGCTTGTAAGGCCGGACCCGCGATATTCTCTCAAGTATAACCGCCTGCTACGCGACATTCAGAACCGGATCGTCACGATCTTTGCAGGGGCGCACATAAAGCCGGGAAGATATGCTGAAGGCAAAGGCATCACCCACGTGAACATCCTTCGTACCATTGAAGCCATGTATGCATTGCCCACCTCCGGCGCTCAGCAGCCAAACGCAGCGGGAGGTGGCATTGCCGATGAGACGATCATCACGGACGTCTTCGAGTCTGCCCGCTAGCGCTCGTGACAACACGTTCGTGAACGGAGGTTTGCATGACCCTTGGGCCTGTGATCCGCCGGCTCTGCGCCCCACTTGTGGCTCTGTGCCTAGCCTTTGCGCCGTTATTCGCGCCGGTGCACGCGGCGGAAGAGCATCGAAGGGTGGCGGTGGTCTCATTCGGGCTATTCGGCCCCCAAGGGGTCTTTCGTAGGGAGGCGACGGCCGCCGCGGATATTGTCGCGAGCCGATTCGGAGCTCACCCCGTTGTTGTACGCTTCAATACCAAGACTGGCGGCGACGCGACCGTCCAAACGCTTGCTGCAACGCTGCAAGCGGAGGCAACAAGGATGAATGGGGAGAGCGACATTCTGTTCCTCATTCTTACCTCACACGGCTCGCCTGACGGCCTCGCTGTCAACGCAGGCCGGGTGATCGAAACGCTACAACCATCAAATCTCGCCGAGATGCTCGAGCGAACCGGCGTACGGCACAAGGTCGTTGTGATCTCGGCCTGCTATTCCGGAGTCTTCATTCCTCGGCTTGCTGATGCCGATACACTCGTGATCACCGCAGCGGATGCTCAACACCCTTCATTCGGGTGCCAAGACAAGGCCAAGTGGACCTATTTCGGGGATGCCTTTTTCAACGTTGCGCTGCGCCGGTCCAACAATCTGAAAGAGGCTTTTCTGCTCGCTCGCTCGCTTGTCTCCAAACGAGAGTTACGCCAAGGGTTTGAACCGTCACACCCGCAAATGGCGGGAGGCGGAAACGTAGAGCCTCTACTCGTGGCCCGCCCTTGAGGCTTGAAGAATTCAGGGCGGAGCATGGCGTTCGTCGCATGCCGGCCAATACGGCGTTACCTCAAGCGCGCGGAGCGACCTGCCAGGTTTGCAACAGGGGTTCGTCATGCAGCAGCCATCATCGTTGCAGTTATTCGGCCGGCTCGTTCTGGTGACCTTATTAATCCTGGCGGCGATTTGGCTCCTGCGACATTTCCTGCCCGCGCTCGCATGGGCCGGTGTCGTCGCACTGGCGACGTGGCCCGCTCGCGAATGGCTGGTCGGCAAAGGTATGAGGCCGTCCGGCGCCGGCATCCTGCTCGCGCTCATTGTCGGCGTTCTGATTATCGGTCCGCTCATTCTGCTAGCGGTTGAGATGGCGCGGGAAGCGAGTGTCGTTGTCGAAACGGTGCGCGAACTGAGGGAGGCTGGACTCGGCACACCGGAGTGGGTGCCGCAAATTCCTTTCATAGGGATGTATGTCGCAGCGTGGTGGCAAGACAACCTAGCCGATGCGGATGCGGCCAAAGAGCTTTTGGGAAAGGCCGAATCCCTGGACCTGATTCAGTGGACAAGAAGTCTCGGCGGCGAAGCAGTCAGCCGATTGATGACCTTGGCATTTACATTGCTGGCCCTTTTTTTCGCGTATCGGGACGGTCCGACGATTGCCAAACAAAGCCACACCGTCGCCGACCGGCTCGTCGGCCCGTCCGCGGAGAGGCTGGGCGAAGAAGCAGTCGTTGCGATTCGTGCAACCGTCAACGGCCTTGTTCTCGTCGGACTGGCGGAAGGAGCGGTCCTTGGCGCAGCCTACGTCGTCGCCGGCGTGAGCCATCCTGTTCTATTCGGATTCGCAACGGCGCTGCTCGCCACCGTGCCATTCGGAGCGCCGCTCGTCGTCATAGTCGCTTGCTTCGCTCTTCTCATTCAGTCCCGAATCACCGCCGCCATCCTGCTACTCCTATTCGCGTCGGCCGTGGTGTTCGTTGCCGATCATTTTGTCCGCCCCGCCCTGATCGGCGCCTCGACCCGGCTGCCCTTTTTATGGATTCTCCTCGGCATCTTCGGAGGTTTGGAGACCTTTGGGCTGATCGGCCTATTCGTTGGACCAGCGATCATGGCCGCTGTTCTCGCCATCTGGCGCGAGAGCGCCAAGCCGGACCGCGCCACAGCCCACTAGTGAACCATGGGCGGTGTCCGGGCTTCCATTTAGGTAATTAGCCGGATGATCGCGCAAGATTCTAATAGTAACAGCAAGAGCGCCACAGCGGACCGGGCTTTTTCTTGCTTCGGTTTGGAACTAGTCAACACTGCCTTCGTTGACCGGTGCCGGTCAAATTGGTGCAGGAGTACGTCGCGCTCACCGTCGCGCCCCTCCACGCTAGCCTCGCAGGTCCATGCGTCGCCCATTCTGGCCCTATGACACCCGATCTGAAGACGTAATCCGGAAGAAGACCGAACCTGGCGAATTTCGACTCTGCGGAGAATGTGATGGCGCAATCATCCTCAGCGGCTCGCAAGAGCTCAGACAGACGGCCGAACCCGGCCAAGATGGCGGTCACACTCCATGTCAACGGGGTCGAGCGCAGATTGATGATCGCACCGTGGACCACCCTACTCGACGCGCTTCGGCTCCATCTCGATCTCACCGGCACGAAGAAGGGTTGCGATCACGGTCAATGCGGGGCCTGCACGGTTTTGGTCGATGGCCGGCGAATCTATTCGTGCCTCACCTTGGCGGTGATGAAGGACGGCGCGCAAGTCACGACGATCGAGGGCCTGGCGCAAGGAAGCACGCTGCATCCGTTGCAGCAGGCCTTCATCGAGCACGATGCTCTCCAGTGCGGCTACTGCACCCCGGGCCAGATTTGTTCCGCCGCCGGCCTGATCTCCGAGGGCAAGGCCGGCAACGCCGATGACATCCGCGAACTCATGAGTGGCAATATCTGCCGGTGCGGCGCGTATCCCAACATCGTGGCAGCCATCGAACAGGTCATGTTCGGCAAAACCCCCGGCGAGGCGAACCGGTGAACAGTTTCGAATATACCCGCCCGGTCGACGTCGTCGACGCCGTGCGCCAGATCGCCGCCGACCCAGCGGCAAAATTCATTGCCGGGGGGACCAATCTAATCGATCTGATGAAAGAAAATGTCGCACGGCCGTCACGGCTGATCGACATCACGCGACTGCCCCTGGGCAAGATCGAGGAGACGACGGACGGCGGCCTGCGCATCGGCGCGCTGGTTGCCAATTCCGATCTCGCCTATGACCCGCGGATCGAGGCCCGCTACCCGCTGCTCGGGAGCGCGATTCTGGCCGGGGCCTCGCAGCAGTTGCGCAATATGGCGTCCACGGGCGGCAATCTCCTGCAACGAACGCGCTGCCTCTATTTCTACGATACAAGCACACCTTGCAATAAGCGCGAGCCGGAAAGCGGTTGTTCCGCGATCGGCGGGATCAACCGGATGCACGCGATCCTGGGGACGAGCGAGCACTGCATCGCCGCGCATCCCTCGGACATGTGCGTCGCACTCGCTGCTCTCGATGCGCGCGTGCTGGCAACCGGCACGGGCGGCCAGCGCAGCATCGCGTTTGGTGACTTCCATCGCTTGCCCGGCAATACCCCACAGACCGACACCAATCTGCGGGCCGACGAAATCATCACGGCAATCGAACTGCCGCCCAAAGGCTTCGCCAAGAACTATACCTATCTCAAGATTCGCGACCGCCTATCATATGCGTTCGCCTTGGTATCCGTTGCGGTCGGCCTCGAAATCGAGGGGGACCGCATCAAGGATGCGCGCCTGGCGCTCGGCGG
>VAZM01000358.1:0-1538 GCA_005883135.1 Alphaproteobacteria bacterium
CGCCTCGCACGCCGCGGCGGTTGCCGTCGACACCAAGGTGGGCGCGGTCGAGATCCTCGATTACGTGATCGTCGAGGACTGCGGGACGCTGGTCAATCCAATGGTGGTCGAAGGCCAAACATTGGGAGGCGTGGCGCAGGGCATCGGCACCGCACTCTACGAGGAGAGTCCATTCGACCCCAACGGACAGCCGCTCGCCTCGACCTTGGCCGACTATCTCCTGCCCGGCCCGACCGAGATTCCCGCCATCCGCATCTATCATATGGAGACTCCGTCCCCCTACACCGAGTTCGGCATCAAGGGCATGGGCGAAGGCGGCGCGATTGCTCCGCCGGCGGTGATCTTTAATGCGGTCAACGATGCGTTGCGACCGCTCGGCGTGGAACTCACGGAGACGCCGCTGACGCCGCGCCGCCTACTCGAGGCGCTCGGCCGCGCCAAGCCGGCGAGCGAGCCGCGAGTGGCAACCGCATGAAGGCCGCGCGGTTCGACTACGTCCGTCCCGGGGACGTAGCGGATGCATTGGCCGTGCTGGGGCAGGCGGAAGGGGCCAAACTTTTGGCCGGCGGCCAGTCGCTAGGACCGATGTTGAATCTGCGGCTCGTGCGACCGGCGCTGCTGGTCGATGTGTCGAGACTCGAGGCGCTGCAACACCTGGAAGACACCGGGAGCACATGGCGCATCGGTGCCGGCGTCACCCACGCGCGCCTCGAGGACGCGCGCGGCCGACTTCCCGGCGGCGAAATGCTGTGCGAAGTGGCCTCCGCCATCGCCTATCGTTCGGTCCGCAACCGCGGCACCATCGGCGGCAGCCTCGCTCACGCCGATCCGGCGGCGGATTGGCCGCTTGCGCTTGCCGCGCTTGGCGCGTCAGTCAATCTTCGCGGTTCGACGCGACGGAGTATGCTGGTCGCGCGCTTCATCGAGGGCGCCTTCACCACCGCGCTTGCCGCAAACGAGATCATCGAAACGATCGACGTCCCCAAGCTGTCGCGCGCCGGACGGTATGGTTTCTACAAATTCTGTCGCAAAACGGGCGAGTTCGCCGAAGCGAGCGCGGCAGCCGTGTTCGATCCGCAAGCCGGCGCCGCGCGCGTTTTCCTCGGATCGCTGCGCGGCGTACCTCAGCCGCTCGCCGCCTTGGCGCAGCAGGTGGCACAACACGGCGAAAGCGCGGTCTCAACGCAGGCCATAAGCGAGGCGCTGGCGCAATCGGTTGGCGATCTCGATGCCGTCGAGCACGCCATGGCGGCAGCCGCGGTGACACGCGCCTTGGGCCAGGTGTTTGCGCCATGATGCCGATTGCGCTGAGCGTGAACGGGCGGAAGGTCCAGGCGATGATCGAGCCGCGCACCCATCTGGCCGATTTCCTGCGCGAGCATTGCCGCCTGACGGGAACGCATCTTGGCTGCGAGCACGGCGTGTGCGGCGCATGCACGGTATTGATCGACGACAAGCCCGCGCGCTCCTGCATCACCTACGCGGTTCAGTGCGACGGTCTTGCCGTGCAAACGATCGAAGGCTTCGACGACGACCCT
>VAZM01000358.1:1591-20638 GCA_005883135.1 Alphaproteobacteria bacterium
CGGCTTCTGCACGTCCGGCATGCTTATCGCCGCGCGCGACATCGTACGACGGCTGCCGGACGCGGACGCGCGCCGCATCCGGGTCGAGCTTTCCGGCAATCTGTGCCGGTGCACGGGATATCTGGGCATTATCAACGCGGTGGAAAGCGTGGTCGCGGCAGGTGGTTCGAAAGCCGCCGTCCCTTCTGCCGCAGCCGCGCAGCCAGCGATACCTTTTCATCCTTTTGTGCCCGCCGCCGACGCCGCAGCGCCCGCGCTTGCCGCCCCCGTGTCCGCGCCCGAAGAGGCACGCACGGGCTGGACGAGGTTCGAGGAGAGCTTTGTCGTAGCGAGACCGCCGGCAACAGTCTGGGCGATGTTCGCGGACATCCCTGCTGTCGTCACCTGCCTCGACGGGGCCGAGTTGACCGAGCACGACGCGAACACCGCGAAGGGAAGAATGACGATCAGGCTCGGTCCGATCCAGGCCGGCTTCTCCGGCTCCGCGGTGATCGAACGCGATGATCGGGTGCAGCGCGGGATCATTCGCGGCGCAGGCAGCGACAAGGGTACCGGCTCGCGCACCAGAGGTGAAATCGTCTACCGCCTCACGCCGGAGGCGGAGGGACAGCAGACCCGGGTTTCCGTGACGGTCGAATACAATCTGCAAGGCTCTCTTGCCCAATTTTCGCGATCGGGACTTGTCCGCGAGCTCGGCCGTCGCTTGGTGACGGACTTTGCCGCCAATCTCAATGCGCGGCTTGCGGGAGCCGAGAGCCGCGCCGCGGCTCGCGCGCCGTTCAACGCCGGGCGTTTCATCTGGTCGTGGTTCCTTGGCCGACTGCGCAGCCTGGTCGGGCGCTAAAGATATGATGGCATACTGATGACCTTTACACCTTCGATAAGAGCCCCAGCTTCGTCGATGACGTATTGGCGTTGGAAAAAATCGCAGCTATGCTGAGCAACTCGTTCGGGACCGCAGACGATGGCATGGCAAAGGGTCGCATCCATCAGTGAAATCGACGCGGACGGCGTCCTGGGCGTGGATGTGGACGGCTCTCCCGTCGCGCTCTACCGGTTGGGGAATGAGGTCTTTGCCACCGCCGGAATCTGTACCCACGCTCTGGCGATATTGAGCGATGGCTTCGTCGAGGACGGCAAGATCGAGTGTCCGCTGCATCAGGGCCAATTCGACATTCGCTCGGGCAAGGCGTTGTGTCCGCCGGTGACGGAAGATCTCCGCACCTACGCCGTGAAACTCGACGGGAACGACGTCTGCATCGACATGGAGCGGCCGGCCGCGAATGCGGCGCCGGGTCCCAACGCGGGGGATGGCATTCGCGCGGCTGCACAGGAGAATAACGCGGATGGTCGGAAGAGTACCGGGCCCAACGTGCAGTCTCAGGAGTGGCTGACGCAACGTTACGTCTGGCCGGAGGAAGGTCTCACCCGAATCCCGGATTGGGTCTACACGGATCACACCATTTATGAGCGCGAGGTCGAGAAGATTTTTCACGGCCGCACTTGGAACTACGTCGCTCTGGAATGCGAAGTGCCCAAGGCCGGCGACTTCATCCGCTCCAATGTCGGTCCAACGCCGGTGGTCGTCGTGCGCGCCGACGACGGCTCCATTAACGTCTTCGAGAACCGCTGTTCACATCGCGCCGCGGAATTCTGTCGCGAGCTCAGTGGCAACGTCAAAGAATTCGTCTGCCCCTACCATCAATGGTCGTACGATCTGCAAGGCAATCTCGCCGGTGTTCCGTTCCGACGCGGCGTCAACGGAAAGGGCGGCATGCCCGCCGACTTCGACAGCTCGCGGCACGGATTGCATCAGCTCAACGTCAAGAGCCACCGCGGCGTCGTATTCGCTTCCTACGCCCGCGACATGGAATCGTTTGAGGATTACCTCGGGCCGGAGGTGCTCAAAGAATTCGAGGCGACCTTCGATGGCCGCAAGCCAAGGCTTCTGGGTTATTACCGCCACACGCTTCCCGGCAATTGGAAGCTCTACCACGAGAATCTCAAGGATCCTTATCACGCTACGCTGCTGCACACCTTCCTGGTGACGTTCGGGCTGTTGGTGGCCGGCAACCGATCGCTCATGCTTGCGGACGCAACCGGACGTCACGGCGTGATGGCGTCGGCCAAGTCGGAGCGAAAGAGTGTTAGCAGCGACGCCAAGAAGGAGATGCGCGCCTATCGCGAGGGCATGAGCTTGGCGGAGCCGCGGTTCATGGATTTCGTCGAGGAATTCGACAGTCCCTGGTCGGTCACCATGGCCACGATCTGGCCGAATCTGATCATCCAGCGCGAGATGAATACGCTCGGGATGCGCCAGATCGTGCCGACCGGTCCGCATGAGTTCATCATGAAGTGGACGATGTTCGGCTTCGAAGGCGACGACGAGGAGATGACCCGCCACCGCCTGCGCCAGGGCAATCTGATGGGCCCGGCCGGCTTTCTCGGCCTGGAGGACAACGAGGCGATCAAGTTCGTGCAGGACGGGATGCAGCATGTTCCGGGCGGCCAGCACCTCGTGAAGCTCGATCCCGCGGTCGCGGCGGGTACTTCCGAAAGCTTGATCTCGGAGGCATCGATCCGAGCCATGTATCGGCACTGGCGCGTGGAGATGGGGCTCTAGAACGATGGATGACTCCGTCCTGACGCGTGATCACGCGCGCGCTCCCGCAGCGCTGGATTCGCGCCTAGAAGCTCTGTTGCTCCATCACGAGATCGAATCCTTCAATGCGCGATACGCGCAGGCGCTCGACGAGCAGCGGCTGGCGGATTGGACCGAAATGTTCACCGACGATGCGCGCTACGTCGTCCTGTCGCGCGAAAATTTTGACCGCGGACTGCCGGTCGGCTTGATCTATTGTGAGAGCAAGCGAATGATCCACGATCGCGCGTTCGCGCTCACGGAAACGTCGATGTTCGCGCCGCGCTACCTGCGCCACTTCATCGCAAACCTGGTTGTGCTGGGCGCTGAGATCAATGGCACGGTGACGTCGCGCGCGAATTATATCGTGCTTCAAGTGCTGTTCGATCGTCCTGATGCGACGCTGCATCAGGTCGGCGTCTACTACGACGTGTTCCGTCGCGAAGGCGGCGCGCTCAAGCTCGCGGAGCGCCGTTGCGTCTACGATAATCTTCTCGTCCCGAATGCCCTATGCATCCCGGTCTAGGCCCGAAGCGCCGGCCGTAGCATGTTGTGCCGCGGCAGCGATCGGCCGTCTCACGAGCCGGCTCGGATATCCCGGATCGGGGAATGCCGAGGCGATGGGACATATCCGATGAACAGGGTAGCCCTTGGTGCGCTTGTCGTTTTGATTGCGTTGACCGGCGTCGCCGCGGCGCAGGATTATCCGATCCGCCCGATCAAATTCATGCACGGCTTCCCGCCGGGAGGGAACGTGGACATCATCGCCCGCCTTCTCGGCAACGAGATGTCGAAAGGGCTCGGGCAGTCGATCGTGATCGAGCCAAAGCCCGGGGTTGCCGGCAGCCTCGCTGCGGAGGCGGTCGCGCGCAGCGATCCGGACGGCTACACGCTCCTGGTCGTTCCCAGCGCCCATCCGGCGCATGGCGCGCTGTCGAGGACCATAAATTACAAGGTCGTCGAGGACTTCGAATGGATTTCGATCGCAAGCTTCTATCCATTCCTTATCTGCGTGCGCAAAGACTCCGGTTTCCAGACGCTCGCGCAACTGATCGAGGAGGCGCGCAAAAATCCCGGCGTTCTGAAGTACGGCTCGGCCGGCGTAGGCTCGATCCTCCACACCACCGTGGAACTGATGGGCAGCGACACCAAAACAAAGTTTCTGCACATTCCATATCGCGGCGAGGCGCCGGCCATTACCGGCCTGCTTCAAGGCGATATCGATTTCATTGCGGCAACGTCGGGGCCGATCAGCGCGCGCATCCGCTCCGGCGAATTTCGCGCCCTCGCCGTCACCGGCAGGACGCGCTGGCGCGATTTTCCCGACGTGCCCACGGTGGCCGAGCAAGGCATCCCGGGGTTCGAAGTCATCTCCTGGACGGGGCTCGCTGGTCCCGCCAAACTACCCGGCCCGATCGTCAATAAGCTCAATGCCGAGCTGCGCCGCGCCATTTCAGTTCCCGATGTGAAGGAGAAGCTCGAGAGCATGGGGGGCGATCCCCGCTCGACCACACCCGCCGAGATGCGCGCACTGGTCACCAGCCAGTTCGCGACCTGGAGCCGCCTGGCCAAGGAAGCAAATCTTTCGATCGAATAAGTATTAGGGCCGCTCGCGGGAAAGGGACGCGGGTACCGACAGAATCGGCGCTGCAGGACGCAGCCGGCTCCTTCGCGAGCGCGGTTATCGCGCGCCAACCCGCGAACGGATTGGTCTCGAGCGAGCCCTTACTTGAGACTCGAAGCGACCTGGTCTAACGCCTCGCGCTCGTTGCCTGGCCGTTCAGCGACTGCGCCGTCTCCAAATGCTTTTGCAACGTAGGCAACGCCTCCTTGGCGTAAGCGCCCGCGGCGTCGTCCTTCTTTGCTTCCTTTTGGTACTCTTTGATGTCCTTCTTGTGGTCCGTGACCATGTGCTTCGCGAACTCGCGGTCGAACTTATCGCCGGACAGCTTGGACATTTTGTCGTACATTGCCTTCTGTTTGCTGTTCGGTTCGCTCGGCGGCGACATGCCCATTTGATTGGCCGCGGCCGTGGCCTTCTGGTTCGCGTCGGAATGATCCTTTTGCAGCATCTGGCCGAAGGAGCGAGTGCCGTCGCTCTTGCCGTTCTTCTCGGCCAGTTGACCCATCTGAACTTCCGCCAGATTGCCCTCGATTGCCTCTTTGAGGAATTTCTGGCTGGCCTTGTCCTGGGCGAAAGTGGGCGAGCTGGCGATGACTCCAGCGACAATGCCGGCCACCAACAACTTGATGCTCATGATGCAATCCTCCAATTTTCTTGCTGGCGCGACCGCGAGGTAGTCGTGCAAGGCAGTGGACCCCGTTTCGTCGAAGCGTGAGGGACGAGACCAGGCTCTCGCCTGGACTCCAGGCGGGGGCGATAGGGAAAACCACGCCGCTCCGCACGACGGGCCGCGGATCGTCCGTCCTAACAATCCCGCATGTTGGCCTGGGTTCCGCGGAGAGCTCTCGAGCCGGACGAGAGCCACAGAGCCACTCATCTCCCTCGCAGCGCGTCCTTCAACCCGCCGACGGCACTGCGAATCTTCCCGCTGACCTTGTTCGCCTTGCCTTCGGCCGTGAGTTTTTTGTCCCCTGTGGCCCTTCCGGCAACCTCCTTGACCTTACCCTTGGCCTGCTCGGCCGAACCTTTGATGCGATCCTTGTCCATGGGCTTCTCCTCCAATCTCTTGCTGCGAAAACGAGCAGCATGGCGGGAAGTTCCAAGCGCGCGCGCCTCGACACTGCGGTGCGCATCAGGCGATGATCAATAAGCCGCTGGCAGCCATGCCCGGCCGCCGGCGGCAGCCAAAGCGCGCCGAGGCGGGGAACTCTGCGGATAGACTCGGCGTTTGCACCTCGAAATTCGGAGGTTGCAAAGACACGAGAATGTACCGAGGCGCAACCAGCGCGCCCTCAGGCCGAGCCGGGTCCCAGGCCGCGAGCACGAAAGCGAGCGCAAGCGGCGAGCAGAGCCCGAGCGGAAAAGTCCGAAACGGCGCGACCCCTTACGCCCTTGTGCTGGCGAAGCGGCTCGGCCTCCGATACGTCACCAGCAATTCCTTGTCGATCCGCCGCGCCCGGCGCGGCAGAGGCTGGATCTATATCGGCGAGAATCAGCATCCGATTCGCGATCCCAAGATCATACGCCGGCTGGCGCGATTGGCAGTGCCGCCCGCCTATGGCGACGTGCTCTATGCGACAGATCCGGACGCGCACCTGCAGGCTATCGGACGGGATGCCGCCGGCCGGCTGCAATACCGCTACCACAGCCGATGGGAAGACGTGCGCGAACTGCGCAAGAGCCGCCGTCTTGCCCGGCTGGCGGATGCGCTGCCGCGTATCCAAAGGCGCATTGCGCAGTGCTTGGCCTCGGAGGCGTGCACGCGCGAGTTCGCCTGCGCGGCGATCATCGATCTCGTGACGCGCAGCGCCATAAGGGCCGGCACTGAAGCATACACGCGGCTGCATGGCACGCGCGGTGCCGTCACCCTGCTCAAATCGAACGTCACAGTGCGGGGCAAGGTGATCACCCTCAAATTTCGATCGAAAGGGGGAAAGATCGTCACCAAGGAAGTCGCTGCGGGGCGACTTGGCAGGGCCATCAGGCCGCTGTTGCAATTGCCCGGCCGGCGGCTGTTCCAACACCGACTGGAAAACGGCGAAGTGCGCGTAGTCACCGCGCACGAGGTAAATACATGCTTGCGTGAAATGGCCGGCACCAGCATCTCGCTGAAGGACTTTCGCATGCTTCTCGCATCGGCGCGCGTGCTCGAAACCTTGGCGCGGGTGAAGCCCGCGCCGCGCGAGCGTCAGCGCCGGAAGCAGGTTCTCGCGGCAGTGAGCGCGGCCGCCGAGGACCTCGCGAATACGCCGACGATCTGCCGCAAAAGCTATGTGCACGAATGCGTGGTCAGGGCGTTCGAGCAAGGCGTACTGGAACGCTTCTCGACGAGCCTGAAACATTCTCGCTCGCCGATCGGACGCGCACGCGTCTTGGCAAAAATTATCGCGACCATGGGCAAGCCGTCCTGGTCACAGGGTCAAAGAGGCAGCGCTCGCGCGCGGTGAGCGCCGCGCCGCGTCGGTTTCAGGGGGACTGTGTGCCCAGCTGCAACCGTGCGCCGTTGCGACGCCAGCGCGCGATCCACGGCAGGCCATGCCACAGCCCGAGCAGCAATGCCAAGACCGCCGTTGCAACAAGCGCTGAAGCAAGCTCCGACGGCACGATTTTCGTCCCAACGACGAACACGTCGGCGGCCAATCCAAGCGCGAGCGGGATCGTCGAATAGCTGACAAACCGACCGCCGATGCGAAGAAACTCCTCCGAGTCCTCGCCCTTGAAGACGATGCGATGGTAGGCGGCGGGCGCCATGAGCAGCACGATGCTCAAGGCGACGAAAAGCAAGGCCGCGCCGTGCACGACTTTCACGCTCGAAGGCAATCTGTCGAATGCCTGCGTCAAGACGATCGCGAGCTGGAAACCCAGCAGAGCCTGCGCGCCGGGGAGGATCACCCTTGCCTCCGTCAACATCTGATCGATCTTCTCATGCAGCCCGGTTTGTTCGCTGACGCCCTGCTGTCGTTTGGTCATGGCTCGCTCCGCTTCACCCGTGGACCGTTTCCGCCAGATTTCGATGGCGTACCAGAAAAGCACCGCAACGACCCCGACCGCCGCGCCGGCTGCGATGCCACCGGTCGCGCCGAATATTCGCTCACCGGTGATGCCGACATCGATGGCGAGGCTGACCAGAAAGGGAAGCAGCGCGATGGTCGCAGCCTTGTCCGTCAGCGTATGAACCCGGCCTGAGGCATTACCCTGCTCGACCATGCGATGGTAAGTGCCCGGCAGAATGAGCAGCGCGAGCGTGAGAACCATCAGAAGAAGCGCGAGACCGTTGAGGTAGCGCGAAGGCGCGGGCAGCTGGGAATAGAGTTCCTGAAACGCGCCGCGAAGCTGAAACCCGAGCAGGATCTGGGCTCCGAGGACGAGTATGCGAGTCTCATCGAGCGCGATCTTAAGCTTTTGCGCGATCTTCATGTCATTCCGGGGCGCGCAGACGCTGCGTGACGCACAAAATGCCGTTCGGACGTGTGGAAATAACCGGCTCGCAACTGCGTTGTTCCGGCCGGAGCGACGCTGCCCGCGGCGGATCGGTGCGTCCCTCGACAAAACTTTGGAACTCATTGAGCCGAGACAGATTAGGAAACTGAAAAGTGCGACGAGCGCACCGCGGAGCCGCGCGCCAGCCAAGGAAAAAGCGATCCTCTTTGTGCCTACCGTTATGGACCGAGCCGCGAGAAGGCTCAGTGGCGGTGGATCACCTGGGGCAGCGTCGTCGCCGCAATCGCCTGGCTGATCGTTTCCCTTCTATTTTCCTGGTACGCGGAAAACTTCGGCAGCTACAACAAGACCTACGGCTCCCTCGGCGCCATCATCGCATTCATGTTCTGGATCTGGCTGTCGATCATCGTTGTGTTGATCGGCGGCGAGCTCAACGCGGAAACCGAGCATCAGACGGTTCGCGACACGACCATCGGCGGGCCGAAGCCCATGGGCGAGCGTGGCGCAACTATGGCCGATACCGTCGGAGCGAAACAGGACTGTTCGCGACGAATTCGCGAGAGCCAGAGCAAGTGATGGAGCGATGATCGGGGCCGCGGCGAGCTTCGTTGTTGCCGGCCCGATCGCTCGCGATGTCAGACCGCCAATTGGGATTCCGTAGCGCGCCGGGCGCTCAATTGCTGCGCCTCGGTCTCCTCGGCGTGTTTGAGGTAATTATGGGCTTGCACGAGGAGAAGCCGCGCACGTTGCCGGTCGCTGACCGCATGCGCCTTCTCCAGGCAGGCCTCCGCCTTCCTCCGCCACAGATCAACATTTCCCATGAGCCAACCCCCGTTGGTCGCATGCGCGCATTGGAGCGCGCAATCATGGCAAAATGTCGGAACGTGCCGCGCGCGAAGCGGCGAAAATTTAGGGGCGCAACCGCGGCTATTGTCCGTCGGGTATGTGGCTGAGTTTGCCCAAGTTCTGGCGCCCGAAGACGCGCGCTGCCGTCCGCGATGGCGCGCGGACAGGGCCACTGTGCCGCAGGCGCCCTCGCGCTGCGTGCAACCCGTTAAGAAAAATCGGGTTCGAGGCTGGCGAATTCCGCCCGAGGTTTCTCAGACTTGCGGGCACGGGAGCGCTTGCCGTTCGCCGTTGCCTGTATGAGATTGTCTACGACATGCGCCGCGTCGTGCCGTGCAGTTGTTTCGCGGGAGATGCCTGTGGTTTTTTCCCACCATTCCGCGGAGTATTTGCCGCCCATCTTGTCCTCCCAACTACGCGTCAACTGCACCTCGTTATATGCACGACCGCGGCAGCATTATGTACTTTTTACATGCTGCGATCAGAGAGAGGCGGAGGGCCTGGCGCGGAGCCGACCGCCTCGTTCTAGGCGGAAAAGCCCCGACCTGCCGAGCGCATGGCATCCGCGGCTGACGCGAGAGCGGGTTGCGCTTTCAAGTCTTCCAAACTCACGGGCAATCTCCGGCGCCAATTCGGATGTTCGTTGGTCGTTCCCGGCAGATTGACCTGGTCCCTCAATCCGAGCACGTCCTCCATGGATATGACCAACAATCGCGATGGAGTATCCGCGAGGTATCGCGCCACCGCCGTAAAGTCCTCGGTTTGAAGGCCGTGGTGCTGCAATGCTTGGCGCAATGCCTCGAGCGCGCCATGCCTCTGCTCGCCGGTTTCGCCGGCATCGAGGCCGAGCGCCCGTTTGACTGCCAAATCGTGTTGATCCCGCCACCCGGCGAAGGTCGCCACGTCATGCGTTCCGAATGAAACCAGCGCATTCTCGCGATAGTTTTCGGGCGGGAAAAAAGCGCCGCTGCCGGAACGCTAGAAGAGAATGCTCTGATAGGTCCAGAAGCCCCAATCCCCGAGCGTTTCGCGGAAGTTCTCGGGAACGGTGCCTAGGTCCTCGCCAACGACGATGCACTTTTGTTCCCTGCTGGCGAGCGCGGCCACGGCCAGCATCGCCTCGAAAGGAAAGCGAACATATGCCCCCTGGCTCGCCTGCACGCCGTGGGGGATAAGATAGAGACGTTTCAAACCCAAAACATGATCAAGCCGAATCGCCCCCGCGTAGCGCATGGATGCCCGTAGCATGCGGCGAAACGGTTCGAACTGCCGCTCTTCGAGCCCGGCCGGATTGAACCCGGCCAACCCCCAGTTCTGCCCGGCGGTGTTGAGGGCGTCCGGCGGCGCGCCAACCGCCATGCCCGCCAAGATACCGTCCTGGTCGCACCAAGCATCGAAGCCGTCGCTGCAAACGCCGACGGCGATGTCGAGGTAGAGCCCCAGCGGCAGGCCGCGCGCTTGAGCTTTGGCGCGACAGCGGTCTAGCTGATCGTGGGCCAACCATTGCACGAATTCGAACAGCCCGATGAGCTTTTCATCTTCGGCTCTTCGCCAGTCGCTCGGCCATTCCCACCATGGATGGCCGTATCTCGGGCGCAGCCACTCGAAGCACGCAAAGCGAACAAGCGTTGATCCTCTCGTTTCGCGAAAGCGATCGAAGGCACGATGCCGCTCTGCTGTGCCTTGCCGCAGAAATACCTGGTACGCGAGTTCGAGCGCCCGCAGCTTCGTCTTTGCGACGCCCTCGTAGTCGACAACGTCCTGCCGGCGCAGGCGCGCGACCTCATCTTCCAAGCCGGCGGCTTGCAGGCCGGGAAATTCCGGCACCGCCTCCAAGTCGATATAGAGGGGATTGAAGAAAAGGCGGCTGTTCGGGGCGTAGGGGCTGGCGTCCGACGGCCGGTCGTCGAATAGCGCGTGCAGCGGGTTTAGCCCCACGCCCGCGGCGCCGAGGTCGGCGGCGAGATCGACGAGCGCGACGAGATCGGTGAAGTCGCCGTGTCCCCAATTGCGCCGCGACCTGACGCCGTAAAGCTGCACTGCGAGCGCCCACATCCGCGCCGGCGCAGTTTGCCCGCCCTGATACGCGCGATCACGACAAACGATGAGGCAGGCGCTCTCGCTCCGATCGCCCTCCGGCCGCGGGATCGTGACCCGCAACCGGAAGACGCCGTCTTCCAGAGCGGGCAGGGTTAGCTGCGCGCAGGTAGCCTCGCCTGCGGCAATTTTTCCCTCGGAGACGATTTCCCAGCGCAGCCGCTCCCGTTCGGAGCCGGCCAAGTGCAGGGCCTGTTCGGCGCCGCTACGCAACACAATGGTCCGCGGGAGAATGCGCTCCGACCCGTCGCCGCCGGCAGCCAATGCCTCAAGGATGCGGGCAAGCACCTCCGGGGCGACGGTGCGCAGGTTTCCGAATCCGTCGCGGTAATCGGTCTCCACACCCCAGCGCGCCGCGCGTTCAAAAATGCCGTCCATGCGCTGGCTATACCGAGAGGGGCCGAGGCGCGCGGGAGGCAAAAGAGACTCCCCACAGCCCCGAGGGGGCGACAGCCGCCGCCACGGTCCGGGTTTGTTCCGTTGACACTCGCGCGTTTGCGTCACACGATTTCATGCTTTTCGGTGCGACCTTAACCCGCCTCGGAACCAAAGCGGCGCGCTATCGGTTCCATTAATGCGGCTTCTGCCGTCCGGGCGCCAGCAAACCACGATAGAGCCGTGACAGCGAATGCCAGCATTCGGTCCGTCGGCGACCTTTCCAGACATCGCATCTACATCGAGGACGTCTATCCCCTCGTTGATGGCGGCCGTTTTCCGGTCAAGCGCACCGTCGGCGAGGAAGTGGAGGTCTGGGCCGATATTTTTCGCGATGGCCATGCCGTACTCGCGGCCGACCTGTTGTGGCGGCGCGAAGGAGCCGAGAAATGGTTCCGCGTGCCCATGGCCCTGCAAGACAACGACCGCTGGAGAGCGACCTTCACCCCGCACAAGCCCGGCCGCTACGTCTACGCCATCGAGGCGTGGACCGACGCATTTGCTACTTGGCGGCGCAATTTCCTGGCCAAGCGCGATGCCGGGATGAACGTCAGCCTCGAGCTCGAGGAAGGCCGCAACCTCTTGGCGGACCTGAGGCCCAAACAGCCCGAGCAGGCGCGTTTGGTTCGAGAGGCGTCGAACCGAGCGGACCTTGTCGAGAATCAGGCGCCCCTCTTGTCTGCAGAGCTCGCGGCCGCCGCCAGCAAGGGACAGCAGTCGGACCTCACCCGCAGCGCCAATTTTCCGCTGCTCGCCGACCGCCCGATCGCTCGCGCCGGCGCCTGGTACGAAATGATGCCGCGCAGCCAGTCGTCGATTCCGGGCAAGCACGGTACGTTCGACGATTGCATCAATCGCTTATCGGACATCGCCGCGCTGGGTTTCGATGTGCTTTATCTCACGCCGATCCATCCGATCGGTCGCGTAAACCGCAAGGGCCGCAACAACGCGCTGGGTTCTCAACCCGGCGACCCCGGCAGTCCCTATGCCATCGGCTCCGCCGAGGGCGGGCACGACGCGGTTCATCCCGAACTCGGCACGCTTGACGACTTCCGGCGCCTCCTTCGCTCCTGCGCCGACCTCGGAATGGAGGTCGCGCTCGACTTTGCGGTCCAGTGCTCGCCCGACCACCCCTGGCTGGCGCAGCATCCGGAATGGTTCAGGCGTCGGCCCGACGGCTCGATCCAATACGCGGAAAACCCGCCCAAAAAATACGAAGATATCGTCAATCCGGACCTCCACGGGCCCGACAACGAGCGGCTTTGGAAAGCGCTGCGCGACGTCGTGCTGTTCTGGGTCGGGCAGGGGGTGCGCATCTTTCGGGTCGACAATCCGCACACCAAGCCGTTTCCGTTCTGGGAGTGGCTTATTCGCGAAGTCCAGTCCGTCGACCCCGAGGTCATCTTTTTGTCCGAGGCCTTTACCCGACCCAAAGTGATGAAGGCGTTGGCCAAGCTCGGCTTCAACCAGTCCTATACCTACTTCACCTGGCGCACGGGCAAGGATGAGCTGGAGGCCTATGCGAGCGAGATTACCCGCTATCCCGAACGCGAATATTTCCGGCCGAATTTCTTCGTTAATACGCCTGACATACTTCCGTTTCATCTGCAGACCGGCGAGCCGTGGATCTTCCAGGCCCGGGTGGCGCTAGCCGCCACATTGTCAGGCAATTACGGCATCTATAATGGCTTCGAGTTGCTGGAGCACGAGCCGATACCGGCCCGCGAGGAATACCTCAACTCCGAGAAATACGAGCTGAAAGTGCGGGATTGGAATCGCCCCGGCAATATCAAGGCTTACATCGGCCGGCTCAATCGGATCCGCAGGGCGAATGCCGCTTTGCTGCAAACCAGCAATTTGCGCTTTGCCCAGGTCGACGACGCGGAGGTGATCGGGTTCGTCAAGGAATCGGTCACCCGCGACAACGCAGTGGCAGTTGCCGTGGCATTGGCACGCGAGGGACCGCGGGATTTCTGGTTTCATTTCGGCGACATCGAGATCGGTTCATCAACCGGGCGCGCGCGCGTGAAGCTCATCGAGAATCTCGTCACCGGCGAGCGCCACGTGCTCGAGTGGGGCGGGGTGCGCTTGCGCATTGACCAGCAGCAGGATCCTGCGCTGTTGTTCCGCTGCTACACGTGAAGGTCTGCCGTGGACGTAGTGGCTGACATCAAGGCGGAGCCGAAGCTCGATAGCGACGAGCTGTGGTTCAAGGACGCGATCATTTACCAGCTTCACGTCAAGGCGTTTGCCGACAGCAACAACGACGGCATCGGGGATTTCGCAGGACTGACAGGAAAGCTCGATTATCTCGAGGATCTCGGCGTCACGGCAATCTGGCTGCTGCCGTTCTATCCCTCGCCCGGCCGTGACGACGGCTACGACATTTCGGATTACCGCACCATCAATCCCGATTTCGGCACCATGGCCGATTTCCGGCGCTTCATGCAGGAGGCCAAGCGGCGAAAACTGCGCGTGCTCACGGAGCTCGTCATCAATCACACCTCAGATCAGCATCCGTGGTTCCTGCGCGCGCGCCGAAGCAGGCCGGGGTCGGATGCGCGCAAGTGGTATGTCTGGAACGATACCGATCAAGCCTATGCGGCAACGCGCATCATCTTCAGCGACACCGAAAAATCGAATTGGGCGTGGGACCCGGTCGCAGGCGCGTATTACTGGCACCGCTTCTTTTCGCATCAGCCGGACCTCAACTACGATAATCCGCGCGTGCTCGCCGCGATGATCCAGGTCATGCGCCGCTGGGTCGACCTCGGCGTCGACGGCTTCCGTTTGGACGCAATTCCCTATCTGTGCGAACGCGAGGGAACCAACAACGAGAATCTCCCCGAGACCCACGCGATCATTAAGAACATCAGATCCGAGCTGGATTCGCACTCCCGCGGCCGAGTCCTGCTCGCCGAGGCCAATCAGTGGCCGGAAGACGTCAGCGCCTATTTCGGCGACGGCGACGAGTGCCACATGGCCTATCATTTTCCGCTGATGCCGCGCATCTACATGGCGATCGCCCAGGAAGACCGGTTTCCCATTACGGATATTCTCCGCCAGACTCCGGATATTCCCGCGAATTGCCAATGGGCGCTGTTCCTGCGCAACCACGATGAGCTCACGCTCGAGATGGTGACAGATGTCGAGCGCGATTACCTCTGGTCGACGTATGCGACCGATCCTCGTGCGCGCATCAACCTCGGGATCAGACGGCGTCTGGCGTCGTTGATGGATAATGATCGGCGCAAAATCGAGCTTATGAATTCGCTTCTGATGTCGTTCCCGGGCACGCCGATCATCTATTACGGCGACGAGATCGGGATGGGAGACAATATCTATCTAGGCGATCGCAACGGCGTACGCACGCCGATGCAGTGGACGCCGGATCGCAATGGCGGTTTCTCGCGCTGCGACCCGGCGCGGCTCTACCTGCCGATGATCATGGACCCGGTCTACGGTTACGAGGCGGTCAACGTCGAGGCGCAGTCGCGCAGCCTGGGGTCGCTGCTGAGTTGGACCAAACGGCTGATCTCGGTGCGCAAAGCGAGCAAGGTGTTTGGCCGCGGCTCGTTGAGCTTCATTCGGCCGGCAAACCGCTCGGTGCTGGTCTATGTGCGCCAATACGAGAGTGAAGTCGTACTCTGCGTCGCCAACCTGTCGCGCTCGGCGCAGGCGGCCGAGATCGACCTTGCGCCCTGGCGCGGCCGCGTGCCGTTCGAACTGCTCGGGCGAACCAACTTTCCGCCGATCGGAGACAATCCCTATCTTGTGACGCTCGGACCATATGGCTTCTTCTGGTTCCTGCTGCGCGAATCCGATGCCTCCATCGAGGTGCCGCGCACCTGGGCGGAATTTGAGACGCTCGTCGTCACCGACGGCTGGAGGTCGCTGCTGCGCGGCCGCTCTAAATCAGTGCTCGAGCGCGACGTCCTTCCGGTGTTCCTTGCCAGCCGCCGTTGGTACGCCGAGCGCGGCAGTTGGCCGACGACGCATATCCTCGGCGCGCTCCCGCTCGGTGCTGCCGAGGCCGAGCTCGGCATGGTGCTCCTCGAAGCCAAAGGCCGGCGCGAAACCTCCAATTACCTGCTGCCGCTGACGATCAAATGGACCCGTTTCGATCCCGAGCGACAAAATCCGAACGCGTTGGCGGCAGTGCGGCGCGGGCCGCGCGAGGGCAGCCTGCTCGACGCGATGTCGGATGCGGGCTTTGCCGCGCTTCTCCTGGAAAACTTACGCGCTGCGCGGAGCATAGAGGCTGACCATTGCCGCCTCGAGTTTTCTCCGACCGGGAGATTTCCGGACGAGGGGACGCTCGACGTGCAGGACGTGCACACCGTGGATACCGAGCAGTCCAACACGACGGTCCTGGTCGGGGCGGACTACGTGATCAAGCTCTTTCGCCGCCTCGAGCGAGGGCTCAACCCGGAAATCGAGATCGGCCGGTTTCTAACGGAAACAGTTCCGTTCCAGCACACGCCCCCGCTGCTTGGAAGCGTGGAGATCGAGGAGGATGGCGGCCGCAGCGCGGTCGCGGTCGTGCACGGCTTCGTGCAGAACCAGGGTGACGCCTGGACCGTGACGAACGCCTATCTCGACCGTTTCGTCGAGGAACAGCGCCTGCTTACTGCCGAAGCCGCCGGACACAGCGACGAGGAGGGCGCCTATGTGCGGCGGATCGAGCAAGTGGGGCGTCGCGTGGCCGAGTTGCAGCTGGCGCTTGCCAGCCGGGATGACATCGTTGAGTTCGCCCCGGAACCCATTGCTGCCGAGGATGTGCGATCCTGGACCGAAGAACTGCTGCGGCGTGCGCGCCGCGCGTTCGAGGATCTGGCGCGCCGTCGAGGGGAATTTTCGGAACAAGATCGGCAGCTGATCGACGCGCTTTTGGCGTACCGCGAAACGCTGCCCGCGCGCCTGCGCGAACTGCTGCCGGAGAACGTCGCGGCAATGAAGATCCGTCATCACGGCGACTTTCATCTCGGGCAGATGCTGATCGTCAAGGACGACGTGGCGATCATCGATTTCGAGGGTGAACCGCGCCGCAGCATCGAGGATCGCCGGCGCAAGGCTCCCGCGGCGCGCGACGTGGCCGGCCTCATCCGATCGATCGACTATTCCGCAACGGCTGCGCTCGAACGCGCGCTCAAGTCGGCGGCTGACGAGCACGGCAAGCTCGCCCGCGCGCTCGAAGGCTGGCGCGAGCACTCCGCGGGCGCCTTCATGGCGGCCTATCGGTCGGCCTTGACCGATGCGAGGTTGTGGCCGCGATCGCTCGACGCCGCCGACCGCCTTCTCGATTTCTTCTTATTGGAGAAGGCGTTCTACGAAATCGAATACGAACTCGCGCATCGCCCGGATTGGCTGCGAGTGCCGCTGGCGGGCACCTGGCGCATCCTCTCGCGTTCGGAGGACGCCGCGCAATGAGCTCGCTCACACCGGAAGCCTATGCGGTCATCGAGGGTCGTCATTCCGACCCATTCCGCTACCTCGGCCCGCACCTGGAAAACGGCGCATCGGTGGTACGTGTCTTCCTTCCCGATGCCGAGGAAGTGGCGGTCATCGACGATGAAGGCCATGAGCGCGATCTCCACCGCATCCACGATTCCGGCCTGTTCGAAGGTCGCCTGGGCGATGACCCGCGGCATTACCGCCTGCGCGCGCGCTACGGCGACCGGCAAGTCGAGATCGAAGACCCTTACCGCTTCCCCCCGATCCTGTCCGATTTCGATCTCTATCTGCTGGGGGAGGGCACGCACGTCCATCTTTACGAGAAGCTTGGCGCTCATCCCATGATGCTCGACGGGGTGGAAGGCGTCGCCTTCGCGGTCTTCGCGCCCGCGGCCAAGCGGGTCAGCGTCGTCGGCGATTTCAATTTTTGGGACGGCCGGCGCCATGCCATGCGCGTGCGCGGCAACGGCTTCTGGGAAATCTTCGTCCCCGAAGCCAAGCCCGGGACTAAATACAAATACGAGATTGTCGGGTCCGACGGCCACTTGCTGCCGTTGAAATCCGACCCGCTGGCATTCGCCGCCGAGTTGCGCCCGCAGACCGCTTCGATCGTCGTCGATCAGAACACGATCCCTCGCCCGCAGCGCTCTCCTCCCGGGGTCAACGCGTTGAGCGCGCCGATCTCCATCTACGAAGTGCATCTCGGATCGTGGCGGCGGGATCCGCGGCACGGCGGGCGTTGGGTCAATTACCGCGACCTGGCGCAGCACTTGCCGGCTTACGCGCGCGATATGGGATTCACTCATGTCGAATTCCTGCCGGTCAGCGAGCATCCCTTCGACGGATCCTGGGGCTATCAGCCGACCGGCCTTTTTGCGCCGACCAGTCGCTTCGGCACTCCGGCCGATTTCGCCGTCTTGATCGAGGAATGCCACCGCAATGGACTCGCCGTGATTCTGGATTGGGTACCGGGACACTTCCCTGACGATCCGCACGGGCTCGCGCGCTTCGACGGCACCGCGCTCTACGAGCATGAAAATCCCAAGCAAGGACGCCACCTCGACTGGAATACGCTGATCTACAATTACGGGCGCACCGAGGTCGCAAACTTCCTGCTGGGTAGCGGATTGTTTTGGCTCGACCGCTACAGCATCGATGGCCTGCGCGTCGATGCCGTGGCCTCAATGCTCTACCTCGATTACAGCCGGCCGGAAGGCGGCTGGATTGCTAACAAATACGGCGGGCGCGAAAACATCGACGCCATCAACCTGCTGCGCCGCTTCAATTCCGAGCTGTTCTCACGATTTCCCAATGCGACGACCGCGGCGGAGGAATCGACCGCTTGGCCCATGGTCTCGCGGCCGGTTGACTGGGGCGGCCTCGGATTTGGCTACAAGTGGAATATGGGTTGGATGCACGATACGCTCGAATACATCAGCAAGGACCCGATCTACCGCAAGCATCATCACGGGCAAATTCTGTTCGGGTTGCACTACGCGTTCTTCGAGAACTTCATCCTGCCGCTCTCGCATGACGAGGTCGTGCACGGCAAGCGTTCGATCCTCGGCCGCATGCCGGGCGACGAGTGGCAGCGCTTCGCCAACCTGCGCGCCTATTACGGGTTCATGTTCGGGCATCCCGGCAAGAAGCTCCTGTTCATGGGCAACGAGTTCGGCCAGGAAAACGAGTGGCGCCATGACCATTCGCTCGATTGGCATCTTCTCGAGCAGCCTCGGCACGCCGGCGTTCAGGCCTTGGTGCGCGATCTCAATCGGCTTTACCGCACGGTCCCGGCGTTGCACGAACTCGATTGCGAGGACGCCGGGTTCGAATGGCTGGTCATGCATGATGCCGACCGCTGCGTGTTCGCATGGCTGCGCAAAGGGCGCCAAACGCAGGAGCGATGCCTGGTGGTGGTAAACTTCACCCCCGAGATTTACCGCGACTACCGCTTCAAGGTTCCGTTCTCAGGCATATGGCGCGAAATCCTCAACACTGATTCCGCGTTGTACGGTGGCAGCAACATCGGGAACGCAGGCGCGGTCAGGACGTTGGACGAAGGCGCAATCCCCGAGGTCAGCCTTGTTGTTCCGCCACTTGCAGCAATTTTTCTCGTTCCGGAGCGGTAACGTGCGGATCTCGGCCGGTGCGCCGCATCCGTTGGGGGCTGCCTGGGACGGACGCGGAACGAATTTCGCGCTGTTTTCGGCGAACGCGGAAAAGGTCGAACTTTGCCTGTTCGACAGCCATGGCCGGCGGGAGATCGAGCGCATCGCGTTGCCGGAGCGTACCGAGGATGTCTGGCACGGCTACCTCGCCGATGTTGCTCCCAGCCAGCTCTACGGCTACCGCGTTCACGGGCCCTATCATCCGGAGCGCGGGCTGCGCTTCAATTCGCACAAGCTCCTCATCGATCCCTACGCCAAGCAACTCGTCGGCCGTCTCGTCTGGAGCGACGCCCATTTCGGCTATCGCGCCGGCAGTGCCCGGGCCGATCTCTCGTTCGACC
>VAZM01000358.1:20717-21282 GCA_005883135.1 Alphaproteobacteria bacterium
GGCCTGACGCAGCTTCGCGAGGACGTCCCGCCTGCTTGGCGCGGTACCTATCGCGGCTTGACGGCTCCCGCCGTCGTCGATCATCTCAAGCGGCTTGGCGTCACCACGGTCGAATTGTTGCCGATCCACGCCTTCATCGACGACCGGCATCTGATCGAGCGCGGCCTGAGCAACTACTGGGGCTACAACACCGTCGGCTTCTTCGCTCCCGAGGCGCGTTACGCCGTCGACGCGCCGGTCGACACGTTTCGATCGACCGTGTCGCGATTGCATGACGCGGGCATCGAGGTCATCCTCGACGTCGTCTACAACCATACTGCGGAAGGCAACCACCTCGGGCCGACGCTGAGCTTCCGCGGTATCGATAATCCCTCGTATCATTGGCTCCTCCCGGATCAGCCGCGCTATTACGCCGACTTCACGGGCTGCGGCAACGCACTCAACCTCACCCATCCCCGCGTGCTGCAGATGGTGATGGATTCGTTGCGTTACTGGGTGCAGGTTTGTCACGTCGACGGATTTCGCTTCGATCTCGCCAGCACGCTGGGCCGCGGTCCCAATGGAT
>VAZM01000358.1:21361-23502 GCA_005883135.1 Alphaproteobacteria bacterium
CTGATCGCCGAACCATGGGATCTCGGGCTCGGCGGCTATCGTGTCGGCGGCTTTCCCTCGGGCTGGTCGGAATGGAACGACCGCTTCCGCCGGACGTTGCGCCGTTATTGGTCCGGCGAAGGCAATCTCATCGGTGAGCTCGGGGGCCGCATGACCGGCTCCGCTGATCTGTTCGACCACGACGGCCGCTCACCTCGCTCGAGCGTCAACCACGTCACGGTTCATGACGGCTTCACTCTCGCGGATGTGGTCAGTTACGAGCGCAAGCACAACGAAGCAAACGGCGAGGACAATCGCGACGGCTCCGATGAGAACGACAGTACGAATTTCGGTGTCGAAGGACCGACCGACGATGCCAACATCCTCGAGCTGAGGCGACAGGCGCGGCGCAATCAGCTTGTGAGCCTTATGTTGGCGCAGGGCGTGCCCTTGATGCTCGCCGGAGACGAAGTCGGCAACAGTCAGAGCGGCAACAACAATGCTTACTGTCAGGACAATCCGATCGGGTGGGTGGATTGGTCCGCGCTGGGCAACGCAGAAGACGACATGAGCCCGCTGGTAAGCGAGCTCACCGAACTGCGCCGCAGATTCTCGCAGTTGCGTGCCCGCCGTTGGGTCGAAGGCCGGCGCCCCGACGGCTCCTTCGGCGTGTTGTGGTTGACCCCGCACGCGACCGAGATGACGGAGCAGGACTGGAATTTTCCGGAAGGACGATTCCTGTCCTATGTGCTCGGGCCGGTCCAACAAACCGACGCGCCGCTCTACATCGTGCTCAACGCCGCGCCGCAGACCATCGAGTTCGTGCTTCCTACGATTGCCGGATACGGCGGCTGGACCCCGTGTTTGCAAACCGCGCGGGGGTCGCGGCTCGATGGCGAGCTTCCATCCGGCTCGAAAGCACACGCGCCGCCGCGGTCCATTCTGGTGTTTTCGGGCTCCCCATGACGGCCGGCGCGCGCTTCGGCGCCGAGCTGCAGGAAAGCGGGGTCACCTTCCGCCTCTGGGCTCCGGCGGCCAAACGCGTCGAGGTGATGCTGGATCGTGCCTATCCGATGCAGGCAGGGCCGAACGGCTGGTATGAAGTCATGATACCGCAAGCAGGGGCCGGCACGCTCTACAAGTACCGCATCGACGAAGAACTGGAGATTCCAGATCCGGCCTCGCATTTCCAGCCGCAGGATGTGTTCGGGCCGAGCGAAGTCGTCGATCACAATCGATTCGAATGGCGGACAAACGAATGGCGAGGCCGACCCTGGCAGGATGCGGCGATTGTGGAGCTTCACGTCGGCACCTTCACGCCCGGCGGGACGTTCCGCGCGGCCATCGATAAGCTCGACCACCTGCGTGAGACCGGGCTGACCGCGATCGAACTGATGCCGATCGCCGACTTCGCAGGCCGGCGAAACTGGGGCTATGACGGCGTCCTGCTCTATGCTCCGGACAGCGCTTATGGACGGCCGGACGATCTGCGCATGCTGATCGACGAGGCGCATGCCCGCGGGCTCATGGTCTTTCTCGATGTGGTCTACAACCATTTCGGGCCGGAGGGTAACTACCTGCACCGCTATGCGCCTGCGTTCTTCGCCAGCGCCCACACACCGTGGGGGCACGCCATCGATTATCGCGTCCCGCAGGTTCGCGCCTTTGCGATCGAAAACGCGCTGCATTGGCTCAAGCACTACCGTTTCGACGGCCTTCGGCTCGACGCGGTCCACGCGCTCGTGGAAACGGGGCAGCCGTCGGTGCTGCATGACCTCAGTCGAGCGGTCGGACGTCTCGCCGCCGCCAGCGGACGTTTGATCCACCTCGTCCTGGAGAATGATGACAATCGCGCGAGCCTGCTCGATCCCTTGACCGATCCGCCGCACGGCAAATACCGCGCGCAATGGAACGACGACTATCACCACGCGTGGCATCGGCTGCTGATGGGCGACGCGAGCGGCTATTATCAGGATTACGGCCCGGATCCGCGCCGGCATCTCGCGCGCGTGCTGGCGTCGGGATTTGCCTATCAGGGCGAGCCGTCCCCTCACCGGCACGATCGCACTCGCGGAGAAGCGTCGGGCAGCGTGTCGCCGCTTGCTTTCGTCAATTTTCTGCAGAACCACGACCAGATCGGCAACCGTCCGTTAGGTGACCGC
>VAZM01000499.1 GCA_005883135.1 Alphaproteobacteria bacterium
CTTAGGGCGAGCCCCCCTTTGACCCGGCGGGTTCATTTGCCTGGCCGGTGCAATGATCGGACACTCCCGGCAATCAATTCCCCTACTCGTCTTGCATACTCCGTTGGGCATGCCGCGGGCTTGTCGTGCAGCGGAGGCAATGTCGCCGTTTGACCGCTCTCGCGACCCAGTGCGCCACCCGTCTCGTGTGCCTGCTGTGCAAGCTTCAGCCAGCGCAATTCTAATTTTCGACAGTAGGTGACTATCTCTGGTGAACGCGCCAGTCCTCCTCGTCGAGCGCAGGCGGTAGCCTGATCCTGACAATACTGTGCATATGACGACATGACCCAGCTCCCTCTTCACAAAGCGCACAGGCCGCGCAAACACCAATGCACTCCGCGTGGAGTAGGTCCATCTCGCGATCAAGTCGCGGTAAGCTGTTGCATAAGAATCACAGGTGTCGCTGACCGCATCGAGGAGGGAACGCCGCTGCGGAACTCAGCACAAGCCGCAAGCGAGCGCGCCCCAGGGAAAGGCAATAGCGAGCGAGCGGCTTGTGGCACCTCCGCGCCAGCAGTCAGGACGCGCTCCACGCAAGCCGAATAGCTGGAATACCGTCGAAGGTTGCCATCCGTGTCCCCAATCCCTGCAGCACGATCCGCGCCACCGATGACTCTCGCGGTTGACGCTACTGATGAGCGAGACCCGCGGCTCCCTGTCGCCGGCTTCAAAGGCACGCCCGAAGAGATCGAGCGAGAGTGGTACGAAGAGGTCTATCGCGGCCACGGAGACAGCATGGCGCAACTTACCTGGCGCGCCGTGCTGATTGGGTCGTGTCTGGGAGGCGTGTTGTCGCTTACCAACCTCTACATCGGTCTCAAGGCCGGGTGGGGCTTTGGCGTCGCCATCACCGCCAGCATCTTGTCTTACGCAATCTGGACGAGCTTGCTCAAAGCCGGCCTCGCGCGCACGCCAATGACCATCCTTGAGAACAACTGCATGCAATCGACGGCCAGTTCCGCTGGCTACTCCACCGGCGGCACTCTGATCTCGGCCTTTGCGGCCTACATCATTGTCAATCACCAGCCGATGTCTGTGCCGCTGATGCTGGCGTGGGTGTTCTTTATCGCCGTGCTCGGGGTCACGATGGCGATCCCCATGAAACGGCAGATGATCAATATCGAGCAGCTGCGCTTCCCCTCCGGCGTGGCGGCGGCTGAAACCCTGCGCGCGCTGCATGCCAAAAGCTCCGAAGGGCTGCGCGCGGCTAAAGCGCTGGGTCTTGCCGGGCTCATTGCCGCGATCGACAAGGTTTGGGCTGAAGGGCTATCGATGATCAGCGCGAGCGAACGCTTTTCGAGCGGGACCCTTCTGACGAACCTGCAGAAGTGGCTCCTCGGCGCTCAGTACGAGGCCTGGTCGGGCCGCACCGTCGTCTTTTCCTGGGATTTCATATTTCTCGCCGCCGGCGCCATCACAGGCATGCGGGTCTGCGCGACCATGTTCGTGTCGGGCACTTTGTGTTGGGCCGTGGTCGTGCCGGTCCTGCAGATGGAGGGGGTCATCGAAGGTGCAGGCTTCGCCGCCATCGTGCAGTGGACGCTCTGGTTCGGCGCGTCCTGTATGGTGGCCGCAGGACTATTGAGCTTTGCGCTGAGCTGGCGCACGGCATTAAGCGCGTTCCGTGATCTCGGACAAATGCTCTCCTTCCGCTCGGCGGGTGCGAGCGAGCCCTGGCACATCGAGGCGCCGATGAGCTGGTTTGGCGGCGGCCAGCTCGTGTCGCTTGTCGCGCTTGCCTGGCTCGGGCACGCGAGCTTCGGCATGCCGATTTGGGAAACGGCTGTCGCGGTGGCACTGTCCTTCTGGCTAGCGCTCGTCGCCTGTCGCGTGACGGGCGAGACCGACACGACGCCTGTCGGCGCAATGGGCAAAGTCACCCAGCTCATCTTCGGTGGGCTGAGCCCGGGCAACGTCAACGTCAACTTGATGAGCGCCAACATCACGGCCGGTGCGGCGACTTCAGCAGCCGACCTGCTCACCGACTTGAAAAGCGGTTACCTGCTTGGTGCGAACCCCCGTCAGCAGTTTCTGGCTCAGTTCTCCGGCATCTTCGTCGGTACGCTCGTCAGCGTGCTGACCTTTGCAGTCCTGGTGCCCGACGCGCAGGTGCTTGGCACCGACCAGTTCCCGGCGCCCGCAGCCCAGACTTGGTCCGCTGTTGCCATCGCGCTCGGGAAGGGTCTGTCCTCGCTCGAGCCGGTCAAGCTGTGGCTGATAGTGGCCGGCGGCGTTGTCGGAGTGCTGCTCACTCTCGCGCCTGTTTTATTCTCGAAATCCCAGGAGTACCTTCCCTCGGCCTCAGCATTCGGCCTCGCCTGGGTCTTCCCCTGGTACTACGGGCTTTTATTTTT
>VAZM01000458.1:0-10014 GCA_005883135.1 Alphaproteobacteria bacterium
CTTCGTTCGGCCATGCCCCGCGACTGGGTGATCAGGTAGGCGAATATGCCGAGGTAGGGAAACACGATCAGGGCGATCACCCAGATCGCCTTGACCCAGCCGGATATGTCATGACGCCGGAACAGATCGCTGATGACGATGATGAGCAGCCAGAACCAGAGGACGAACAAAAATACCGCGAAGACGTCGGCGACGAAGTTGCGGAACGTGAAGCCTTCTGCGAAGAAGAACATGGCGATTCTCCTTGTTCATTGGGTGGACCGATTGCGGGCGTCGCGAGCAGCTTGCGCAGCTTTTGTTGCTTGCGACACGCTTCCAATCTTTGCGGGAGGAACTCGTGTACGGCGCCGCCGGCTCGGCAGTGCGCGCATGCCTTCTCCTGCCGTATCGCCACCCGCGGGACGCGCAGGAAATTGAGCCGCACGGCGCATGGCGAGAGCACGACGTGCCGCCTCGACGTGCGCGGCCCGCGCCTCCAGCTTGTGCATGCGATCGAGCTCCCGGTTGACGCGTTTCAACGCAGCGGCGAACACCTGTTTGCGCTGCAAGGGATGTTCGGCCGTGCCTGGAAAGCTTTGACCTCTCGGCGCCCCTTTGCCACGTGCTTCGCGGCGCTTTTTGCGCGCGAGTGTCCTTTCCTTGTCGCGCATGTCGCGCAGGCGTTGGCGCAACGCCTTAAGGTCATCAAGCTCGGCATCATAGATTTCGGGATGGTGACTGCGCAGGATGATCTCATGCTCATCGTAGCTGAGAATGCTGCGTTCGAATTTGCAGGGTATGGACATGACTATCCCCGATTATCGTTTGACACTCCATTCGTCACCGAATTCCCACGCGATCAGAGGTTTGCGCTTGAAACGCCTTCCTGCCTCTCAGGTTGAATAACTGCGTCATCCGATCTTGCCCAGTGCCGCCCTTAGCTTCGCTTCTCGCATCCGTCAAAATGATCCAAAAACCGATCCCAGTATCAGGACCGCAACAAGCGCGATAATGCAACTGACGATCACGGTCATCACCATGTCGAGATAGCTTTCACCGTGAGTCAGCCCACTAATTTGCAGTAACAGCAAGACCGTGCCGTTGTGGGGGAGAGCGTCGAGCGTACCGGCGCTCATCGTTGTAATACGATGCATCAATTCGGCATTGATGCGGTGCTCAGCGGCGAGACGCATAAAGTCGTCGCCAAATGCATTGAGCACGATTGCCATACCGCCAGAAGCAGTACCGGTCAGCCCCGCCAGCACATTCATTGAGACGGCCAATGAGACTAGCGGCCCGCCATAAATCGAGAACACCGCATCGCGAACCAATGCAAATGCCGGCAACGCGGCAACGACCGCGCCGAAGCCGACAAGACTAGCGATCATCAGCATCGGCAAGGCGGCAGAATTCGCACCCGCGTCGAGACTTTCGCGCGGCGATGGCAAGCGTCGAAAGTTGACGAGAATGACGGTCAAGTTCGCCGCCGCGAGAGCCACGATAACTGACCAAACACCGGATACGGCCCCGATCGTGGTGCCGCCCCACTGATGCTCGGCAAGGAATGAGAAATCCAGTCGCGGAAACACCACAAGCGACATCAAGAAATTCGTGACGATGACGACGACGAGGGGCAGCACGGCGAGCGCGAAGGGAGGCGCGGTCTCGGCCGTCTTGCCATGCGGCAGCTCGGCTGGGTCGAAGTCGCCCGCCGGCGCCGCCTGTTCGCGAACCATCTCGTCAACGACGGGAGCAGTCCCCGCCTCGCCACCGTAACCTTCGCCAGCCTTGCGCGCGGCGGCTTCAACGCGGCCGAGCCACCACATGCCGAAGACGAAGATGATAGCCGACGCGATGAGACTCAGCCCGGGGGCGGCGAAGGTGGTGGTGCCGAAGTACGGCATCGGAATGGCGTTGTTGACCGAGGGGGTTCCCGGCATCACTGACATAGTGAACGTGAATGCACCGAGGCCGATGGTCGCCGGTAACAACCGGCGCGGTAGGTTCGCGGCCCGGAACATCTCGTGCGCCATGGGTACCAGCACAAAAAATGCGACGAACACACTCACGCCGCCGTAGGTCACAATCGCCGAGGCGATCACCACCGCGAGCATCGTGCGGCGGGTTCCTAACTTATTGGTCAAGTACTGCGCGATGGCGCTGATCGAACCGCTGTCGCCCATAAGCTTTCCGAACAAGCCGCCGAGCAGAAACATGGGAAACCATTGCGCGACAAACCGCGCCGCGCCGCCCATGAACGTCTGGGTCCAGTGGGCGAGCAACGGTTCGCCTGAGAACACCGCCGCGATGAGCGCCGCCAGTGGAGACACCAGCAGAACACTCCACCCGCGGTATGCGAGCCACATGAGCAGGGCTAGACCAAGCAAGATCCCAATGAGGCCCATGGTTCGCTTTCTCCCGCAACTCCCGAACGACCGTAATGAGGATCAAGCTGCGGCGGCAGGCTTTTCGATATCGGACGCAACGACAGGCACTGCCTCCAGGCATTGCCGCGGCAGCAGGAACAGCCATGTCACCAGCACGAAAGGTGCCGTAAGCGCCGGAATGGCGAACGGTGTCAACGCAACGTTCAAAGCCGACTGGGCGATCACCGTGAACACCGTGGCGAGGGCGGTGTAGGCCACGACGCGCCAACTGGGCTGATAGAAGACGGTACCAAGCGCGATCGCCGTCAGGACCGGGCTGAAACCGAGGAGGCCGCCGGTGATCAGGTCGCTCTCGGCGCCGAACAGATGCGCCGTCAGCACGGCCAATATCGCACCGCCGAGAGCGAAGCCGGCGGCTGCGAGCGAATTCACGGCGAGCCCCGCCAGCAGAAGCAGCGCCGCGATGCCGCTCCCTTTCAGGAAGACTTGCGAGATGCTCTGGAACACCCCGGAGACGAGGTCGATCGGCTGGAGCGGACTTGCTTGATAGGGTTGGAACGCGGCGACAACCTTGCCGGACGGCAGTGCCGTTCCCGCAAGCCCGGAAAATCCATACGTGGCCAACAAGAGCAGCCACGTTGTGAGCACGAACGGAAATGTGAGAGCGCCACCCCACGGCTTGACGACGTTGGTCGTGGCAAGCATCACCACGACGGATATCGCCGCTCCCAGTATCACATACACCCAAAGCAGCGGTCCGGAAGCCANNNGCCAGCGCCAGGCCGACGAGGACGGCGTTGAAGCCAAAGAGCCCGGCGTTGAGCGACTCGCCGTCGACCCGAAGCCACAGCGCGGTCAGCGTCGCAACGATGACGGCGACCACAGCGGCAATCGCAACTTGCGGCACACCGGCTGCGTACGAACCCCAGGCGATTGCGATTAGGAAAAGCGCCCCGGTCAGCGGATTGTCCTGAAACATCACCTGCCCGATCCCGCGCAGATTGATGTCCACGAATCGCAAGACTCGTGATGATCCACAGAGGCCTTTCCACTTTGCCAGGAATTTTTCCATTGCCGCCTCCACGAAATTTTTGACCCTGCAGTGGGAGACGCCTGCGCGCGCCGCTATTCTGTCAGCGCCATAGAAACGGCGGAGGCAGGCCGGCGCCAGTGATCTCCCTGCGCACCACCCCCCAGAACTCGCGTAGCTTGGCTTTGACCTGTGCGGTCTCGCGACCCAGGATCTTGTAGATCAGCCCGGCATCGTTGGGCAGCCGGCAGGCGCCGAACGCGACGCCCTCCGCAAGGTCGACATCGGCCTCCACGCGCTCATACACCCGATCAGCCTTGTTTTTGGGCGTACACAGGATCACGTTGGCGAATACGTCGAAGGAGTCCATCACTCCCGCCTGCCGCATCGCATATCGCTGTGGCTCGATCAGCAGCTTCTCGGTGAACAAGCCGCCGCCATCGGGGCGGGCCGCGGAGGTCGCTATCGAGATCACGGTGGCGCCAAAGCATTCGTCGGGGTGATGATGCTTGCGGCCGGGCTGAACGATCTCCGAAAAGAGCAGCGTGGCCGATGGAGCGACGGAGATCTGCGTGTCGCCGACGAACCGCGCCTGCCGATGCGGGATCACGGGATCGGGAAGGAATTCCAGGTAAGCATCATCGGCGAGCGTGATGCTCTGTGTCTGTGCCGCGTAATTGGCATCCATCGCGTGAATCTTGGTTGCCGACTGCGTGGTGACGTGCGCCTGCGCGCGCGGACCAAGCTTGATGTCGAGCGCGAGCCGGTCGCCCTGCAACAGGCATCCGGTCGTGGTGATCAAGAACACGCAGGCAAGACCGGGCATTTCCGGATCGCAATACAACGCGCGCTGAACCATATACGGTGCGCGGCGCTCCAGATCTTGCAGGATTGTTTGGTTGCCCCGGTGCTCGAAGCCGAGACGCAGAAAGCCAGTCTTGCCGACCGTGCCGCTCTTCATCTGAAGCGGCTCGTCCTGAAACGCGGCCAGTTCCGGAAGGCAAGCGCCGAGCTCCTCAGCGCGCGACCATGGAGTGGAGGGTGCGGGTATCATGCCGACCTCTGCGCTCGCGGATTGATGTCGAAAAGAAACTCCCTCTTGATCAGGTCGACCAATTCAGCAATGCCCTCTCCGGTCTTGCAATTGGTAAACAGGAACGGCTTGCTGCCGCGCATCAGCCGTGAATCCTGCTGCATTACCTCGAGGCTGTTGATGACCAGAATGTCCGAATGCGTGATGCCAGGCCCATTCTTGCGCGGGATCTTATCGCCGGCAGCGACGTCGATCACGTAGATGAAGTAGTCCACCAGCGCCGGCGAGAACGTGAGCGTCAGATTGTCGCCACCGCTTTCGATCAGCACCAAATCGCTTTCAGGAAAGCGTCGCTCCATATCCTCGACCGCGGCGAGGTTCATGCTCGGATCTTCGCGCACTGCCGTATGCGGACAGGCGCCCGTCTCCACTCCGAGGATGCATTCCTCCAGCAGGACGCCCTTGAGAGTACGCTGGACGTGCTTGGCGTCTTCGGTCGTCACCACATCGTTGGTGATAATGAGGACCTTGATGCCAAGATCGAGCAAGCGCGGCGTAATGGCTTCCACGATCGCGGTCTTGCCCGACCCGACCGGCCCGCCTATGCCGACGCGCGTGATTTTCTTCGACATTCGTGCTCCAACCAAAGCGTCAACTCATGAACAGGCGCACGTGCGCCTTGCTGTGGACCGCCGCCAGGATTTCCGCCAGCGGTGCATAGCCGGCCATGTCCGACAAGCGCGCCGCGGCGGCGTGTTCGTAGGCCTCGTCGGCGAGTCCGTTGAGCTCGTAGAGGATCTTCTGCGTCTCGATGTGGCTGATCCTCAGCAGCCGCAGAGCCGCGCCAAGGATCGTTGCTGCGACACCATTCTGATGCACGACGAAGGCTTGGCGCGCCGATAAATTCTGCACGGCAAAACTGATGGCCAGCGCCACGGGATAACACCCGGGAGTCACCGACATTGCAATGCATTTGCGCCAGGTAGCAAGCAGCGGCGCGCCGATCACCTCCACACCCATTTCTGTGAACTTCTTGCCCATGCGCACCGACATGAGCCGGGCCTCGTCGGAAAGCTTGCGCGCGTACACCTGCGCATCGATTCTGATCAGCGCATCAACGTCGTCCACCGTTGCCGCGCGGTGGGCCGCGATCAACGCGATGCCGTCACCGCGCGCTGCCTGCTCCACTGCGGTGCGCGTGAACGCGCGCAGCGTGATTGCATCAGCAACGACGCCTTTCTGAATGGCCGACTCCAAACCGCAGGAAAACGAAAATCCGCCGATGGGGAACATCGAGTCGCCAAACTGCAGCATCCGCGCGAGTAATGCCGTGCTGCTTGGCGCTTCGACGCTGTCATCCCCCCTGGTCGTGCGTGAAACCGGCCTTGGGCGGCGATCCATGTGCATGAGCATCGGTCTCCGCATGCTGATGGAGGCGCACTGGCGGGCGTCCGTACACCCGTCCCGTCTCGATGTCGGTCGTGGCATAGCTCTCGTGCGTGTGCGAGTGCACTGGACCTTCCGCCGCGCCGAAGAGGCGACGCGATTCGTGTGGTGCGAGGTAGGGCACGACCTCTCGGCCCGATACAAACTCGTAGCGGATACCTTCGAAGTGGTGCGTCTCCATGACGGAGGCCATCACCCGGCGGTCGACCGTGAGAGGCACATAGACGAGGTCACCCTTGACCAATGCCGGCCAGTGCTGGTTGCCCATCGCATGTCCTAGTTCAACGCAGGTGCGCATCGCCACTTCCGGCGCGACGTGCAGCAGTCCGTCCAGATGCACGATCATTACGTCGCGCACCTCGACGCGCGCGACAAGGGCCGAACGCGCCTGCGCGTCCCAGCGCAGCACGTCGCCATCCCGGATGTAGGTGCCGCGATCGACCGAGATCGCAATTTCGACGCCCTTTGCGGTCGTCTTGCGGAAGCGGCTCTTCTGCGCCTCCCACTGGTCGATGTCCAATACGTCGACCTCGGACGCGGCCAGCCGACCGGTCCATTCCGGATCACTGCTATTGCCGAGTACGGTCTCGATGACGACCACGAGGGCTCTCTTCAGCTGAAGAAATATTTCTGGTTTAGCGAAACCGTTTTCAGAGGCGGCACGGTCGCGTGCTTGCCGTCGACCGTGACGGCGAACGTCTCCGGGCTCACTTCGATTTTCGGCGTCGCAGCATTGCAAACCATATCACGCTTGCCGATCTTGCGCGTGTTACGAACCGGCATCACCTGCCGGCGCAGCCCGAGGCGCTCCTTGACCCCGGCAGCGTGGGCGGCTCCGGAAACAAAGGTAATGCAGCTCGCCGCCAATGCATCACCGAAGGCGCCAAACATCGGACGATAGTAGGTCGGCTGCGGCGTCGGCAGCGACGCGTTCGGGTCGCCCATCACCGCCCAGCTGATGAAGCCGTTCTTGATCACGATCTTCGGTTTGGCGCCGAAGAAGGCCGGCTCCCACAGCACGAGGTCCGCAATTTTGCCGACCTCGACCGAGCCCAGCACGTCGGCGATGCCGTGCGTGATTGCCGGATTGATCGTGATCTTCGCCACGTAGCGCCGTACCCGGAAATTGTCATTGCCCGGTGCGTCCTCGGGCAGCTTGCCACGCCCGGTTTTCATCGCGTCTGCCGTCTGGATGCATCGCAGCCAGCATTCTCCAATACGCCCCATGGCCTGCGAGTCGCTTGAGAACATCGAAATCACGCCCATGTCTTGAAGCACGTTCTCGGCTGCGATGGTCTCGGCGCGGATGCGGCTCTCGGTGAATGCCACGTCGGACGGGATGTCCGGACTGAGGTGGTGACAGACCATGATCATGTCATAGAGCTCCGCCTGCGAGTTGATGCCGTAGGGGAGCGTGGGATTGGTCGAGGACGGCAAGACATTGGGCAGGCCGGAGATCTTGATGATATCCGGCGCGTGACCGCCGCCGGACCCTTCGGTATGGAACGAGTGCACCGCACGGCCCTCGAACGCCGCGATCGAGTCGTCGACGAAGCCGGATTCGTTCAGCGTGTCGGTGTGGATACACACCTGGATATCCATCTCGTCCGCGACCGTGAGTGCGGAGCGCAGCACGGCCGGCGTGGTGCCCCAGTCCTCGTGGCATTTCACGCCGACCGCGCCGGCCTCGATCTGCTCGACCAGAGAGGCTTTGCCGTGCCCGTGCCCCTTGCCGAGAATACCGATATTGAGCGGCCAGCGCATTCGAACCGTCCGATGGGCCCGTCCCGCCGCCAATCAAGGTCGTGGTGCCGTTCGACAGCGCGGCCTGCGCCTGCTGCGGCGAGATGAAATGAATGTGGGTGTCGACCCCGCCAGCCGTCAGGATGAGATGCGAGCCCGAGATGGCATCGGTTGCGAGTCCGACCTCGAGACCGGGCGTGACGCGATCCATCGTCTGCGGATTGCCGGCTTTGCCGATCGCACAGATGCGCCCATCCTTGATGCCGACGTCGGCCTTCACGATGCCAAGCACCGCGTCGATGATGGTCACGTTGGTGATCACCAGATCGGGCGCGCCGGCGGCGCGCGTCACCTGGTTGTCCATGCCCATGCCTTCACGCATGCTCTTGCCGCCGCCGAAGACGAGCTCGTCGCCGTAGCCGCCGCGCAGATCGCGCTCGATCTCGACGAACAGACCCGTATCGCCCAAGCGGATGCGATCCCCTGTCGTCGGACCGAACAGGCCAACATACTCATTCCGCGAGATGGTAGGCATGGGAAGCCCCTGCTCTGGAGACGGACGACGAACGCTAGGCGCGCCGCCGTCGCCTCATCTCTTCTGCGATGACGAGCGGAAACCTCGGCGTCTCGCCAGCGCCACTGCCGCGGACTTGCGCGCGGAGGCATCCGCGCCGGCGGTCGGACCGTCGACGAGATTATTGAACCCGTAAACCTCACGCTTGCCGCCATACGGAACGAGCTCAACTTCGCGCTCGTCACCGGGCTCGAACCGTGTCGCCGTGGACGAAGGAATGTTGAGGTGCAGGCCAAACGCTGCAGCGCGATCGAATTCCAGTGCGGGATTGACCTCGAAAAAGTGGAAATGCGACCCGACCTGGATCGGCCGGTCGCCGGAATTGCGCACCTTGAGCCGCGTCACCGGCCGGTCCGCATCGAAGGTTATCGGTTCCGAGCTGCAGACGTAACCGCCCACCGGCACGTCAGCCGTTGCCGGGTCGACATCGGCGGCAACAGAGGGCCACGCTTTTGCTCCCGCCATATTGATCCCCTGTTCGAACCTTTCACTGGATCGGTGTATGCACTGTTACGAGCCGGCTACCGTCGGTGAACACGGCTTCGATCTGTACCATCGGAATGAGATCGGCAACGCCATCCATCACATCCGCCTTGGTGAGGGCGATGCGCGCGTCCTTGGTCACGTCTTCGATTGTCTTCCCGGCACGTGCGCCGTCGAGGGCGACGGCAGATATGACAGCGACGGCTTCCGGATAATTGAGCTTGAGGCCTTTGGCTTTCCGCTTCAGCGCGACGTCGGCCATCATGTAGATGAGCAGTTTGTCGAACTCTCTCGGCGTCAACTGCATTGTGTGCTCCCGAGACCACTCGCCTCCTTAGGACCACTCGGCAAAACGTTGCTTGCCGGCCGTACGAGGAGGGACACCACTCGGACAGAAAAATACGGGCACTACGACTGAAAAAAGCTTGTAAATTAGTACTGAAAATATGCGGCCGCCGTCAATCGAGTTGCGTAGATCGGGACGTCCACGCGGAAGCATCTTCGATACCGTTTGCATGCAAGCGAGCTGGCTTGAATGCAAATTACCCCGCGAGTAACGACGAATATCCATCAAATAGGGGCACGCACCAGCGCCAACGGAGAAGATGGCTCATGCGCGCCCTTTCGCCGGCCATCGCGCTTGCGCATACCGGAGATGCCGAAACAAGCGGACTGTTGTACGGCCTTGCCCACCCAGTCAGTGGGATCGACCATGTTGTGGCGATGGTTGCCGTCGGCCTACTCTCGGTCCACCTCGGCGGTCACGCCTTTTGCGATTTCGCATTTGGGAGCGCACGCGAGGGCGGCCCTTTCCTGATCGCGGAACGGTAGGCGGTCGTATCGATTGTTGGATGAGTTTGCCGCGAAGACGCAGCATGAGGGCATCTACTGCCCCGTCTCGAAATTGCAATTCGCGCCCCCGCCCGCCTTCTGCATGATCTCGTTGGGATCGATCGTGCAGCGCAATTTGGAGATACTTTCGATGCTCGAGCCTGCCGCGCCCTCCGAGGGCACGCCGGCAGTCGCCGCCGTCGCGCCGACTTCGTTGGCCTCGCGTCCGGTCAGCGTGCGTTTGCGCGACCCGAAAGTGAGCTCGCAGCTGCGCTGCGTGATATCGACATTGCTTACGCGGCAGACCACGGAATCCGCATCGACGGAAATTTTCGTATTTGGGGTAAAGCCGAATCGAGTGTTGCCGCGGAAAAGCCGCGCGATGACTCGCTTGTCGAAGGCGCGCACCGCCGGCGAATGTTGCGCGATCACGGCCGCCAACGCCAAGGCGGTCGGCCCGCTTGCGCTGCCTGGCGCAGCGGACGCGGAGCTTTGAACGACGGCGAGA
>VAZM01000458.1:10101-12706 GCA_005883135.1 Alphaproteobacteria bacterium
CCCCACGGAACGAAAACGCGGGGCGGAGCGCGTTCGAACGCGATTTGGTGCCGGAGTGTGGCTCAGAACGGCGCGAATGTCGAACCCAGTGCAAACCGCGGACCGCATTGACGCCCGCCCCAAGCACCGTCAGGTTTATCCTGCCGGATACTGGTGAACCCGATGCACGTGTTCGGAGGAGCTGCTTGAGACCGGCCATCGATCCTCGCGGCGGCGATATCGAGGATGACGCGTCGAGCTCCAAGCGCCGTTCGCTACTCTCGCTCGCGGGCAGCCTGCTCGCAGAGATCAGCCTGCCGAAGCTGATCTTGGCTTTTACCCTTCTCGTCGTCGTGCCGGGTTTGGCACTGGGCGCCGCGCCGATTCTCGCCGCGATCTGGTTTGGCAAACTCTCGAGTAAGCTTGGATCGGCACTTGTCGGTGTTTGGCCCGCCGTCCTCCTCTTGATCGTCGTGGGCGTTGGTTGGTTCGGCGGCCGCCCTTTGCTGCGTCTGGCAGAGAACAGCTTCTGGTCGCTCAATTCGCTTGTCGTCCAGCCGGGTTATGCGGTTTGCCGCGAGGCGCTGCGGCAAGTCGTCGACCTGCTATTGCCGGCGCAAGCAAGCAAAACGCGGCGCTCGCGGGTGCGTGCCGCCGCAGCCCTGGTCGCCGGTGGCATGATCTCGGGCCTCGCGCTGATCGTGCTGGTGGTGCTCTTGCCGCATGCCGACTTGCTGCGCGGCGCGGCCGGCGTGGGCTCGCCGAAGCATCTGGCGGCAGTGGCGCTCACAAACGCCGCGGTATTGATTGCCGCCTATCTCGCAGCGGCTGCCATGGTCTGGGCAATCGCGGATGCGGCGATGGCGCAGCCTCGCGACCTCGAGCAATTCGAGCAACCTCGCGAGGACGTGCGCACGTGGCGCATCGCGCATTTATCCGACGTGCACGTCGTCGGCGAACGCTACGGCTTTCGCCTCGAAAGCGGCAGGTCAGGGCCCCGCGGCAACGAGCGCCTGGCGCGGCTGCTCGCGCAACTGGACCTTGTGCACGCGAGCGATCCGCTCGACGCCATCGTGCTGAGCGGGGACATGACCGACGCCGGTCGCTCGAGCGAGTGGGCCGAATTCCTGGGCGCTGTCCTGCGTCATCCCCGTCTCGTCGAACGAATGCTGATCATTCCCGGCAACCACGACCTCAATATCGTCGATCGCGCCAATCCGGCGCGCCTCGATCTGCCGACCAGCCCGAACAAGCGGCTGCGGAAGCTGCGGGTCCTCTCGGCCATGGGAGTCGTTCAGGGCGAGCGCGTGCGGATTGTGGATCGCGCAGCGCGACGCCTGGGGACAACGTTCGCCTCCGCGTTGCAGCCGCATCTTGAGGAGATCGCGAGGTTCGCCGATGTCGGCAGGCCCTGGCTGTCGCGACGCCTGAGCCAATTGTGGACCGACGCTTTTCCGCTGGTGCTGCCCCCGGATGCGGAGGACGGACTGGGGATCATCCTGCTCGATTCGAACGCCGACACGCATTTCTCGTTCACGAATGCGCTCGGAATGGTTTCGGTCGACCAAGCGCGTGGCCTTGAGCTCGCGTGCGCGCAGTATCCGCATGCTTGCTGGATTATCGTGCTGCATCACCATGTCGTCGAGTATCCGCGCCCGGCACGAGCGCTGTCGGAGCGCGTGGGAACGGCCCTGATCAACGGCAACTGGTTCGTTCGCCGGCTGAAGCCGCTCGCCGGACGCACGGTGCTCATGCACGGTCACCGGCACATCGACTGGATCGGGGAGTGCGGCGGAATTCCCATTCTCTCGGCGCCGTCACCAGTGATGGAAGCAACCGACGACGTGCCCACGTACTTCTATATCCACAAGCTCGCGATCGGATCCGACCGGCGACTGAGATTACTGCCGCCGCAGCGCATCACCATAGAAGGAGAGCCGAGCCTCCATTAGCTCCGCTCGCGTCCCGACAGAAGCGCCGCGATCCATCGCGTGGACTCCCGTTGTTCGCACAGCGCAAGCGCTGCGATCACGATGGGCACCCCGATAAACGCGCCCGGGATGCCCCAGAGAAAGGCCCAGAAGAACACCGCGAACAGGACCAGGAACGGCGAGAGCGAGAGGGTAGCCCCGCCGATGCGTGGCTCCAAGTAGCTGCCGATGAGGAATTGGATGACGTTGAGCCCCACGAACACGATGACGGCCAATTGCCACGAGCCAAACTGCAGGAGCGCGAAAACGGTGGGAAATACGGTCGCAATCAGCGGTCCGATGAACGGGATATAGTTCAAGACGAACGCGATCACGCCCCACGCCGTGGCCAATTCAAGACCGGCGACCAGCGCAAAAGCCCAGACCACGAGGCCGGTCAACACGCTCATTGCACTGCGGACCAGCATGTATCGCTGAAACTTGTCCGCGATCTGGGTGCTCGCTTGCAGGATCGCCCGCGCGGCTTCCTTGTTGTTGAGGGTCTCGATGTTTTTCCTTGCGATGTCGACCTCGAGAAGACCGAGAGCGGTGAACACGAACGTGATCACCAGGAATGTTACCAGGATCTGCAGTCGACCGCCGATCTCTTGCACCGAGCGGATCAGCCAGCCCGCGTTGAAATTCTCGACCAGGAA
>VAZM01000458.1:12714-13225 GCA_005883135.1 Alphaproteobacteria bacterium
GCCAGTCGGTCCATTGCACGTACAGTGCTTGAAATCGCAGCGCATTGTCGATCAGCCAGCGCCCGACCGTGCTGAAGGCCCACACGATCAGATAGCCGAGCACGGCTATGATAAGAAGAGTCACCACCAAGGTGGCAACAAGCGCAAGCAGCCGCGGGACCCTGGTCTCCAGCGTACGCTGCAGGGGCCAGACAATCGCGATGACGAAGAGCGAGAACGCGACCGGGGCAAGAATCGAGCGCGCGAAATAAAGGGCGGCAAAGAGCAGAACCGCTGTGCTTAAGCCCAACATCGTCAGGGCGCTTCTGCTGGTCATTTACGCCTGATCCTCTCGGGCTCGTTCAAACCCCTTCCAACAACGCGTCGAGATCTAAGGTGGAGCGCCGGCCGAGATCCTCGTGATGATCGCGCAGGAAAGCCTCAGCGGCGCGGCGGCCCTCGTCGCGCAGCATGCACAGGAATTCCCACTCGGCATTGAGCTTGGAAGAGTAGCCGAGCTCGACCATCAGCT
>VAZM01000458.1:13278-13718 GCA_005883135.1 Alphaproteobacteria bacterium
ATCATGCGCAGCTCTTTCAGCAGCACGGCATTGAACGACACCTCGTTGAGCCGGTTGAGAATGTCACGGGCGGAGCGCGGCAGTGCCGGCCGCTCGACCGGATTGATCTGAACGAGAATCGTATCGTTCGAGTCGCATTCCCGCACCAGCGGCGTGATGGTGGGGTTGCCGGAATAGCCGCCGTCCCAATAACTCTCGCCGTCGATCTCGATTGCTTGGAACATGGTCGGGAGGCACGCCGATGCGAGCAGCACGTCCGGCGTGATCTCGTTGTTTCGGAACACCCGACCGCGGCCGGTCCGCACCTGCGTTGCCGTGACGAACAGCTTGATCGATGTTTGCGCCAATCGGTCGAAATCGACCGTTTCGGCGAGGATGTTGCGCAGGGGATTTGCGCCGCCTGGGGCGAGATCGTAAGGCGAGAACAAGCGCGCCATCAG
>VAZM01000459.1 GCA_005883135.1 Alphaproteobacteria bacterium
GGTCATGAGGATTTCGCGGCTTGTTGCGGCTTCAGCCGGCGTTTTAGGCAGATTTCACCCGCATTGGAAGCACCGCAACCCCAGCGCGCCACCCGCTGTCCAGAACGGCGGACCCCTACCCGTCCAGCGCCTTGAAATACCGATAGATGCCCCATTGGCTAAACGCGATGCGGCGCGGCGAGGCGAGATAGGCGGCGATCCGCGGCCGCGTGGCGACGCGCGCGTGCAGCGCGATGACGCGCGGCACCTTGCGCTCGAACCGCTTCATCCGGCGCGGGAAGGCATAACGCAGCCCTTCCACGATCTGGAACAGCGAGAGGTCCGCATAGGTGAGCCTGCGGCCGAGCAGATAAGGGCCGCTGCTCTTTTGCAGCACGCGCTCGAAATAGCGCAGGAATTTCGGCAAGCGATAGCGCCAGAAATACTTGGTGGCGAGCTTGGCGGCCGCGCGCTGCTCCTCGTAATAGAGATAGCCGGTGATCGGATGATGGGTGTCGTGGATCAGCGCGACGAGGTCGGCGATAGTGAGTTGCAGCTGGTGCACCCACAGCCGTCCGGCCTCCTCGCGCGGGGCAAGGCCGAGCCGTCCGCCGAGGTAGAGCAGGATGTTGGCGGTCTGCGCGATCAGCAGCGGGCCGGCCTTGAGGAAGGGCGGCGCAAACGGCGGGCGCTTGATGCGCCGGCCGTCGATCAGCTGCATCATCGCGGAAACGCCGCGCTTGCCTGATCGGCGCGCGACGTCGACATAATCGGCGCCCGCCTCCTCCAAGGCGAGGCGCACAAATTCCCCGCGCCCTTGGATCGTCGGCCAGTAGTAGAGCTCGTAGCGCACGGCTCACCTTAGCACGCAAGCAAGCACGCAGGTCGGCCATGTCGCCCGAGACGCGGCGAGGGCGCCGGGTATAAAGTTGGCCCCGGTTAACACGGAGCACGCCCATGCCCATCGCCCAAGTGCGCGGAGTGAACATCAATTACGAGGTCCTCGGCAGCGCCGGCCCTTGGGTCGCGCTCTCGCCGGGCGGGCGCCGCGCGCTCGACAACGTGAAGTCTCTGGCGCAGCATGTCGCCGATGCCGGCTATCGCGTGCTCATCCACGACCGCCGCAATTGTGGGCTTTCCGACATCGCCATCGGCGCCGAGATGTCCGAATACGAAGTCTGGGCGGAGGATCTCCACGAACTCCTTTCGCAGCTCAAGGCGCTGCCGGCCGTCCTCGGCGGCGGCTCGTCCGGCTGCCGGCTCTCCGTGCTGTTCGCATTGAAATATCCCCATGCCGTGCGCGCGTTATTGTTGTGGCGCGTCACCGGCGGCTCGTTCGCCGCAGCGCGCCTCACCGAGAATTACTATGGCAAGTACATCCAGGCAGCACGCGAGGGCGGCATGGCCGCCGTGTGCGATCTCGAGCATTTCAAGGAGCGCATCGAGGCGCGGCCGCAAAACCGCGCCGTGTTGATGGCCATCGACCCGAAGACGTTCATCGCCGCCATGGAGCGCTGGCGCGCGCAGTTCGCCAAGGGCGCCGAGCTGCCGATCATCGGCGCGAGCGAGAAGGATTTGAACTCGATCAAGGTGCCGACCTGCATCATTCCCGGCAACGACAAGACGCACAACCACGCCATCGCCGAGACCGCGCATCGCATGATTGCGGGGAGCGAGCTCTACGACCTCTTCCCCGGCGACCTCGACATCGATCTCGTGCCGCCGGAGGACTGGGCGCCCAAGGAGGCGGAAATGGCCGCGGTGTTCGTCGATTTTCTCCGGCGCGCGCAAGCCAAGGCGGCCTGAGGGCGCGCCGGAGCATTCCAGCTATCGGCCTGCCAACATTCTTTCACGGAGAAGCCATGCCGAAACGACCATTCGTGCCATCGCACCTGCCGTCCGTCTTGGCCGCGATTGCGGCGTTCGCCGCCGCGCCGGCGGGCGCCCAGCAAGCGCCCGCGGATTTCCCCGACGGCCCCGGCAAGCAAACCTTCGTCAGTCTCTGCGGCGCCTGCCACGACATCAACCGCGTGCGCATCGGTTACACGCCCG
>VAZM01000116.1 GCA_005883135.1 Alphaproteobacteria bacterium
CTTATATCGGCGATCAGGAAGAAGGCGGCTTTGATGCTCTGTCGCCGATTACCGGTTACCGATCACTGATCTCTGGACGATGCGGCTCGCCACGGCGAGCGCGACGCTCGCAAGCGCGGCGATGAGCGCGATCATCAAAAAGAAATTCGCCTTCCCCATGCGGCTCCAGAAGCCGCCGAGGAAGCCTCCGAGAATGTCGGCCGGCAGCGTCGTCGCAAACCAAACTCCCATCATGAGCGACGCCATGGGCGCCGGGGCAAGCTTCGACATCAGCGCCAGCCCGACGGGCGCCAGGTAGAGCTCGCCGGTGGTGGCGAGGACGAAATAAACAATGAGCCATAGCGCGCTCGCCTTTCCGACCGCCACACCGGCCGCGGCCGCCATGACGAGATTGGCGAGTGCGACGCAGAGGCAGCCAAAGGCCATCTTGCTGATTGGGAAGAGCTCGCTACCGCGCCGCCCTTGCTCCGCCCAGCGCCGCACGATCAGCGGCGTGAGCAGGAAGATCATCAGCGGATTGAGCGCGAGAAACCAGGGCGAGGGAATCTCGCCGCGCCAAAACCCGAGGTCGACCGACCGGTCCGTGAAATCTTCGGCCCAGAGCAAGAGCGTGTTGCTTTGCTGGTCGTAAGCAGCCCAGAACGGCGTCACCAACGCGCAGGTGGCGATGAGCGCCAGCACGGCACGCCGTTCGCTCGCGTCGAGGCGTCTCTCCGCGCGCGCACCCGCGACGGCGGATGGCGGGGCCTCCCTCGGCAGCGTCCGCGCGCCGGCAAGATAGATGCCGAGACTGACGAGCATGCCCACGCCGGCGGCGCCGAAACCGTAGTGCCACCCGTAGTGGACGGCGAGCGTACCGCAAATCAACGGAGCCAGAAACGCCCCGACGTTGATCCCGAGATAGAAGATCGAGTAGGCGCGGTCGCGCCGATCGTCGCCAGGCGCATAGAGGGCGCCGACCTCACTCGAGATGTTCGGCTTGAACGCGCCGATGCCGACAATCAGCAGCGACAGCGCGACCAGAAACAGCGTTTCAAACGCCATCATGAAATGCCCGAGTGCCATGAGCAGGCCGCCGATGATGACGGTGCGGCGGCGGCCGAGCAGCCGGTCGGCTACGAGCCCGCCGAGGACCGGCGTGAAATAGGCGAGCCCGGTATAGAAACCGAAAAGTTGCGAGGCGAGCGGCTGCCCCTCGAGCCGTCCAAAGGGGAGTTCGAGCGCCGCTTTGACCGCCTCGAGACCGAGCACCGCTTCGAACCGACCCGGTTCGAGCAGGTATTTCGTCATGTACAGAACGACCAGCGCGGCGTTTCCAAAGTAAGAAAAGCGCTCCCACGCTTCGGTCGCGAACAGGACGGCAAGCCCGCGGGGATGGCCGAGAAAATCGCGCGCCGCATCCGGCGTCACGCTCATGCGCGCGGCTCCGGCAGGCGGGCGTAGATGTCGCCGGAATTGGCGCGCTGCGGCAGCGCGCGGACCCACGCGGCAATCTCCTCGGCGCCCATCCAGCCCTGGTGCACGAACGCAAAGTTCTCGCCGAGTACGGCGTTGTAGCGGGCATAGCCGAGTTGGACGCAGCGCGCGATGCAAGCCGCCGCGATATCGCGCTGGATCGTGGTGAATTCGAACGAGAGCGTCGGCGAGGGCCGTGTCAGCCCGGCCAGCGCGTCGGCTTCGGAGCCCTCCACATCGATCTTGATGAATGCCGCGGTTCCGTGCCGCAAGACGAGCTTATCCAGGGTTGTCACCGGCACCTCGATGCGCTTCGTCCATCTCTGTCCTTCCCAGCCCGGCGCGCCAGCGGCGGCCGCGCGGAATGCCTCCGAGGCGGTCGACACCGTCGGATTGTCGGGGTTGAGGCGGAACGCCAGGGTTCCTGCATCGCGCCCGACTGCTACCGGTTCGATCGCGACCGCCCGATCGCGCCCGTAGAGAATTTTCAGCGTCCGCACCAGAAGCGGCTGTGGCTCGACCGCCACCACACGCGCGCCGAGCCGGCGGAAGCAAGCGGTGCGATCACCGACATGCGCGCCGACATCGAAGACGAGATCGCCGGACCGCACGAATTCGCCGTAGAGGCGATCCATCGCCGCTCGCTGCGCGCTGTCGCCGTAATACATGCGGAGCGAACGCGCGATGCCGCGGATGGTGCGCCAAGCATCGCACCAAGACTCGTACCCCGCGCGCATGGGTCGCTTACGCGGCGCGCTGCGACATCTCGATCGCAGGCAGTCTGAGCGCGCGCAATTCGGGCGGCGGCAACGTCTCCTCCGGCAGCCGGTCAAGGCCCACCGCAATGAGCAAGCGCCCGAGCGCCGGCGAAGCCGTCGCCACCGCGAGTGGGATCGAGAGCAGCGGACCGCCCGCGATTAGCAAAGCGTAAGGAAGAGCGCCGGGCGCGGCGACCGCCAGCAGGAACACAGGGGCGAGGCCGAGCAACGTCTGCGGCCAGAACTGCCGCAGCGCAAGGGACCAGGGCACCTGGTGGTCGTGCCGTGCCTGCGGGTCCCAGTCGAGGGTGCGGCCGCGGAGAAGGCCTGCCAGAAACAGCGTGTGGCTCGCCCACATGATCGGAGCGAGCAAAACGACGAAGACGATGGTGATCGCGAAGCTCGCGCTGAACCGGAGCCCTCCGCCGAACAGATGCCGCAGCTTCGCCCGAGTGAGCACGTCAATCACGGTGGCGATATTTGGCGCAAACCACATCGTCAGCACGAGGAGGAGCCCGGCCATTCCCACGTCCCAGCGCATGAAGTCGGACGGTGTCGGCGCGAGCGCAACGGCCGCGCTGCCGATCAGCAATACTCCGATCCAGGCCGGGGAGCCAAGAAACATGAGGATGGCGAAGGCGAGGTGATAGCGGCTCAGAGGGTGTAAGCCCGGCAGGCGTAAGAACTGCCAATACTGCATGTTGCCTTGGCACCAGCGCAGGTCGCGGCGGATGAATTCCACGAGTGTCGGCGGATTCTGCTCGAAGCTCGAGCCTTCCCCCGCCAACACGCGCACGCCGTAGCCGGCGCGGCGCATCAGCACGGCTTCGAGCTGGTCATGACTGAGCACGTGGCCTTTGACCAGCGCACCTTCGGAGAGGACCGGCAGTTGGCAATGCGTTATGAAGGGCGCAATTCGCACGATCGCATTGTGGCCCCAGTAGGGGCCGCAGTCGCCTTGCCACCAGGCGCTGCCGATGGTGTAGGAGCGCATGCTCAGCCGCATGCCGAACTGGAAAATACGGGCAAACGGGCTCGCCGACGGCATGCCGATTACCAGACTTTGCAGAATCCCGAGACTGGGATCGGTCTGCATGATGCGCACAAGCTTGAGGATGAGGTCGACGCTCATCGCGCTGTCGGCATCGAGCATGATGGCGAAGTCGTGATCTTTGCCCCAGCGCGCGCAGAAGTCGCCGATGTTGCCGGCCTTGAACGCGACATTGTGGGTGCGGCGGCGGTACGTCAAACCGATGCGTCCGCGCCATGCTGTCGCGAGCGCCGCAAAGCAGGCGTCTTCGGCGGCGGCGATCTCGTCGTTGCTCGTGTCGCTCAGGACGTAGACATGGAAGCGTTCGCCCACGCCGTGCGCGGCGAGGCCCTGCATCATCGCCGCGAGCATGCGCGCGGCCGCTTCGGGCGGCTCGTTGCGGATGCACAGGAGGATCGCGGTCGAGGCGGTGATCGGCTCGTCCCCCGCCAAGCGACCGGCAGCCGGCAGCACCGCCACCACCGGATCGGGCGCGAAGCGCATGATCAAAAGTCCGATGGTCGCGTTCCAGAAGCCGATCACGTACCAGGGCAGCGTCAACGCGAAGAGGGCGACCAAAACGATGTCGAGTGCGCTCAATCCTCCGGGCGAGAGCGCTACCGTCGCCAGCCAGATCAGCCCCGCCATGGTCAACCCGATGCAGAGGAAAAACAGCACCGGACGCCATGCGGGCAGGGCGGTGGGCGCGGTAATGACCGCCTCCTCGCCGGAGGACCGTTGGAGCATGGAAGGGCTTTGCGAGTGTCTGCGGGTGTTTCCAGAATATAGCGGGGTTGGGCGAAGTCCAAATTCCGTGCGACGCGTGCTACTCTTGAGGCTCTCCTCTTGGGGCTATTAGATACCACCCCCAACGGGACGTTTTCACGGCAAGCCATAGCGTGACCAAAGATGCGGGGCAAAGCGCTCTGGTATGTCGAGCCCGGCCGCGCCGAACTGCGGGAGGAGGCGGTCGCCGCGCCCAAAGACGGCGAGGTGCAAGTGCGCTCGCTGTTCGGCGCCGTCAGCCGCGGCACAGAGCGGCTCGTCCACGCCGGCCGCGTACCCGCTAGCGAGTACCAGCGCATGCGCGCACCGTAGGAACAGTCGAAGCCGGCGACGCCGACCTGCGCGGGCGTACCGTCTTCAGCTTGCATCCGCATCAGAGCCTCTTCACGTTGCCGGCGGAAGCCGTCTGTCCCTTGCCCGAGCCAGTACCCTCGCGCCGCGCCGTACTCGCGGCCAACATGGAGACCGCGCTCAACGCGGTGTGGGATGGCGCGCCGGCGGCCGCCGATCGCATCGCCGTCGTGGGAGGCGGGCTCGTGGGGCTCCTCGTCGCTTACCTGTGCGCGCGGCTACCGGCCGCCGAGGTCACGGTGGTCGATATCGCTGCGGCGCGCGCGAACCTCGCGCAGGCGCTCGGCGCCCGCTTCGCCCAGCCGGATGCCGCGCCGGGCGATTGCGATCTCGTGTTTCATGCAAGCGGCAGCGGGGCGGGTCTCGCCACCGCGCTTCGGCTCGCGGGCGAGGAGGCGATCGTCGCGGAGCTGAGCTGGTACGGAAGTGGCGAGGTCGCGGCGCCGCTGGGCGAAGCGTTCCACAGCCGACGCTTGCGGCTCGTATCGAGCCAAGTCGGTAAGGTCGCGCCATCCCATCGCTCGCGGTGGACGCACCGGCGCCGCCTCGCGGCGGCACTTGCGCTGCTCGACGCGCCCGCGCTCGACCTCCTGCTGGCGCCCGCCATCGCATTCGAGGAGCTGCCGGCGAAATTGCCGTCGGTGTTCGCCTGCGACTCCGACGGGGTCTGCCCGTTGATCCGCTACCCCGCAGCCGACGACATCCACTGACGAAGAGGAATTCCGTGTACGCGGTTGAAGTCTCTGACCAGATCATGATCGCCCATTCGTTCCGTGGAGAACTGTTCGGCCCGGCGCAAAACGTGCATGGCGCGACCCTCGTCATTCGGGTGGCGTTTCTGGCCGACGAGCTCGACGCGCATGGCATCGTCGTCGACATCGCGCGCGCCCAGGCGTTGCTCAAGGACGCCTTGGGACCGCTCAATTATCGCAATCTCGATGAGCTGCCGCAGTTCAAGGGCGTCAACACCACTACCGAATTCTTGACCCGCCATCTGTTCGAGCATTTCGCTGCCGCCGCGCGTGCGGGCGAGCTCGGCCGCGACAGCCGTGAACTCACATCGATCCGCGTGACCGTGGCGGAATCCCCCACCGCGCGCGCCTGGTACGAGGCGCCGCTGTGGTAAAGGAGGTTGTCTTCGCGGTGCCGGGCGACCTCGGCACTCCGACCGGGGGCTACACCTATGATCGGCGCATCGTCGCGGAGCTTCCGGCGCTCGGTTGGCAACCCGAGGTCATCAATCTTGGCGAGGGTTTTCCCTGCCCGACGGCCCATACGCGCGCGAGCGCCTGCGCGCGGCTATCGGCGCTGCCACATGGGCGCCCGCTCGTGATCGATGGCCTCGCCTTCGGTGCGCTGCCGGATGCCGCCCAGGGACTGCGTGCGCGCCACCCGCTGGTCGCGCTGGTGCACCACCCGCTCGCGCTCGAGTCGGGGCTGGGCGCAGCCGGATCCGCCGCGTTGCGCGCGAGCGAACGCGCGGCCCTCGGCTGTGCGCGCCACGTGGTGGCGACGAGCGCTGAGGTCGCGCGGCTGCTTATGGACGATTACGGCGTTGCGCCCGACGGAATGAGCGTGGTGCAGCCGGGAACGGATCGCGTCCCGGCGCGGCCGCGCAACGAGAACAGTGTCGTCCGACTGCTTGCCGTCGGCTCGCTGATCCCGCGCAAGGGCTACGATGTGTTGGTCGCGGCGCTCGCCCGACTGACGCATTTGCCCTGGCGCCTCACCGTCGTCGGCGATTGCGGGCGCAGCCCGCAAACGGCCCGGCAGGTCAGGGCTGATATCGCGCGGTTCGCTCTTGCCGATCGAATTGCGCTCCTCGGCACGGTCGGCGCCGGCGAGCTCGCGCCGCTCTACGCATCGGCCGATCTCTTCGTGCTGCCCTCGCGGTTCGAAGGCTATGGCATGGCCTACGCCGAGGCCCTTGCCTATGGCGTGCCGGTCGTCGGCACGACCGCCGGTGCCATTCCGGCGACGGTACCGGCGAATGCCGGCGTGCTCGTCCCTCCCGACGACGTCGAGGCGCTCGCGGCGGCGCTGCAACGGCTCATTGCCCATGCCGGCGAACGCGACCGTCTCGCCGCCTGCGCCCGTGCCGCCGCCTTTCCATCCTGGCGGGAACAGGGCATGTTGTTTGCCCGCGTGCTGGACCGCCTCGCATGAGCGAATATTCCGCCGACTGGCTCGCGTTGCGCGAACCTTACGATCTCGCCGCGCGCAATGCCGCGGTGCTCGATGCGGTGGCCTGCGCCTTCGTTGGGCAGCGAGCGGTTTCGGTCGTGGATCTCGCCTGCGGCACCGGATCGACACTGCGAGCAATGCGACGTCATCTCCCGGCGCGCCAGAGTTGGAGGCTGGTCGACAACAGTCTCACGCTGCTCGCGCGGGTGGCTTCCTACCGCAGTCCGTCGCATCTTACGGTCGCCACCACGGCGGTCGATCTCGCGCGCGATCTCGAGCTTGCGCTCGATGGGCCGCTCGATCTCGTCACCACATCGGCGCTGCTCGACCTTGTCTCACCCGAATGGCTCGATCGTCTCATCGTCGAGGTGGCGGCGCGGCGGCTGCCGTTCTATGCCGCGCTGACCTATGACGGGCGAGCCGTCACCGAACCGCTGGCGCGCTACGATCTCGAGCTGCTGGCCGGCTTCAACCTCCATCAACACAGCAACAAGGGCTTCGGTCCGGCGCTTGGCCCGGCGGCAGCGGCGCGCGCTGCGCAGCGATTCGAAGAGTTCGGCTATACCGTGGTGCTGGGCCAGTCCGACTGGGTGTTCGGCCCCGACGATCGAGCCATTCAAGAGGCGGTCTTTGTCGGCTGGGCGAAGGTCGCGCCGCTGACCACCACGCTCTCGCCGGATGAAATCTCGGGCTGGCTGGCGTGGCGCCGCGCGCATCTGACCGAAGGGCGATCGCGGCTGCGCATCGGTCACATCGATATTTTTGCCCGACCGATCGGCAGGCGCTGAGCACTGAGGTCGCAATCGAGCAGCACGTCGCCGCCGAGATTGTGGACATGCATGGGCGCGCGCATCGCCTCGTCAAGCCGCTCGATCGGCGGCAAGGTGAGGCTTGATCGTCCGGCACCCAGGATAATGGGCGCGACGAGAACATGCAGCCGGTCGAGACAGCGCGCCGCAACGAAGCGGGAGACCGTGTCGGCGCCGCCTTCGATCAGAATGCGGCGGAAGCCGCACGCGGCGAGCGCGGCAACGATGGCAGCGGGGGCAAGCTGACCTTCGCGGGCGGGAAGCAGCACGACTTCGACGCCGGCGGGAAGCACCGCGGGCGCCTCGACGTCGCTGATAACCACCCGGCGGATCCCGTCGGCCGCCAAAAGCCGCGCGCTGGAGGGCAAGCGGCCGTTCGGATCGATGACGACCCGGGCAGGGTTTGGGCCATCGACGCGCCGCACGGTCAACTGCGGATCGTCGGCGATCGCCGTGCCTACGCCGATGACGACCGCATCGACCAAGGCCCGCAGCCGATGCAAATGGATGAGGCCGCCCTCGCCATTGATGTAGTGGGAGTGTCCGCTCGCGGTGGCGATGCGGGCGTCGATGGACTGGCCGCATTGCCCCACCACGACGAGGTCATCGATCTGGCCACGACGCAGCGGGCCGAAAATGCGCTCCCACGGGTTCGGCAAGGAACGGTTGGCGCTGCGAAACGTTGTCGGTACCGGCGCCCACGATGAGGCGGCGCCGGAGCCGTTTCGCGAGCGACCAGGCGCTTTCCGATCCGGCGCGGCGGGGCGTCGAACCGCCATCGTCAAATACCTACTTTCGCAGCGTGCTGCAGCGTGCCATGATATTTCGCCGAACAATGAGTGCAAACACGCGGAATCAAAAAGATCTTGCCGAAGGAATAAACTCCACAAGGACGCGTTCTTATTCGGTTGACGTGGTTTGGGCTGGGTGCGACTTGCAAGTCGCGCGTGTGTGACAATGGCTGGGAGTGGTACGTCGGGACTGTTGGGCGCCGTCGAGCAAATCGCCGTCGAGCGCGGTCTCGCCGAGTTTCGTTGCGGGAGACCGGTTATCCTGAACTCGGCCGAGGGAAGGGTGGTGGCCCTGCCGGTCGACGGCATGACCGACGAAGCCCTTGTCTCGTTCCGGCGGCTGTGCGCGCCAGCGCGGCCGCATCTGCTCATCACAGCGCGCCGTGCCCGTGCACTCGGTCTCGAGGGCGCCGGCCCGACGGGTTTGGCGGTCGGGGATTTGCATGACCGCGCCGCGATCTTCTCCCTTGCCGCGGACGCGCAAGTCACCCGCCGGCTCGACGTCGTCCCGACCGGCAAAACGGCGGCGGCGGCAATCGAGCTTGCCAAGCTCGCGCAGCTGCTCCCGGCGTTGCTCGTCTGCGAGCATGCGAGGAAGGCCGCGACCGCAAGCGAGGCGCCGCTCGTCAGCGTGGCCGCTGATGCGGTCGCGGAATTTCGCCGCACGGCGGCCGAATCGCTGGCAGTGGTTGCCGAATCCGCCATCCCCCTGAACGGCGGAGTTGCCGCCCGGTTCGTGATCTTCCGCGACGCGCTCGGCGGCACGCCGGCCGCCGTCATCGTCGGAAAACCCGACCTCGCGCAAGCGGTTTCCGTTCGATTGCATTCGGCCTGCCTCACCGGCGACGTATTCGGCTCGCGCCGATGCGACTGCGGGGATCAGCTTCGTCTGGCGCTCGCACAACTCGAGCAGCACGGCGGCGGCATCATTCTTTATCTGGAGCAGGAAGGCCGCGGCTTGGGGCTCGCCAACAAAATCCGCGCCTATCGGCTGCAGGAAACGGGACTCGACACCGTCGATGCCAATACGGTGCTGGGCTTCGACGACGACGAACGCGACTACGCCGTTGCCGTGCGCATGCTGCAATTGCTGGGCTGCACGCGAGTGCGACTCTTGACCAACAATCCCGCGAAGCTCGATGGCCTCTCGCACGCGGGCATCGACGTATCGGGACGCGTGCCCTTGCAGGGGCCGATCAATTCCCATAACCGACGCTATCTCGCCGCCAAGGCGAGGCGCGCCGGACACAAGCTCGATCACATCCTCGGCGCGCTGACCGAAGCGGAGGACGAGACCCGCGAGTCTTGACCGCCGCTGCGCGCGTCCGCGAGGATATCGCGGCGAGCGAGGAACGCTGCCACGCCTCCGGCCAGCGTTGCCAGCACGCACCAGTAGGCATAGCGGAAGTCGGCCGCTACGCCGAGCAGGGCGAAGCTCATGACATAGACGGTGGCGCAAGCGCTCACGGCGATGGCGAAGGCTCCCGCCGGCGTTGTCCGTGCCGGCCAGGCGAAAAGCCCCACGGCGACGGCAAGGACGAGCCAAAGGCCCGGCCGAAACAGGAGGGTCGGCTGGAGGATATCGTGCAGCGCGAGCAAGGGCGTGAAGTATGGACTGCGGCCATAGCCCGAGGCCGGGTCGAGCCAATCCCACACCGGCAGCACGAGGTTCGAACGGGCGAGGAATTGCCACATGAAGGTCGCCCGGTGGCGCAAATAAGCCAAGGGATGTGCGGCGACGGCGTGCGACCATGCCTCGACCAGCCGCGGCGTGCCGAAGATCAGGTCATCCGGGCGCTCCAGTCGCCGCATGACGAACGGGCACGGTACGACGTGCCAATAGGTATCCCAGCGCACGGGGTCGTAGCACTTGCTGGTCAGCAACTGCGTCTCATCGGTGCTCCACGCCGCCGGGAACTGGTTTTCTCGAGCAAAGTGGGTAATGCCGCCGAGATCGAAAACCAGGATCGAGTGTTGCGGATTCTGGCGCTCGGCGTGTAGCACCTCGTAGTAGACGAAAGGGATGAAGGCACAGAAGAGAAGAAGTGCGGGGATGAAGGCCATCGCCGTGCGCTTGACGTCGAAACGCGTGGGCCAAATCGCATAGACGGCGAGAATCGGCGCGGCGAGCACCGCGTTCGGCCGCAGCAACACGCCGAAGGCAACCAACAGCAGCGCCAACACCTGCAAGGGCGCGCGCAGTCGTTCGGTGCGAGCGGCCGCGAAAAAGGCGAGCACCGCTGCGGTCAGCCAAACCACGGCGAACAGGACGTCGCGCCAGACCATACCGAGGAAAAAGAACGCGGGCGGCGTCAGCGCGACGAGCGGCGTGGCGAAGGCGAGCCAAGGCGAGCGGCGGCCGGCAAGCAAGGCAAGCATGCCGAAGGCGATCCAGTAGAGGCTCGCGGTCAGCAGGAACATGCTCGCCGCGCCGGGCGCGATCGGGTCGATGAAGCGCCAGAGCGCCCCCATCGCCGGCGATTGCCAGTCGCCAAACCGCCACGCCATGGCGTCGGCATAGACGTAGCGAGCATCGACGGTGCTGTAGCCGGGATAGAATATCAGCACCGTGAGGGCATAGCCGGCCGCCGTCGTGAGGAGGCCAAGCCATGCACCCCGGCTCAGCGCCGGAGCTTTTGCTGCGATCGAATCGCTGTCCTCAACGGCTGCCATCGCGGCGGGTCAATGGCTCCTGGGAACGAGACCATGCCGGAGCCGTCGACCTCGCGATTACCATCGCGCTGGTCTCAGCGCAAATCAGTCCGTCCCGAGCCGCTATAGGGGGCGCCGGGTGTCGATGACGCGCGCGCGCCGCTCGCATCGAGTCGGGGTTGCGCGGAAGCGTGCTCAGAACGCGTCCCAGGTTTCCGCCCGGAGCGGCTTACCGTGCTTGACCATGATCTCATGGGGCGAGATCTGGCGCCGATGCCTCGCCGACTTTCCCGGCAAATTTCGGTCCCGCGACCGTGGCGATCGACCAGATGACGGCGGTCGCCGCGATGGCGACCATTGCCGTAACAATCATGAGCTTGCGCATGTCGTGTCACTCCTCACGTTGTGATGAGCCGCGCAACTGCATTGCCACGTCGCTGGCGCCGCCAACGTGAGGTGCTTCACAGAGGCTGATGTTTTTGGGGCGGAGGGGCCGCCGACTCGTCCCGGGGGTTTTCCCTCGCTCCGCGGCGAGGTTAACCGGAAAGCGCTCGGTGCGGGAGATGTCTCAGCAACGCTGCTTGCAAACGAGTTGCTGCGTCGTGCAGCTGAGCGCGCAAGCGCTGGCGGTCGTTGCGGCGCTCCCGGGAGCTGCGGAACTTGCCGCCGCCGCCGCGGCGGTGGTCGGAATACAGGTGTTCTGGCAGGTCATTGCGAGCGTGTCGCAGTTGATCTGACATGTGAGCGTCGTCTGGTTCAACGTCGGCGGCGTGATGGGCACGGGATTCACCGTCTGGCCGGCCTGAGCGAAGACTTCGGTTGCAAACGCCGTGCAACTGAGAACCCCGAGGGCTGCTAGCACGATGCGTGTCATCGGACTCTCTCCCTGCGATGCTCCAACGGATGCCATGCGGGCCGCTACGGGCCGCGTCATGCGCGAATAGATACGCCGTTCAGGCGCGAATATCCATCCCTGCGTATTTCGTCCGCAAACGCGCGAGCCCGTCGACGGTGAGGCCAACGGGCTGCCGCAACCTAGAGATTGCTATTCCGAGGCCGGCGCTACGACTCACGAAATCATGGCTCGTGCGCTTACCGGCGGTCATCACGCGCTCCCAGCTCGATCGATCTCGCTAGGCCGGGTGTCGCACGTCACTTCAGCGCGTCCACGCCCGCGCCCGCGACCTGAGTATCCTGATCGCCGTTGCCGCCGCTGACGCCAATGGCGCCAACGAGCTTGCCGTCGACCACGAGCGGCAACCCGCCTGGCGTGCCGGCGACCCCGGGAAACGTCAGAAAGAACGGATGCCCGCCCTCGATGGCGTCGAAGAACGCCTTGGTTGGCCGTCGATAGCGCGCCGCTGCGACCGCCTTCTGCTGGGCGAGCTGAATCGCCGAATAAGGCGCGCCGGTCATCTTGCCGAAATAGACAAGGTCGCCCGAGGGCTCGACCACGGCGACGGCGTTGGGCACGCCTATGGCCTTGGCCTTCGCCATCGCCGCCTCGGCTGCCTTCACCGCCTGCTCGTAGCTTATTGGCATGCCGAAGGGGGGCGCCGGCGGCGGCTCAGGCTGCGCTCCGGTTGGCGGCATGGGCAACTGTTGTGCCTGTGCGCCGGGGGCGCAGAGCATAACGAGACAAAACATCACCGCAGCCGTTCTTGCCGGCATCGCGCGCTCTCCCTGATGACCCTATTTGACAGTTCCGCTATTCGTATCGTTTAGCCGCGTCGCCCTTCATAGGGTGGTTTGTCAAAGCTAATGCGCATCAAAATCTACTTGCGGAGGACCACTGCGCGTTGTCGAGTTTTTTTACGAGAGCGCGATGGTGCCATTGGCCGGCCCCTGCCGCAATCCACGAGTGACGGCTCGATCTGACGGGAGTACGCTGCCTCGCTACTGCGCTAGACTATTGTTGACATACCAATCCGGGAGACTCAGCGGTCCATGAAGGGGGTCGCGGGCGCCGTCATTGCGGCGATCATCATCGGCACGCTCTATCTCGGTCGGGAGGTGTTCGTCCCGATCGCGTTGGCGATCCTGCTGAGCTTCGTGCTCGCGCCGCTGGTTCGGCTGCTGCAACGCTGCCGCATGCCACGCGGGCTCGCGGTCGTCGCCGTCGTTCTCCTTGCTTTCGTGAGCATTTTCATGCTCGGCGGCCTCATTGCCACGCAAGTGACCGAGCTTGCCGGTGATCTGCCGCGATATCAGTTCACGATGAGCGAAAAGATCAAGTCGCTGCGCGGAGCGACGGCGACGAGCGGGCCCCTCGAGCGCGCGGCTGACGTGCTGCACGACCTTGGCAAGGAACTTAACAAGCCCAAGGAGTCGTCGCCGGGTCCAGGCGCCTCGCTGCAGACGACCGCGCCGGCTCCCGACGCGAAGCCCATACCGGTCGAGGTTCGCCAACCGCCCCCCACCGCTCTGGAGAGCATCGCAGCACTGCTATCGCCTCTGATCCACCCCCTCACCACGACAGGCATCATCGCCATTTTTGTCATCTTCATCCTGCTGCAGCGGGAGGATTTGCGAAATCGTCTCATCAAGCTCGCGGGCTCGCATGATCTGCAAAAGACGACCGCGGCGCTCGACGACGCGGCAACCCGCCTGAGTCGATTGTTTCTGATGCAGCTCGCCGTGAATGCTTCGTTCGGTGTCGTCATCGGCGCGGGTTTGTGGGTCATCGGAGTTCCCAGTCCCATCCTGTGGGGCATTCTCGGCGCCATTCTGCGGTTCGTGCCCTATATCGGCGCCGTAATCGCGGCGGTGTTTCCGCTGGCACTTTCGGCGGCGGTCGACCCTGGATGGTCCATGCTGTTGTGGACGGCGACGCTCTTTGTCGTAGTCGAGCCCGTGGTGGGCCACGTCATTGAACCGCTGCTCTATGGGCACAGTACCGGACTATCACCGGTCGCAGTCGTTGCCTCAGCGACATTCTGGACCGCGCTGTGGGGCCCCATTGGGCTCATTCTCGCAACCCCTCTGACCGTGTGTCTGGTGGTGCTCGGCCGGCATGTTGAGCGCCTCGAGTTTCTCGATGTGATGTTCGGGGATCGGCCGGCGCTCTCGCCGCCGGAGATCTTCTACCAACGGATGCTCGCCGAGGACCCCGCCGAGGCCGTGGAAAAAGCCGAGGAGTTTCTCAAGGAGCGGCCGCTCTTGACCTACTACGACGAGGTGGCACTGCCCGGGCTGAAGCTCGCGCAGAACGACCTCACACGCGGCGCGCTCGACCGTGCGCAGGCCGAGAAGATCAAAGCTACGATCCTCGAGGTGGTCGATAACCTGGCCGAACACAACGACGGTAGGCCGGCTGGCGATACCACGCATGACCCGGAGGCCGCCGCCGCGGTGGAAGCCGCGGACAAAACGGCTCCGGAGCTCGTTGTGGTCAAGCGTGAGGGGCTTGGGCCTGAGTGGCGGACTGATGCGCCCGTGCTGTGCGTTGCGGGACGCACTCCACTTGACCAGGCCGCAGCCGCGATGGCACGGGTCGAGGGCGCCGACGCCGTTGCGACCATGAACATTCTACGTCTGGAGACCTCGGGCGTGGCGTTGGTCTGTCTGTCTTATCTCGACGCCGGCAGCCTCGCGCATATGCGCTACACCATCCGTCGCATGCGCCGAATACTACCGGCCGCGCAGGTCCTGCTTGCTTGCTGGAAAGCGGACGTGGACCCAGCGGCGTTGCGTGACTCGACGCAAGCCGATGCGGTCGCGACGACCTTGCCTGAGGCGGCGAGGTTCTGCCTGGAGGCGGCACGCAATTCCTCATTTCGAGCGGATGCGCAAGAACCCAGCGAGGCGAGCGCAACTGCAGCTTGAGAAGCTGCAGCATGACGGGGGCACTCTGACTCCCGGAGTGCGTATTGCTGATGCAATTGAGCACGCAGCGTGAGTAGCCTTCGTTATTCGAGAATCTCTAGCTCCTCCAGCCATCTGAGAAATAAGTGCGCTGCGTCCCGCTGATCGACCCCCGGTCGGGGCTCCTGCTCGCGAGCAAAGCCAAACGCGTCCTCAATATCGCGGATGACCCGTCCATCCTTAAGACGCAGCTCTGGCGTAAAATAAAACTCAGTCGTCATTGTCTAGAAACGTCATGCGGTATCAGGAGTTCCGGGCTGGGCAGCTATTACAATCATTACCCTTCCGATGATCCGCTTGTGCGCGGAAGTTGGCTGGCGTGTCGTCTGTCCTCGCCTAAACGAGAACTCTGCCTGGCGTTTGACCCGGCGGGGCCTCGGGAACCCTCCAGCACAAATGCAACAACCAAAGGGCTCCGCTCGGTCAACCCGGCTGGGCTGTAGATGTTTCCTGGAGCGTGTGGCAGGGGACAAGGCGCTGTCCGCCGCTCCAACAATGGAACCTCGACGCCAGGGGGCTAACATCCGCTGTGGGGGATCGCCACATCCAACAGGAGCGAACGTGAGGCAGCCCATGTCTGAGAACATTCTTATCTCGGCCGAGTGGAGGTTTGCCGGCAACGTCGATGACACGATGCCGCCGCGAGACCCCAATGGCGATGATGATTACCCCAACGGCGAGAATGACGAGGAAGAAGAAGACGAGGACGAGGACGAGGAGAAGAACGGTCAGCCACCAGTCGTCAGGGAACCCGAACCCGATGAGTAGCGCGCCGCTCTAGGAAGCCTTCCGGCAGATCGTGAGCCTGCGCGTAAGTTTCCCAGCGTCTCCTCAAGCCGTAGCTTGCAGTGGCATGCTCATGCACCCGCGCTGCTGCGCCGTCGACCGAGCGACCGATAGGCGATGCGCGCGTGCCCCGCACAATAGGGCAATCCTTTGACTGGCTCATTTCCGCAGAAGCAGAAGTCCTCGGCGCCCGGGTTGCTGATCGGCCAGCGGCATTTCCCCCGGCTGAGCTCAAGCAGCGTGCATCCGCGGCCGTTGTAGATCGGGATATCTTCAGCAGGTGGCTGCGGCCTCGGGAACGCCGTCCTCAGCATCTCATGCTGAGCGAAGACGTTCAGGAGGGCACGCTGTGGGTGCCAAGTCCTTGGGGCCTTCGGGCGCGCAAGCTTTGCGGTACGCCTTTGCTCTAGCTGCCTTGCGATCAAATCCTTGGGCCGCGATAGGCCCAGGCGGTTCACCTTGCCGATGACGGCGTTGCGGGTGACTCCGATTTCGCGGGCGGTTTGGCCGCATGAAAGTCCGGCATGGAGGCAACGCTTCAGCAGTTCGATGCGCTCCGAAGTCCAGGTCGCACAATTCGCGGACATGTTGATGGCTGCTCGACGGATGATGGGCAGAAATGCGTAGTTTGGAAGATGCGGCAGTGTTGCAAAGCTATAGTTAACAATTCGTTAATCCAGCGGCGTGGCTCTCCGAGTGGCTACGGCGCCAGCATTGTCGACACCTATCGACACTTCGGCCTGTACGCCAGGCGCGTCCTGGACGGCGCCAGACCCGCCGGCCTACCAATCGAGCAGCCGACCAAGTTTGAACTGGTCCTCAACCTTAAGACCGCCAAGGCGCCTCGGCGTCGAAATTGCGCCTAGACTTTGCATCGGGCACTTCAGCGGTGGCCGCTTACGAGACTCGGCTAAGAGAGCTGGCTCCACGGATGCTGAGGTGGACAGACCTCAGGATGGGATTTCAAAAAATGATGTAGCACGTGCAATAGGGTCAGAGTGTGTGCCTTGTCCTCGCGCTGTTGAGCCCGACGGATATCATCCACGATCATGTCGCGTATTTTCTCCATGCCATGCTCTCGTCTCAACAGATATTGAGCAAGCGCGGTAGCGGCCATTTCTGGCAAGTGCTCATGTTCTGCGATTGCCAGAACCTGCTCCTCGGTCAGCCCGCATAGTGCGACGCAGTCTTCCAAACTGATCATAAAAGTTACACGGCCATGTGGAGCGGAACAGAACCTATCCAGCCCAGCTTGCAG
>VAZM01000117.1 GCA_005883135.1 Alphaproteobacteria bacterium
ATAGCAGCATGCCCATGGTCAAGCCGCCCCAGAGAAAGCCGAGCTGGGGATCGGGCTCGCGAAAATGTTCGCAGATCGAGCGCGCGACGGCATAGCCGAAGCTGAAGGCGCCGAGGATGAAACCCGGCCGCTTGAGCGCGCCGCCGCGGATCAACGCGCTGAGCACGACAAAAAGCAAGAGTCCCTCGAACACCGCTTCGTAGAGTTGGCTCGGATGGCGCGGCGCTGGCCCGCCGGTCGGAAACACCATTCCCCACGGCAGGTCGGTCGGTCGGCCCCAAAGCTCGCCGTTGATAAAGTTGGCGATGCGTCCGAGAAAAATCCCAATCGTTCCCGCCGCGCAGGTGATATCGCCGAGCGAAAGGATGGACAGCCCGCGATGGCGGGCGAACAGGACGACCGCGAGCACGCAGCCGATAAAGCCGCCGTGAAACGACATGCCGCCCTTCCAGAGCTGGAAAGCTTCCAGCGGATGGGCGGCGAAATAGCTCGGGTTGTAGAACAGTACGTAACCGATCCGCCCGCCCAGGATTATGCCGAGCGTGACCCACAGCACGAAATCGTCATAATCGCTGACGGTCATCGGCATCGGCGAGCTCCAGAGCCGCTCGCGGCGGATGATTGCGCGCGCATAGAGCCAGCCTAAGAGAATGCCGACGATATATGCGAGGGCGTACCAACGGATGGCGATCGGCCCGAAGCTGATGAGCACGGGGTCGAAGGCTGGGAAGGGGAGGACATAAAGCGGCATCGGCGACTCGCGCAACCCGGCTGGGGTGATGCGGGCAGCCAGGCGGCGGAGTCAAGCGGCCGACGGAAGCGGCCCCGGTCGTGGAGCCCCCGCGATTTGCTATAAGGGGCTCACTGCGAGCGCCCTTGCAGGCGGAGCAAAGCGTCACCATTGTTGTGCAGGCCTCTAGCATTCAATCCCGAGATCAGCGATGACCCAGACAAGCAACCGTTTCTTCGATGAGATGGCGCGGCTGATGAACGACGCGGCCGGCGCCGCCTCGGGCGTGCGGCGTGAGTTCGATACCATCTTCCGCAGTCAGGCGGACCGCATCTTGCGCGACCTCGACGTCGTCAGGCGCGAGGAATTCGAGGCGGTCAAAGAAATGGCGCGGCTGGCGCGTGAAGAGAACGAGGCGCTGAAGGCGCGGGTCGCTGCGCTCGAGGCGAAGCTCGGGGCCGGCAGCCCGTAACCCCTTGCGCTAGGGGTAGTTTTCTTCGCCAACGCGGCGGCCCGCCGTTTCTTGTCTTTGCCCATCGTGCTCGCTATAAGCCCGCCGAGCCGCCGGCGCCGGCGCGGGCGAGGTCGCCGCGCCGAAATCGTCGGAGGCACGCTGCGGAAACATAAACCGTCGCATCGCGGCGGCCGTATTATCGCGAGAGGTTTGCACCATGGCGACTGTCAAGCAGATCAAGGCCGTGACGCGGTCGCGCTCCGGCAAGGGCGCCGCCCGGGCGGAGCGCCGCGCTGGCCGCGTGCCGGGCGTGATCTACGGCGACGGCAAGCCGCCGCTCAACGTTTCGGTGGATCATTCCGATCTCAAACAGCGCATCTATGCCGGCCGTTTTCTCACCACCGTTTACGAGCTCGACCTCGACGGGGGTAAACAACGAGTCATCCCGCGCGACTTCCAGCTCGATCCGGTGAAGGATCTGCCCATCCACGTGGACTTCCTACGGCTGGGCGAGGGGGCGGAAATCCGCGTGCGTATTCCAGTGCACGTCGTCAATGCCGATCAGGCGCCGGGCGTTAAGCGCGGCGGCACGGTCAACATCGTCACCCACGCGGTCGAAGTGGTCTGCTCGCCCGAGAACATCCCGGAATCCATCGATGTCGATATCTCGGGGCTCGAGATCAATTATTCGAAGCACCTGAACGAGGTTGCGCTGCCGCCGAACGTGCGCGTCGTCGGCAGGCTCGATGACACTCTGGTCACGATCGTGCCGCCGTCGGGCTACGCGGAAGAGATGAAGGCGGCGGCCGAAGCTGCCGCCGCGGCAGCCGCGGCTGCCGCCGCCGCCGCGGAGGCCGGCGTTGCTCCCGAAGGCGCGGCCGCCGCCGCGCCGGGGGCGGCTGCACCCGCAGGCGCTCCGGGCGCAGCAGGTGCTGCTGCCGCCGCCGCGCCGGCGGCGGAGAAGAAGCCGCCGGCCGCGGAGAAGAAATAAGCGCATCACTCTTGTCATTGCCCGCGCGAGTGGGCGATCCAGTAGTCACCGGTCGAGACGGGTACGATCTCGTGGTCCGAGGTTACTGGATGTCCGCTTGCGCGGGCATGACCGCACGGACGCGACTCCATGCTGCTCCTCGTCGGGCTCGGCAATCCCGGTTCGCGCTACGCCGGCAACCGACACAACATCGGTTTCATGGCCGTTGACGCGATTGCCAAGCGCCGGGGGATCGGGCCATGGCGGCGGCGCTTTCAGGGCGTATCCGCGGAGGGGCCATTGGGGGGCGAGCGTGCGCTGCTGCTGCTGCCTGGCACCTACATGAACGACTCGGGCCGCGCGGTGGCGGAAGCCGCGCATTTCTACAAGCTCGGCCTGTCCGATGTCGTGGTATTTCACGATGAGATCGACCTCCCGCCCGGCAAGGTGCGGGTGAAGACCGGCGGCGGCATCGCCGGGCACAACGGGCTGCGCTCGATCTCCGCCCACATCGGCAACGAGTATCGGCGCGTGCGCATCGGCGTCGGGCATCCCGGCGGGAAGGATCTGGTTCATGCCTATGTGCTCAACGACTTCGCCAAGGATGAACGGCCCTGGGTCGAAGCGGTGTGCGCGATCATGGCGGACAACGCGGACCTTTTGGCGAAAGGGGAGGATGCGAGCTTCCAAAACAAGGTGCATCTCGGCATGCAGGCCAAGGGCTTTTTGCCACCTAAGCAGTCGCAAGATCCTGACGAGTGACACCCGCGGCGAAAATCGGTCAGAGCAACGTCATGGGCTTTAAATGCGGCATCCTCGGCCTCTCCAACGTCGGCAAGTCGACGCTGTTCAACGCTTTGACGGCGACCGCGGCGGCGCAGGCGTCGAATTACCCGTTCAGCACGATCGAGCCGAACGTCGGCGAAGTGATGGTGCCCGATGCGCGTCTCGACGTCCTCGCAAAGCTCGCCAAATCCGCCAGGATCAAACCGACACGGCTCACCTTCGTGGATATCGCCGGCCTCGTGCGCGGCGCCTCCAAGGGCCAGGGGCTCGGCAACCAGTTTCTCGCCCACGTCCGTGAAGTCGATGCCATCGCCCATGTGGTGCGCTGCTTCGTCGATCCCGACGTTGCCCATGTCTCCGGCGCCATCGATCCGATCGCCGACATCGACACCATCGAAACCGAGTTGATGCTCGCTGATCTCGACAGCCTGGAGCGGCGCGTGGACGCCCTCGGCAAGAAAGCCAAAGGGAACGACAAGGAGGCAGTCGAGGCCAGGGAAACGCTCGATCTCGTCAACCGAGCCCTTGCGCTGCTGCGCGACGGCAAGCCGGCGCGCCTAGTCGAGCGCAAGCCGGAGGAGGAGAAGCCCTTTCGCATGTTGGGTCTGCTGACGGCCATTCCGGTGCTCTACGTCGGCAATGTCGACGAGGGTGCCGCCGCGACGGGCAACGAGTTTTCGCGCCGCGTCGAGGCGCGCGCGCGGGAGGAAGGCGCGGCTTGCGTCGTCATCTCGGCAAAAATCGAAGCGGAGATCGCCGTGCTGCCGGCAGACGAGCGCGCCGAATATCTGGCCGCGATCGGTCTCAAGGAGCCGGGCCTCGATCGCTTGATCCGTGCCGGCTATGCGCTGCTCGATTTGATCACTTATTTTACCGCCGGCCCCAAGGAGGCGGCGGCCTGGACGATCACCCGTGGCACCAAGGCGCCGCAAGCGGCCGCCGTCATCCATTCGGACTTCGAGCGAGGCTTTATCCGCGCCGAGACCATCGCTTACGAGGATTACGTGGCGCTCGGCGGCGAAGCCGGCGCGCAACAGGCGGGCAAGATGCGGCTCGAGGGAAAATCCTACGTCGTCCTCGACGGCGACGTCATGCATTTCAGGTTTGCCACGTAGTCCGATGACGCAGGACAGAGAAGCGACGACCGAGACTGTCCTCGTGCGTCTCTCCTCTGAACCTCACATCTGCTGCCCGCGCTGGCGGATCGCCCCGAGGTGCTCATTGATGCGGAACATGATCAGCACGAACTCGGCAATGATGCGCGCGAAGATCACGCCGATCACCACCCCGATGAGGCTGGCGATGATCCAGAACAATCCAGCCAACGGACTGAGCGCCATCAGCGTCAGGCCGGATATGATTCCGGAGAGCCCGAACAACACTGAAATGCCGACCGCGAGCCAGTAGAAGAGCTTGATAATCGAGGGCGTGATGAACCGTTCCCATTGGAACAGGTCGCGAAGATCGAACATTGGGTCCTCCTCCCGACACGAGCGGCGCCGCCACTTGACGCAGCTCGCGCAGCTGACTTCGCCCTCGCAGCCGGTTGCAAGTCTCGACTGCGTCGCCGGGTCGTTCAGTGCTCGCCGTGAGCCGTTCGAACACTGCACTGCGGCATGCCGATGGTCAAATCGAGCTCGGCAATCCGTGTGGTTAATGTGGGGTTAATCGGCTCGCGTGGCGCAAACTGCGCGTCCGTTGCGGCGCCGCGCTGGCCGGTTGACCTCTCCGGAGGCGCCGTCTAGGGGAAACGCAGCCCGCAAGCCGCAGGATCGCCGTGCCCCGTTTGCATTGGGAAGACTTTAGTCCCGGCCAAGTGACCGAGTGCGGATCGCGGCTCATCACGCGCGCGGAAATCATCGCCTTCGCCGCAGAGTACGATCCGCAGCCGATGCATCTCGACGAGGCGGCCGCGCGCGCGAGCCTGTTCGGCGGTCTGGTCGCCTCGGGTTGGCACAGCTGCTGCGTGCTCATGCGCATGCTCACCGACGGCATGCTCGCCGAGACGAGTTTCATGGGGGCGCCGGGGGTCGAGGAGGTGCAGTGGCTCGCGCCGATACGCCCCGGCGCGCGGGTCAAGGCGCGTGCCACCGTGCTCGAGACGCGCGCTTCGCGCAGCCGGCCCGGCTTGGGATTCGTGAAATTCCGGCTCGAACTCGTCGATGCGTCGGACCAGCCGATCATGAGCTTGATGGTGAGCCCGATGTTCGGACGGCGTGACGCGGGCGTTGCCGGCAGGGCCGCAGGCGCAGGCAAGTCATAGCTCATGAAGTTCTTCGACGACATCCGGGTCGGTGAGGTTAGCAATCTCGGGCGCCATATGTTCACTGCCGAGGACATCAAGAGCTTCGCGGCGCGCTTCGATCCGCAGCGGTTCCATGTCGACGAAGCCGAGGCGGCGCGCTCGCATTTCGGCCGCCTCTGCGCCTCGGGCTGGCACACCGCCTGCGTCTGGATGCGGCTGCTGATCGATTTCCGCCGGCGCGAGGACGAAGAACTGCGCGCTCGCGGCGAGGCGGTCGCCCAACTCGGGCCTTCGCCCGGTTTCCGCAATCTGGAATGGTCCAAGCCCGTCTATGTCGGCGACACGGTCTCGTACACGACCGAGGTCATCGAGATGCGGCCTTTGGCCAGCCGCCCCGGCTGGGGCATCATCTTCGTGCGCAACAGCGGCGTGAACCAGCATGGTGAACCGGTGATCTCGTTCATCAGCAGTGCCTTCGTCGAGCGCAGGGAGCGAGAACCGCAGATCCCATGAGCGTCACCAGCGAGCCGGTGCACGAACCGCCCGCGCTGCCCGCAAGGCGCAACGAACGCCGCGCCGCCGGCGTCGCCTGCAGCGCGCATGCGCTGCATGACGGCTACACCGACCTGATCTACGTCATGCTGCCGATTTGGCAGAAGGAGTTCGGGCTCGGCTATGCGGAGCTAGGGCTTTTAAAGGCGTTGTTCTCCGGCACGATGGCAAGCTTTCAAATTCCCTCCGGGTTGATTGCCGAGCGTCTCGGCGCGGCGCCGGTCCTGGCGCTCGGTACGGCGCTCGCGGGCACCGGTTATTGCCTTGCCGGCGCCAGCGCGGGCTTCGGGCTCCTCGTGCTGGCGCTGTTCATCGGTGGCCTTGGGGCCAGCGTCCAGCATCCGCTCGGCTCCGCGCTGATGGCGCGCGCTTTTGCCGGCGACCGCTCGATGAAGGCGCTCGGCACTTACAACTTCGCTGGCGATCTCGGCAAGATGACGGTCCCGGCCGCGGCCTCGCTGCTGTTGCTCCTCATGTCGTGGCGGCCGGCGCTTGCGCTTCTCGGGGCTGTCGGCCTTCTGGCGGCTGCTGCGATCTTCGTGCTGACCCCGCGGTATAGCGCCGTGAGCGCTTCGCATGCGGCGCAGGACCAGGCGGCGGACAGGGCTGCCGACGTCACGTATCCCTTCGCGTTTCCGGTCCTGCTCGCGATTGGCATTCTCGACAGCGCGACCCGGATGGGATTCCTGCTGTTCCTGCCGTTCGTGCTCACGGCCAAAGGCGCAAGCGTCCCCCTCGTCGGCGTGGCGCTGACGCTCGTTTTCGCCGGCGGCGCGGTCGGCAAGCTCGTGTGCGCCTTCATCGGCGCGCGCATCGGCGCCGTTGCGACGGTTTGGCTCACCGAGGGGTTGACCGCGGTGGGAATTGGAGCCCTGCTGCCGCTGGGCCTCAACGCAACGCTGCTGCTGCTTCCGATCATCGGGATTGCGCTCAATGGCACGTCATCCGTGCTTTACGGCTCGGTCCCCGATCTGGTCAGGCCCGAGCGCCGCGGCCGCGCGTTCAGCGTGTTTTATACCGGCACGATCGGAGCCGGCGCGCTGGCGCCGGCGATCTACGGCGTATTGGGGGATGCGCTGGGCGTGCCGACGGCATTGATTCTGGTCGCGGCAGTCGTTCTGCTTACGCTCCCGCTCTCGCTCGTGCTCAAGCCAGCGCTGGTAGCGCGATTGCCGTGAGGGCACCTGTCGGACGGGAATCGAGCCCGTCACCGCACGCTGTCTCTGACCCACTTGCTGACGGCGCTCGGCAGGAGGTCGAGATAGGGACCCATGAAGAAGGCTTCCCCCTCGCCCTCGCCGAAATAGCGATCATAGGCTTCGATCATGATGCGCACCTGGAGGGCGCAACTAGGCATGGAATCGACGATCAGATCGCCGAGATCGGCGCTGGGCTGTCCGAAACGCGGATCGCTGCTGACGATACGCGCGATGCATTCGGTCGCTGAGCGCATCAACGGCTTTACCGCCGCACTCTTTTGTTGCATCGACAGGGTGGGCGAGAGGCTCGGTTTGGCGTCGGGGGCGATCGCGACGCCGACGAGGAGCGCCGCTGCGGCTAGCGGTGCGAGAAACATCGAATCGTCCTCTCAGAAGTCGGAATCCTAATCGACGCGGAACCGAACAGCCCAGCGGAAACTGCATGTTGTGGCAGGGGCTACCGCGGAAATCCGCGCGCTGTGGCGTCCAGGTAACATCGCAAGCGAACCCGGCTACCGAGCCGTGGGCGCGGGAACATCGCCGCCGATGCGCTGCGCCAGCATGAAACCAAAGCTCGGGCTTGGTGGTTGAGTCTGTAGACCACCGCCGCGGCGGCGCGGGGAAAGCGCGGAGCTGCGTTTCTTCTCCCGCATGCAGCGGCGGACCCATAGTGCTCGTCATGACAGGAGTTCACCATGCGCAACGTCTTGCGCGTTTGCACGCTCGGGGCGGCGGTTGTCGGCGGCGTCGGCCTTGCCGCCGCCCAGCAGCCCTCACCGCCGGCGAACCCGGAGCAACGCTTGCAGCTGGAAAACTGGCAGCACACCCCGTCCGGCAAGATGGGCAAGGAAGAGCCGAGCGCGCACGCCCCTGACACCCAGCCGCAGTCGAACGCCGCGTTCGTGAACGGCGCTTTGGCGGTTGCCGATGCGCCGGCGAATACCGATACCGTTCCGGCGAAATTCTCGCAGAAGAACGCGGCCGACGATGCGCTCATCACCATGGCCTACACGTTCAAAACGCTCACCGATGACGAGCGCCGCGCGATCTACCAGATGCTCAAGGATCAGTCGTCCCCCTCCGCGTTCAACGCCGACGTCGGGACCGAGCTGCCGCCTCAGATCGAATTGCGCCCAGTCCCTGCTGAACTTGCAGCGCGCGTGCCGCAAAGCAAGGATTATCGGTATGCGGTGACGCATGATCGCGTGTTGCTGGTGGGCACGAGCCGGATCGTGGCCGGCGTGTTCGGCGCCAACGCGCCGGTGAGCGAAGGACGCCGCGGCCCCTAAGACAATTCCGCGCCGTTGACCGGCCTGGAAGCTTGGATCTGGGCGATCAGACCGGGCGAACTTTGCCCGGCCCGTGTGATCGCACCTTCATGATTGGGCTCCCCGTCGCGCGGCGAGCACCCTGCGCAAGGTCGCGAGCAGCCGCTCGAATTCGATCGGCTTGGTATCAAACTCGTCGCAGCCGGCGGCCAGAGCCTTTTCCCGCTCGCCGGCGAGCGCATGCGCGGAGAGCGCGATGATCGGAATATCGCGCGTTTGCGGGTCGGCCTTGAGCCGCCGCGTCGCTTCCCACCCGTCGACCACCGGCATTTCGAGATCCATGAGGATGATGTCGGGCCGCTCGGAGCACGCCATGGCGCAGCCCTTCTCGCCGTCTTCCGCTGTCACGACCTCGAAGTCCTCCAACAGCTCAAGCCGCATCTTGAGCATGTAGACGTTGTCGTCGTTGTCCTCGACGTAGAGCACTTTGGTCACGATGCTGCTTCCATCCCGCTGTCGCGCGCAGTGGCGTGGGCGCCCTGCGCTGTGCCAGTTTCACCCGATCTTCCTGCCGGGCTTGCTGCACTTGCCGGCAGCCGTACGGCAAACATCGAGCCCTTGCCCGGTGTGCTCTCCACCGTCACGTCGCCGCCCATCATGCGCGCTAGCTTGCGCGTGATGGCAAGGCCGAGCCCGGTGCCACCGTAGCGCTGCGCGGTCGAGGAGTCTGCCTGCGTGAATTCCTCGAACAGCTTGGCCTGCTGCTCCGGCGTCATGCCGATGCCGGTGTCGCTAACGGCGAATTCGACCCAATTGCCCCCGTCAGCGACCTTGCGTACCC
>VAZM01000500.1:0-1230 GCA_005883135.1 Alphaproteobacteria bacterium
CGCCTATTCCGCCGGCGCGGGCGGCGCCGCCGGCGCAGCGCGACGGCGACGGCTCTTTTCCGCAAGCCAGCGGGAGACCACGTAAAAGATCGGCGTAAAGATGAGCCCGAACGTCGTCACTCCGATCATGCCGGCGAACACGGCGGTCCCAAGCATTTGCCGCAGCTCCGCCCCCGCCCCGATCGCCCAAACGAGCGGCATGACGCCGAAGATGAAGGCGAGCGACGTCATCAGGATGGGACGCAGTCGCAGGCGCGCGGCTTCGACCGCAGCGGCGGCACGATCGCGGCCCTGGTCCTCCAGCTGTTTGGCAAACTCCACGATCAGGATTGCGTTTTTGGCGGCAAGCCCGATCAGCACGACAAATCCCACTTGGGTGAGGATGTTGTTGTCCTGTCCCCGCATGATCACGCCGCTGATGGCGGCAACGAGGCACATCGGCACGATCATGATCACGGCGAGCGGAAGCGTCACGCTTTCAAACTGCGCCGCCAGCACCAGAAAGACGAACACCACGGCAAGGGCAAACGCGAACATCGCGGTGTTGCCGGCTCTCACTTGCTGGAACGCGAGCGTCGTCCACTCGTAGCCGAAGCCGTCGGGCAACGTCTCGGCGGCGAGCTTTTGCATGATCTCGATCGCCTGCCCCTGCGAATAGCCTCGGGCGGGCGCGCCATCGAGCTCGCCCGCGGGGTAAAGGTTATAGCGCGCGACCCGGTACGGTCCGGCAATGTTGTTCACCGTCGTGAACGAGCCGAGCGGCACCGTATTGCCGAACGAGTTGCGCACGCGGATGTTCAAGATGTCCTTCGGATCCATGCGGTGGGCCGCATCGGCCTGGGCGGTGACGCGGAAGGTCTTGCCGAACAGATTGAAGTCGTTGACGTAGGCCGAGCCGATATACACCTGCAGCGCGGCGAAAACCTCCGGCACGCTGATCCCGAGGAGTTGCGCCTTGGTGCGATCGATGTCGAGATAGAGCTGCGGCGTCGAATTCTCGAACAACGTGAACACCTGGTTCAGACCGGGAGTCTGGGCGGCCTTGCTCATCATTGTGCCGGTGGCTTCCAGCAATGCCTGCGAGCCGCGGCTTTGACGGTCCTCGACCATCATGCGGAAGCCGCCGGCATTGCCGATGCCCGAGACCGGCGGCGGTTGCACCACCAGGATCAGCCCCTCCTGGATGCCGGACAGGCGCTTCAACAGCTCGCCGGTGATGCCGGCGGCCGA
>VAZM01000500.1:1252-4351 GCA_005883135.1 Alphaproteobacteria bacterium
TCCGCCCAATCATCGAGGATCAGGAATACTGCGCCGGAGTTCGGCGCGTTGGTGAACGTGGCGCCGCTAAATCCGACGATGCTTACGGCATGGGCGATACCGGGCGTGTGCAGGCAGATCTCCACGACCCGCCGCTGGACCTCGTCGGTGCGGGCCAAAGACGCGCCGGGAGGCAACTGCAGCACTCCGATCAAGTAGCCGCGATCGACCTGGGGAATGAAGCCAACCGGCGTGTTGCGGAACTCGTTGAGGCCGTAGCCGAGGATCGCAACGTAGAGGACGAGCATGACCGCCACGATCCGCACCGCGCGACTGATCAGCCAGTGATAGCCGCCGGCGAAACGATCGAAACCCCAGTTGAAGGCCCGAAAAAATCCGCGAATCGGCCGCGACCACCACGTCGGCCGGGGCTGCCGCTGCTTCGGTTTGAGCAGAAACGCGCACATCGCCGGCGACAGCGTCAACGATACGATCAGCGAGATGACCGTCGCACTGGCAATCGTGAGCGCGAATTGCCGGTAGAACTGGCCGGAGATGCCGGTGATGAAGACCGATGGCACGAAGACAGCGCACAGCACCAGCGCGATCGCGATCAACGCCTGCCCCACCTCGTCCATGCTCTTGTAGGCTGCGGCACGCGGATCGAGCCCTGCCTCGATGTTGCGCTCGACGTTCTCCACCACGACGATCGCGTCGTCGACCACGATGCCGATCGCGAGCACCAGGCCGAACAAAGAAAGATTGTTGAGCGTGAAGCCGAACATCGACATGAAGAAGAATGTGCCGATCAGCGACACCGGAATGGCAACGATCGGAACGATCGCGGCACGCCACGTCTGCAGGAATAGAATCACGACCAGTACGACGAGAAGCACCGCCTCGAGGATGGTCTCAGTAACCGCGTTGACGGATTGTTGAATGAACTCGGTGGGATTGTAGACGATGGCGTGCTTGATGCCGGGCGGAAAGCTGGCCGACAACTGGTTCATCGTGTCGATGATGTTCCTCGCCGTCGCCAGCGCGTTCGAGCCCGGGCGCTGGAAGATGCCGAGCGCCACTGCGGGGTCGCGGTCGAGATACGAATTGGACGAATAGTCCTGCGCGGCGAGCTCGATCCGTGCCACGTCGCGCAGCCGGACCACCGCGTTGGGGGTCTGTTTGACGATGATATTGTAGAATTCGTCGGCATTGGCGAGGCGCCCGAGCGTCTGCACCGCGATCTGGAACGCGCCCTGCTTCGGCACCGGCGGTTGATCGAGCACGCCGGAGGCGACCTGGACGTTCTGGCCCTGCAGCGCGACGATGACGTCGGTCGCGGTCAGGCCGACCGTCTGCAGGCGGTCGGGATCGACCCAGATGCGCATCGCATAATCGCGACTGCCGAAAACGGTGATCGAGCCGACCCCGTCGATGCGGGTGAGGATGTCGGTGACGGACAGGGTCGCATAGTTGGAAATGAACAGCGTGTCGCGTGATTGGTCGGGCGAATAGATATGCACGACCATCATCAGGTCGGGCGACTTCTTGGTCACCGTCACGCCGATATTGCGCACATCGACCGGCAGCCGCGGCTGCGCGATGGCAACGCGGTTTTGCACCTGTACCTGAGCAATGTCGAGACTGGTGCCCAATTCGAAGCTGACATCGATGGAAAAACGCCCGTCGGCGGTCGAGTTCGAGGACATGTAGATCATGTTCTCGACGCCGTTGATCTGCTGCTCGATCGGCGTGACGACGGTGGCGGCGACAATGTCCGCGTTGGCGCCGGGATATTGGCCGGAGACGTTGATGGTGGGCGGCGCGATCTCGGGGTATTGAGTGACCGGTAAGCGCGAGTACGATACGCCGCCGACGATCAGGAACACGATCGAGACGACCGCGGCGAAAATCGGCCGGTCGATAAAGAAATGCGAAATACGCATAGGACTGACGCCGCCGCTTAATCGGTCTTGTCGGCCGCACCGCGCGCAGGAACGCTCGCTTGCGGGGACGCCGGCTGCTCTTCGGGCGTCACCTTCACGCCTTGCCGCACGCGCATCAAGCCATTGACCACGACGCGGTCGCCGGCCGAAAGCCCTTGCTTGATGACCCGCAGGTCGTCGACCAATTGCCCCAGCGTCACGTAGCGCAGCCGGGCAACATTGTCCTGATCGATCAGGTAGACGAACTTACGCGCCTGCTCGCTGCCGATCGCGGCATCGGGGACCATCAGCGCCTGATACGGGGCGGAGGCCGGCACCTGCACGCGTGCGAACATGCCGGGCGTGAACAGGCTGTCGGGATTGGCCAATTGCGCACGCCCGCGGATCGTGCCGCTGGCGCGGTCGATCGCGTTGTCGACGAAATCCATCCGCGCCGTGTGCGAGAACTCGGTCTCGTCGAGCAGCTTCAGGCGAACCGAGGTGCCGCCGAGGCCGGCTACCTCGTTCCCGCCGGCCGCCAATCGTTGGTAGCGCAGCAGCGACGCCTCGTCGAAGGTGAATTCGAACCGGATCGGATCGATGGAGACGATGGTGGCGAGCATGGTGGTGTTGCCGCCGGCGCCGCCGGTGACCAAGTTGCCCTGGGTCACGCGCCGATCGCCGATGCGGCCGGTGATCGGCGCCTTGAGCTCGGTGTACTCGAGATCAAGCTCCGCTTGGCGCACCATCGCCTCGTTGGCCGCCACCGAGGCCTGGGAATTGCGGAAAGCCTGCATCCGCTGCTCGTAGATCTGCTCGCTGATGGTGCGTTCGCGCACGAGCTGCTGGGCGCGCGTGAGGTCTGACTGGGTGAAAGCGAGGTTCGATTTCGCCGTCTCCAGATTGGCACGCGACTGGTCGACCGTGTTCTGGAACGGCCGCTTGTCGATGGTGAACAGCAGGTCGCCCTGCTTGACGATTTGCCCGTCGATAAAGTGGATCCTGTCGAGGTAGCCCGACACGCGCGCGCGGATCTCGACGACGTCGACCGGGACAAAGCGGCCGACGTATTCGTCTTGATCGACGATGGTGCGCTCAATGGGCTTGGCGACCGTGACCTTGGGAGGCGGGGCCGCGGCTTGCTTTTGCCCCTGCCCGCAGCCCGCCAACACGCAGGCCACGGCCATCGCTACGGCAG
>VAZM01000501.1:0-3444 GCA_005883135.1 Alphaproteobacteria bacterium
CAATACAGTCCGTGCTGGTGCCGAAGCTGTCGAAGCTGCTGCGCGAGTACCCGGATATCAAGATCGAAATGGTGGTCGACTTCGGCCTCACGGACATCGTTGCAGAGCGCTACGACGCCGGTGTCAGAAGCGGCGAGCAGGTCGAGAAAGACATGATCGCGGTGCGCATCGGGCCCAACCTGCGCATGGCGGTCGCGGGCGCTCCATCATACTTCAAGAACAGGCCTGAACCGAAGAAACCCCAGGATCTGCTCGGGCACAATTGCATCAATCTGCGCCTGCCCAGGCATGACAATATCTATGCCTGGGAGTTCGACAAGAACGGCCGCGAGGTCCGGGTGCGCGTCGAAGGGCAGCTCACCTTCAATGCCACATCGCAGCAGATCAATGCCGCGCTTGCCGGCTTCGGGTTGGTCTATGCACCGGAAGGCATGCTTCAGCCCTATATCGCCAGGGGGAGGTTGCGGCGGGTGCTTGAGAATTGGTGCCAGCCCTATTCCGGCTACCACCTCTTCTATCCAAGCCGGCGGCACTCCTCAGCAGCGTTTTCCCTGGTAGTCGATGCGCTGCGACACCGGCCATGACATGGCCACCGTCCCTCCGGCAGGACACAAGAGATGCTCGATGGTAAAGCTTTCGGTCTTGGCACTGAACGGTCGACTGTCGCGGCGCAGCGCTTGCGTCTGCTATCAAGGGCATTGGGAACCTCAGACAGTCTGTCCTGGGTTCGTCCCCAGGCCATCCAACCCCAGGACCACTAACTCACGGCAGCGGCTTCGCGCTTTACGAGTTCACCACCTCGCACAAACCATTTTGCGTCATGGCCGGGCATAGCGCGTCGGAAGACGCGCGTGAACGCGCTTATGCCCGGCCATCCACGTCTTTGATCTCGCTATAAAAGAAGACGTGGATGCCCGCGCCAAGCGCGGGCATGACGATTCAACTTGATCTCATTCCGCTCTAATCTCCATCGCGTACTCCCTCACGGCGGACGCGTGCGCGTTCGCGCGCAGCCTCCGATCCAAAGAAAAAAGCCCCGACAAGCGGGGCTCAAGTGAAGGAGGAAACGCCCATGATTAGGCGAACGACACGTTACCTGATTTGTGCCCGTTGCCCATGGGAGAATTCAGTCGCGACGCTGCATTTGCAACGCGTGTGACCTTTTCGTCACAGCACGACGCGCAAAGCCACAATGCGGCCTCGGTTCAGGCGCGCATCAGCCGCAGGTCCTGCGCGTTGGTCTGCAACGTCGCCTGGATCGCCTCGCGCAAGATCGCAAATTCGCGCTTGTCCCAGCGCGCCACATCGATGTCGGCGAGCAGTCGCGCCGCCCTGCCGAGGACGATGATCCGATCGCCGACGCCGATCGCCTCCTCGAGTTGATGCGTGATCAGGATGGCGGTGCTGCCGCACTCGCGGGCCAGGCTGAGAAACGTCTCCCGCAATTCGGCCGCTGTGACCTCGTCGAGATGACCGAACGCCTCGTCGGCGAGCAGGATGTTGGGCTGCACCACGAACGCGCGCGCGATGGCGACGCGCTGGCGCATGCCGCCCGAGAGTTCATGCGGGTATGCGCGGGCGAAGTTTGCGAGCCCCAGCCGCTCGAGCCAGAACAGCGAACGCTTGTGCTGCTCGTCATCGCTCAGCCGGATCAGCTCGAGCGGCAGCTTCACGTTGTCGAGCGCGGAACGCCACGGCAGCAGGCGATCCTGCTGGAATACGGTGGCGATCTGACCGCGGAAATGATCGAAGTCGCCGTAAGGCGTCCTCCCGCCGATGAAGATCGAGCCGGCAGTGGGGCGCTCGAGCCCGATCATCAGGTCGAACAAGGTGGATTTTCCGCATCCGGTCTGGCCGACGATCGCCACCACCTCGCGCGGCGCGATATCGAGATCGAGCCGGTCGATGGCGACCACCGGCTCCCCGGAGGCGGTCTGCCGGAACACCTTGCGCAGCTGCCGCACCTCGATCGGCGGCGGTGCGATCATGCCCGCCATCGCAACACGCGCTGCTCCACCCGCGCCACCACCGCTTCCAGCAGAAAGAGCAGCGCGACCAGCACCAGCGTCCATGCGAACACGTCGGCCACCGAGAACAATTCCTGCGCCACCGCCAACTGATGGCCGATGCCGGTGACGGCGCCCACGAGTTCCGCAATCGTGACGACGCGGATCGCAAGGCTCAGATTTATTTTCCAACTGGTGATGAGGTTCGGCACGATTGCGGGAAACATCAGCTTGCCGAAGTATTGCAGCGCGGTCGGCCGAAACGAGCGCACCATGCGCCGCAATTCACGCGGCACATTGCGCATGGCGTCGAACGCGTCGATCAGGAAGACCGGTCCGCAGACCGCGATCAGCACGAAGGCAATGCGGAATTCCACGCCGCGAAACCACAGCACCGCGAACAGGATCCAGGACACCACCGGAACCGCCATGAACAGGCGGATCATCGGCCGCAGATAGTTTTCGAGCCGTTGCGACTGATACATCAAGACGGCGAGCGCGACGCCGAGCACGAACGAGGCAATCAGCGCGCCGATGACTCGCGCCAGCGTGACGAGGACGTCGATCGGCGTGATCGTCAGCAGGCTTCGCCCGATCCGGGCAAAGCCGGGAATGGCGAACGCGGGAATTCCCAGCGCCGGCGCAAAATACGACAGCGCTTCCCATAACGCCGCAAAGATCAGAACCGAGACGACGGCTTGGCGCGAGAATGTTCCGTCGAGGCCGGCCTCTCGGTATTCTTCAGGGTGCATAGATGATCTTGTCGCCGCGCGCTGCATCATGTCGGTGATGGATTGGCGCACCGCGCCCTCCCACGCCGGCTGCACGATCATGTGCAGGCGGCCGCTGTCGACCGCGGCCTTGAGAATGCCGGGCGGCAGCTTGGTGGTGTCGACGGCGATCTTGTCGGCCGCGTCGGTTTCCTTCTGGAGGACGTTGGCCACATCCTGCAGCGACGCCAGCAGCATCTTGGGAGCTTGCGGTACCCGCGCAATCGTCTCCGCGCGCAGCGCCGGCACGATCTCCCAGCCGTCCTGCCCGGTGATCTCCTTCCACCCTTGCGCGCCGTTGAAGATGATGTTCCAGGTCGGATTCTGCCGCAGCGTAATGCTGGCCAGCGGCTCGATCACCAGCGCCGCATCGACGCGGTCGGCCTCGAGCTGCGCGCGCGCAACGGCGAAGTTGGCATTGACCACGGTGATGTCCTTGCCGAGCTCGATGCCCTTGGCATTGGTGTAAATCTTGATCACCTGGAATTGCGATCCGCCCATGTCGGCGGCAAGCTGCTTGCCCTTGAGATCGGCGAGCGATTTGATGTTGGGGTCCTTGGCGAAGACGACGAGATCGGCAAGGGTGAACCCGGTGCCGAAAATCCGCAACGGAACGCCTTCCTGGTATAGCTTCTGCAAGATCGTCGGGCCGCCGATCACGACTTCGG
>VAZM01000501.1:3475-5033 GCA_005883135.1 Alphaproteobacteria bacterium
CTTGGCGTCGAGGCCGCGCGCCTTCATGATGTTCCACACGAGCGGGTTGAATACCGGAAGCGTCAAGCTCGAAACAGTGATCTTCGGTCGTTGCTGCGCAGGCGAGGGGCTCGTTCCGAGCAGCGCAAGGAGGCAAGCGGCCGCCAGGGTTGCAAGGCCGCGACGGAAAAATATCGTCATGGAGTTTCCTTCCTGGAGTTTCCTTCCTGCGTTTCAGGGCGTGGGGTCCTCGCAGTCTTCCAATCGTCACGAGGCGAAAAGGTCTTGGCAAGATATCGAATTGACGCGGATCAGTCAGCGGGCATAACGGCCGCTAAGCCGGCCTGATCCCCATGAACGACATCAATCGCGGGCGCAATCTCGGGTTTTTCTTCGACCACTCCGTCGCGCGCGCGCCGGACAAGGTTGCGATCATCGACCTGTTCGGCGGCAAGGAGCGGCGCGCGACCTACCGGCAGCTCGACTCGCGGATGAACGGCGTTGCCAGCATGCTCGCTCGGCTCGGCGTGGCGCCGGGCGAGCGCGTCGCCATGCTGATCGGAAACCGCACGGAATTCATCGAATTCTTCTTCGGCGCGATGCGCGCGGGCGCGATCCCGCTGCCGCTCAACACCCGCGCTGCGGCGGCAACCCTCGCGCAGATCATCGCCGAGGCGCACTGCGCGCTGGCGGTGGTGGACCCCTCGAGCCACCGCGGCGCGCTGGCGATCGCGCGCGATTCGCCGTTGCGCCAACGGCTCATTCTCGACGAGCGCGCGCAGGGCTTTCTCTCCTTCGAGGAGGAGATGGCCAAACCGGCCGCACCTGTCGCGCCACCCGCGATCCCCGACGGCGCGCAGGCGTTCCAGCCCTATACGTCGGGATCGACCGGCCGCCCCAAAGGCGCGATCATGACGCATCACGGCATGCTGTGGTACGTCGCTTACAACCAACGCTATTGGCCGTGCGCGGAGAGCGACCGCGGGCTTGTTGCGCTCCCGCTGTTCCACAAGAACGCGTTGCGCGGCACGGTCAAGCCGATGCTCTACGCCGGCGGCTCCTTCGTGCTGATGCCCGCCTACGAGCCGCGCGCCTATCTCGATGCCTTGGCCAAGTATCGATGCACCTATTCGCGCGGCGTGGCGGCGGTGTTCACGATGTTTCTCGAGCACCGCGACTATCTGCGCACGCTCGACCTCAGCGCGCTGCGCGAGCTCACGATCGGTTCGGCAGTGGTGACGCCCGAGTTGATGGAGGCGGTCGAAGCCGCGCTTCCCCACGTCAAAGTCTCGGAAAGCTACGGATTGACCGAGGGCGGAAGCCCGCTGCGGCCGCCGATCGACGGCCGCCCCGTCCCGCGCGGCAGCCCCGGCGTCCCCGCGCCCGAGATCGAGCTCAGGCTCGTCGATGCCGAGGGCAACGACGCCGCGGAAGGCGAGCTCTGGATCCGATCCCCCTATGTGTGCCGCGGCTACTATAACGAGCCGGAAATCACGCGCGCCAAGCTCACCGACGGCTGGCTGCACACCGGCGATGTTTTATGCAAGGACAAGGATGGCTTTTTCTATTTCCGCAGCCG
>VAZM01000502.1:0-1853 GCA_005883135.1 Alphaproteobacteria bacterium
TCGCGTGGTAGAGGAACACGGAGTGCATCGCCTCGCGCACCGGCTCGTTGCCGCGGAACGAGAACGACAGGTTCGATACGCCGCCGGACACGTGCGCGTGCGGCAAGTTCGCCCGAATCCAGCGCGCAGCCTCGATGAAGGCGACGCCGTAGCCGTTATGCTCTTCCATCCCGGTCGCGATGGCGAAAATGTTGGGATCGAAGATGATATCCTCCGGCGGAAAACCGACCTCCTCGACCAGGATCTCATAGGCGCGCTTGACGATCGCGCATTTGCGCTCGAGCGTGTCGGCTTGGCCCTTCTCGTCGAAAGCCATGACCACGACTGCGGCGCCGTAGCGGCGCACGGTCTTGGCATGGGCGATGAAAGCGGCTTCGCCCTCCTTCATCGAGATCGAGTTCACCACCGGCTTGCCCTGCAGGCACTTGAGCCCGGCCTCGATCACCGAGAATTTCGAGGAATCGACCATCACCGGCACGCGCGCGATGTCGGGCTCGGCGGCGATCAGATTGAGAAAAGTGGTCATCGCCTTTTCGGAATCGAGCAGGCCCTCATCCATGTTCACGTCGATGATTTGCGCACCGTTCTCGACCTGGTCGCGGGCGATCGCGAGCGCCGCCGCATAGTCGCCTGCCGTAATGAGCTTGCGGAACTTGGCCGATCCCGTGATGTTGGTGCGCTCGCCAACGTTGACGAAAGGAATTTCCGGCGTGAGCGTGAAGGCCTCGAGACCGGACAGACGCAAGCGCCGGGGCACCTCCGGAACGCGCCGCGGCGCCTTGCCCTCGACCGCGCGCACGATCTCATGGATATGCTCGGGCGTGGTGCCGCAGCAGCCGCCGACGACGTTGACCAGTCCAGCGTCGGCGAACTCGCCGAGCAGCTCTGCCATGAAGCATGGGCTCTCGTCGTAACTGCCGAACTCGTTGGGCAGACCCGCATTGGGATAGGCGCACACGAAGGTGTCGGCGATGCGCGCGATCTCGGCGATGTGGGCGCGCATCTCGCGCGCACCGAGGGCGCAATTGAGCCCGATCGAGAACGGCGCGGCGTGACGCACCGAGTTCCAGAACGCCGCCGGCGTCTGTCCGGACAACAGCCGCCCCGAGCGATCGGTGATGGTGCCGGAGATCATCACCGGCACGTGCTCGCCGCGTAGCTCGGTGACATCGGCAACCGCCGCGATCGCGGCCTTGGCGTTGAGTGTGTCGAAAATCGTCTCGATCAGCAGGAGATCGGCGCCGCCCTCGATGAGGCCCTTGACCTGCTCGGCATAGGCCTCGCGCAATTCGTCGAAGGTGACGGCGCGGAAACCGGGATTGGCGACGTCAGGCGAGATCGAGGCGGTGCGATTGGTCGGCCCGATCGCGCCGGCGACGAAGCGCGGACGGCCGTCCTCGTTTTGCGCGAGATCGGCGGCCGCGCGGGCAAGCCTGGCGCCTTCCACATTGAGCTCATAGGCGATGCCGGCCATGCCGTAATCGGCTTGGGCGATGCGGGTCGAGGAGAACGTGTTGGTCGAGACGATGTCCGCGCCGGCGCGGAAATAGGCGAGATGGATGTCGCGGATCTTCACCGGCTGACTGAGAATGAGGAGATCGTTGTTGCCGCGCACCTCGCGGTTCCAGGCATCGAAGCGCGCGCCGCGATAGCCTTCCTCGTCGAGCCCGAGCGCCTGGATCATGGTGCCCATGGCGCCGTCGAGCACGAGCACGCGCTCGGCGGCGACGCGACGCAGCGTTTGCTCGGTGTGTGACACAGACATTGTCATGGTTCAGGCGCGCTCTTTCTTCGGATTGGACGAAAGCTCGTGCCACCGCGTCCCCTCCCCCGCGCGCGGGGGAGGGACAGGG
>VAZM01000502.1:1873-4964 GCA_005883135.1 Alphaproteobacteria bacterium
CCCTCCCCCGCAAGCGGGGGAGGGAGTCGAGCACGGCAAGCGGTGAGCACGAGGCCTACGCAGCGTTACGGTCACTGTCATCATCCGACCCCCCTCACCCCAACCCTCTCCCCTCCGGGGAGAGGGAGCAGACCGAGTCCGTTGCCTGCTGCCTGGCTCGGCCGCAGCCCGAGCAGGTGACACACCGCGTAGACCAGGTCGGCGCGGTTCATGGTGTAGAAGTGAAAATCGGTGACGCCGCGGTCGACGAGATCGAGCACTTGCTCGGCGGCAACCGCCGCGGCGATGAGCTTGCGGGTTGCCGCATCGTCGTCGAGGCCGTCGAAACGCTCGGCCAGCCAGTCCGGGACGGAGGCGCCGCAACGCGCCGCGAAGGCCTTGGTCTGCTTGAAGTTCTGCACCGCGAGGATGCCGGGCACGACCGGCACGTCGATGCCACGGGCGCGCACGCGGTCGAGATAGCGGAAATAGAGATCGTTCTCGAAGAAGAATTGGGTGATCGCCCGCGCGGCCCCGGCATCGACCTTGGCCGCGAGCATGTCGAGATCGGCCTCAACCGTCGGACTGTCCGGATGTTTTTCCGGATAGGCGGAGACCGACACCTCTACCTCCGACAGGCGCTTGATGCCGGCGACCAGATCGGCGGCGTTACGGTAGCCGCCGGGATGCGGCGCATAGCGCTCGTCGATGCCGCCGATCGGATCGCCGCGCAGCGCTACGATGTGACGCACGCCGGCCCCGCAATAACTGCGGATCACCGTATCGATCTCCTCACGCGTTGCGGCGACGCAAGTCAGATGCGCGGCCGGGGCGAGCGCGGTCTCAGCCAGAATGCGTTTGACGGTCGAATGCGTGCGTTCACGCGTGGAGCCGCCTGCGCCATAGGTGACCGAGACGAAATTGGGCTCGAGCGGGGCAAGGCGCGTGATCGACTCCCACAACGTCTTTTCCATCTCCTCCGTCTTCGGCGGGAAGAACTCGAAGGAGACGCGGATGCGTCGCGCTTCGCCATCGCCGCGCGGTCGGACGAAACGGCTGGCGCGGGGCTCGGCTGTCATCAGGCAACCTCCAGCACCGGCGCGGCAATCACGAGGCGGGGATCGCGCCCGAGCCAGAGCGAGACGGCGATCTTGCCTTCGGACGCGGGCTCTGGCGGTAGGCTCTGCTGCAGCACGACGTCGAGGCCCGCGGCCTTCATCCATTGCGTCACGGTATCGCTCGCAAAGCCGAGGCGGCGATGGGCATGCTCGTCGCGCAGAAATTCGAGATCATGCGGAGCGAAATCGACGACCAGCAGCCGGCCGGCCGGCCGCAGCACGCACGCCGCCTCCTTGATGGCGCGCGCGCCGTCCTCGAGGAAGTGCAGCACCTGGTGGACGACGACCGCGTCGAAACTGTCCTTGGGCAGCGCGAGGTCATAGATGTCGCCCTGGCGCACGCTGCAGTGGCGCAGTCCGGCGCGGTCGAGGCGGGTGCGGGCGAGCGAGAGCATGTCGAGAGAGAGATCGAGGCCCAGTCCGCGCTGGATCTGCGGTCCGAGCAGTTCGAGCATGCGCCCCGTGCCGGTGCCGAGATCGAGCAGCGCGCGCACCGGCGCGTCGGAGAACGCACGCAGGATCGCCCCTTCGACGGCCTCATCGGCCACGTGCAGCTTGCGGATGCGATCCCACTCCGCCGCGTGCCGGCGGAAATAATTTTGCGCCGCGTCGGCGCGTTGCGCGCGCACCTCGGCGAGGCGCTCCCGATCGCGCGAGAGCGTCACATCGTCGGGATCGAGACGGGCGATGAGCTCGCGCGCAAGATTGGCCGCGCCTTCGCGCTCGGCCAAGCGGAAGAAGGCCCACGAGCCTTCACGGAAACGCTCGACGAGACCCGCCTCGGCGAGCAGCCGCAGATGGCGCGAAATCCGCGGCTGGGACTGCCGCAGGATGGCGGTGAGGTCGGACACGGTCAGTTCGGCCTCACCGAGAAGCGCCAGAATGCGCAGCCGCGTGCCCTCGGCGGCGGCTTTGAGCGCGCTATAAAGCGCCTCGAAGGGCAGATGGGCAGGCGTGGGCATCAAGGTGGGCGGGGGGTCCATTTCGCACGCTGGTAGCCAGCATATAAAGATATGTTTATACGCTTAAGCGGCAATTGCAAGGCGGTGGACCGCTGGCTTTGCGCCCCCGGCTCCCTCCCTCGTTGCCGGATGGGCCAGGCCAAGCCATCTTCGTTGTCGACACCCAGAGGTGATGGAGCCATGAACGATACCGCCTTCGGCATCCGCGACGGCGAGGTTGCGATCGACCTGCCGGACAAATTCGACGCCTCGCTCTATTTCATCGGCCACATCCGCACGCCGTGGACGCGGCGCGAGGAGTGCCCGAAAAACGCGCGTGAATCCGACGCGGTTTGCACCATCGTGGTCGATGCGCGCTGGGCCGAGGCGCTCGCCGGGGTCGAGACCTGCAGCCATCTGGTCGTGCTTTATTGGATGAATCGATCGCGGCGCGATCTGGTGCTGCAGGTCCCGCGGCACTACGGCGTGGGTCGTGGCACCTTTGCGTTGCGATCTCCGGCCCGGCCCAATCCCATCGCCATGAGCGTGGTACGACTGGTGGGCGTGGAAGGCACTAGGCTTTCGGTCGTGGGCCTCGACTGTCTCGACAACACGCCCCTCCTCGACATCAAGCCTTATTTCGCCTCGACCGACGCGGTCGCGGACGCCGTCGTGGGATGGCACGCGGGGCGGCACTAAGTGGGGCCGTGAGCGGTGCCGGCCGGCGCCGGTATTATGACCCCGTTCGGCCCGTTCCTGCCCCCGGGTCGTGTGCGATCACGGGGATTTCACCGCGCTGCGGCAATTGTATATAACCATTTAATGTCAAGATCTTATCAATCAGCGGGCGGCCGGTAACCACCCCTGAGGATTAATTGTCGGCAAGCATTTTGAACCCGGACACCCCCCGCTTCGACCAATGGTCGTCAAGGGGGACGTGTCATGTACAATCTTTGCCGTCTGAAGACCGTCGCCGCGGTCGCGATCTTCCTCGCGACGAGCGCATTGTCGACCACCGCGGCTTCCGCCAACCCGTTCAATCCGTTCGAGGCG
>VAZM01000502.1:4977-6759 GCA_005883135.1 Alphaproteobacteria bacterium
TTCGGCCCGCAGCCGCAGCAGCAACCGGTGACCGCGCCGGCCTACGCCAACCCCCAGGATGACGGGGGCGACCTGCGCGGTGACCTGCGCCGCCAGATCGTCGACTATCGCACCAATGAGGCGCCCGGCACCGTCATCATCGATACCGCGCACACTTTCCTCTATCTGGTGATGCCCGGCGGCAAGGCGATGCGCTACGGCATCGGCGTCGGCCGCGAAGGCTTCACCTGGTCCGGCGTCAAGTCGGTCGAGCGCAAGGCCAAGTGGCCGGACTGGACGCCGCCGCCGGAAATGATCCACCGCCAGCCGTACCTGCCGCGTTTCGTGGCCGGCGGCCCCAGCAATCCGCTCGGCGCCCGCGCCATGTATCTCAGCGGCTCGATGTACCGCATCCACGGCACCAACGCGCCGGAGACGATCGGCGAGCATGTGTCCTCGGGCTGCATCCGCTTGGTCAACGAGGACGTGATCGATCTCTATAACCGCGTGCATGGCGGCGCGAAGGTCGTCGTGCTGCCGGGGGCGCGCCGCGCCGCAGTCGAGGCCGCCAACGTCGACTGAGCATCGTCGTTATCTCTGCACTGAATATTGCGCCGGCCTCGCGACATCGCGGGGCCGGCGTTTCGTTTGTAAGCGGCCGTTCAGGCGCCGCCGCGGAAACACGAATAGCCCCACGGCGTGCATTTGAACGGCAAGTGATAGTGCTGCGCCGGGTCGGCGATGCCGAAGTCGAAGCGGACCGCCTCGAGGAACGGCACGGCGGGCAAAGCGACTCGCTGCGTGCGATAGAAATCGCCGACGTGAAAGACTGCGGCGTAGGCGCCGGCCGCGAATGTTTTCGCCAGCTCGGGCGCGTTCCACAGCCCGTTCGCGCCGATTTGACCCCTGGCGAGAAGCGCGAGCTTGCCGGCGTCGACGGCGTGAAGCTCGACCCGCATCCCCGTCGCGACGACGCCCCGCGACACGTCGACAACATGGATCGATACACCCGGCACGTCTCACTCCTTAGCGCATCTGCCGCGTGAGGCCAGCCAAACGCTCGGCGGCCAGCATCAGTATCAGGGTGAACATCACAATCAGGCCGGAGACCGCGGCCGTACGCACGTCGAGGTTCGTCTCGATTTGCTGCCACAGGTGGATGGGCAGCATTTCGGTGCGTTCGTCGGCGAGAAACAACGAGACCGGCACGTTGTCGAACGACGCCATGAAGGCGAGGAAGGCGCCGGCGCCGAGACCGGGTGCAATCAGCGGCAACGTCACCCGGCGAAACGTCATCAGTGGGCCGCCGCCGAGGCTATAGGAGGCATCGAGCAGCGCCGGATCGAGCTGCGAGAGCGCGGCGATGGTGGTGCGCAGCACGAACGGCACGCAAACCACGACATGCCCGAGCACGAGGAAGGGGATGTTCGGCGCAAACCCGAGCTTATGGATGAAGATCAGCGCGGCAAAGCCGAAGGCGAGCGCGGGCAGCAGCAGCGGCGACATGAACAGAACATCGCAGGCGCGCGCCAAGGCCGAACGGCTGCGGGCGATAGCGAGCGCCGCGGCGGTGCCGAGCACGACCGAAACTACCGTCGTCCAGAACGCGACGACGAGGCTATTCCAGGCGGCGGCCTGCATCTGGTCGGCGTCGAGCAAGGCGATGTACCAGCGCAGCGACAGGCCGTCGGGCGGAAATTTCAGCGACTGCGAGGCGGTGAACGACGTCAGCAGCATGATCAGCGTCGGAGCGACGAGAAAGACGATCGCGATCGCGGCGAGCGCGCCGAAGACGAGCCGCAG
>VAZM01000118.1 GCA_005883135.1 Alphaproteobacteria bacterium
CGGTCTTGTATTTCTGGTGAAAGTCCTTCGCGTCCATGTGCCAGTTAACATCGGACACATTCTGCACAGGGGCGTACTTTTTGGATCGCCATTCAAGACCTTTTCGACGCATTAGAACCCCATCCATTTCCGTCGTTCACCCAATCGCAGCGGATACGCTACTATCATTTGAGCCGACGCCGAAGCGTGTTGGCGTGTCACTCAAATCCTGGTGCCCACATGTTACAGCGACTTGCCCTTCCTTGCATGACCGCAATAGCCGTGGCGTCAAGTCTCAGCTTCGCGCAGGCACCCTCGCCGAACGGGGTCAAAACACTCAACCCTGCCGGTGCTGTCAAGACGGAGGGTACGTGGAGTCTCGGTGCCAGGGCCGGTGATTTCGTCTTTGTCGCCGGCATGCAAGGCGTCGATCCGGCAACCAACAGATTGGTGCAGGATCCCCACGCACGCGTGCGGCAGGCTTTCCTCAACATCAAGTTGATTGCTCAATCGGAGGGCGCCAGCCTTAAGGATTGTGTGCGGCTTACCGTTTACGTCAGTGACCTACACCGTTTCGCGCCCATGGTGGACGAGGTGCAGGCGGAGCTCTGGGGCAAGCCGCCGTATCCACCCCGCACCATGATCGAGGCGCTGCGCTTGTTTGACGATGATATCGTGGAGATCGACAGCATCTTTTACGCTCCAATGAAGAGGTGAGCACTACACCAGGCTAAGGCCGCATTGGCGACGGGCTTGTCGCAAGTGTCCCCGCCATCATTCATGAGAACGGTCGGAGGGCGCTAAGCCAGGCAGCGGCGACATCCTCAAGGTCAGATGTCGCACTCAGATGAGCATCCAGAGCGAGAGGATTGAATGCACCGTCAGCATATCGTAATCAATCTCGGCAACGCTCGCTTGAAGTAAAAGCAGGATCGCGATTGACCACAATCGCGCCAAAAGGAGGTGTCCATGAAGTCGATCAAGACCGTGCTGCTCGGCGTCGCGATTGCTGCCGCCACCTTATCGTCGGTTGCACCGGCAGACGCGCTAGGCGGCTGCGGTTACAACCGCCATCGCAATGCGTATGGCCGATGCGTATGGGGCGGTCAAAACCAAAACTGGTGCCTGAGAGCTACGGGCCATCGCGCCGTTTACGTGGGTGGGGGAAGGTGGCGCTGCTTCAGGTGATTGCCTTCGCTGCCGCTCGCGGGGTTCAGGCGGGGAACATGCGCATCCCCTAATAGGGAGTGCGCGTATGTTCGTCTGTAATTGACGATGTCCGGTTCGCGTGATGTTGGGGTTCGCTTGGCGGATGCGCACCCAGACGTGGTCCTATGACTGGGCGTGAATTTAGATGCTGATTGTGACTCGTTCCGCTTGAGGTGAACTTACCCCAACTCGGCCGCGGTGGGGATGCGCCCCTGGGGGGTATATTTGTCCACTGCGTCGGGAAGTTTTTCGACAGGCGGGACAGGATCTCCTCTCGGGATAACCCGGTCTGCTGAGACAAGGTCGCCAGTACGTCTGGCCCAAGGGCCCTTTCCAGATCGGAAGGACCAATTTGCTTGTTCGGGCCATGGCCGATCCACGAATCGGCTGCCTCGCCATGGCCGGCCTGTTTGAAGCTGTCGACCAGATCACGCAACCCATTGCTCAACAGATCACCGATGCTCCTTCCGGCCAGCGCTCCACCGAGATTTCCTGGAGGGCCGCCGACTGCACTGGCGCCAGACCCCCGCGAGGGTGAATCCAACTTACCCTGCGCGCTTTTCACCCATTCCGCGATCTTGTCACGGTTCTGATAACCCGCGATGGCGAGTACCGCCAACAGGGCTGTCATGGACGGATAGCCACGACTCACAGCCGCCTCCTTTTCAGGATAGGTTCAGTTACGGGACGAACTGAGGAACTGATTTGGTACTCGCACGGTTCCATCAAGCTCCCTTTGTCCGATTGCGAAAATCCTCAGATACATCTCGACGCGGTCGGTCACTGATTTCAGACTGAACCAGCCTATCGTGCGGCTCGTCGTTTGCTGCGCGCTCGCTGCAAGCGGCTCAAGCCGCTCCCCAGGAGGGATGAGCAGCCGACATAGCCGTGCGTTGGCGATCGATCCAACTTCGGCGCTATAACGTTCTGCAGAAGAAAAAGTCCCCGCCGGCGGCGGCCCTGCGTCAATGCGCGCGGCGGTGGGCGCGAGCCGAATGATGGGAGCGCCCGCCCGAAGCGGCCCCTTTCGCGGGCGGCAGCTGGGTCGGAACCGAGGCCAAATCCAGCTCGGGCTTCGCCGGCTGCGCCTTGGGCGTGACGGTCGGAAGCGAGGCGCTCGTCGCAGCATGGATGCTCGTCGCGGGCGCGGTCGAGCCGGCCGGCAGCAGATGCGCGTTGAGTGCGATAAGGCCGGCCGTCAGAACGGCCCCGACCACCAAGAAGTACTTCAGGATGAGCATCCACGCCCCTCAAGCCGCAAGCCGCGGCAGCGCCTAGCATTTAGTCGCTCGAGGTATGAGGGAGGTTCAATTCCGGCCGTGAGGCGGGGCTGGGAGGACCAAAGTTCCCGCGTTCATCCAGCCTCGTGTCCCGCCGGGGCGCGGCTGCGAACGCCGCCCCAAAAAGCGAAACCCGCGCGGGATCTCTCCCGGCGGGCCTACGTCGTCCGCAACCTCACCACCGCCGGTACATCCGCGGTCGGCAGCTCGGTCGCGAGCGACAGCATTCATATAGGCGAAAATGATGAATATTCAATGACGGCCGTCGCAAACGCCGGCCGCTGGTTGGCGGACGACCCAAGGGCGCTTGCCCCTATCCATAGGCTCGGCTAGGCCCCTCCCCCATGGAGAACCCCAACCCCACGCGTGCCGGCGAGCGCCCGCCGCGGGTGAGTTTTGTCTCGCTCGGCTGCCCGAAGGCGCTGGTCGACAGCGAGCGCATCGTCACCCGTCTGCGCGCGGAAGGCTATGAACTTGCCCGCTCCCACGCCGGCGCCGATCTTGCCGTGGTGAATACCTGCGGCTTTCTCGACAGCGCCCAGGCGGAATCGCTCGCCGCCATCGGCAAGGCGCTCAACGAGAACGGCAAAGTCATCGTGACCGGCTGCATGGGCGCCGAACCCGAGAAGATCACCGCACGTTACCCGCAGGTCCTCGCTGTCACCGGTCCGCAGCAGTACGAAAGCGTGGTTGAGGCCGTGCATCGCGCGCTGCCGCCGCGCCACGATCCTTTTCTCGACCTGGTGCCGCCGGAGGGCATCAAGCTCACGCCGCGGCACTACGCCTATCTCAAGATTTCCGAGGGCTGCAATAACAGCTGCAGCTTCTGCATCATCCCGAAGCTGCGCGGGGAGTTGCGCTCGCGGCCGGCCGCCGAGGTGCTGCGCGAGGCCGAGCGCCTCGTCGCCGCCGGCGTGAAAGAGCTCCTCGTCATCTCGCAAGATACCTCCGCCTACGGCAGCGATCTCAGATATGCGGCGAGCGCGTGGAACGGCCGCGAGGTGCGGGCAAAATTTCTCGATCTCGCCGGCGCGCTCGGCGAGCTCGGCGCTTGGGTGCGGCTGCACTACGTCTATCCCTACCCGCATGTGGACGAGGTCCTGCCGCTGATGGCAGAGGGCAAGGTGCTGCCCTACCTCGATGTCCCGTTCCAGCACGCCGCGCCTGCGGTGCTGCGCCGCATGCGGCGGCCGGCCGCGCAGGAGAAGACGTTGGCGCGCGTCGCGCGCTGGCGCGATGTCTGCCCTGAGCTCACCATCCGTTCGAGTTTCATCGTCGGCTTTCCCGGCGAGAGCGAGGCGGATTTCCGCCTGCTGCTCGATTGGCTCGACGCGGCCGAGCTCGATCGCGTCGGTTGCTTCCGCTACGAGGCGGTCGCGGGCGCGCCTGCCAACGCGCTTGCGCCCGCCGTCCCCGAGGCGCTGAAGGCGGAGCGCTGGCATCGCCTGATGGAGCACCAGCAGGCGATCTCGGCGCGGCGCCTCAAGCGCAAGGTCGGCACCCGCCAACAGGTGATCATCGACGAGGCGCCCCGCAGCGCGAAGTCGGACGGCAGGACGATCGTTGCCAAAGGCCGCAGCCGCGGCGATGCGCCGGAGATCGACGGCGCGGTGCACGTGACAAGCCGCCGTCCCCTGCGCCTCGGCGAGATCGCGACGGTGCGCATCGATCGCGCCGATCAATACGACCTGCACGGCACGGTCGTCGGCTTTTAGCTTGAATCCGAGCTAGCCGCCTCGGCGCAGCACGTTGACGACCGCATTCGTCAATGTTGCGAGCTCGTCCACACCGATCGTGAATGCCGGCGTGAGATAGACGATGGAGCCGAACGGGCGCACGAAAACCCCCTCCGCCACGAAGCGCGCGCGCAAGCCTTCGAGATCGTCGATGCGCTCTAGCTCCACCACGCCGATCGCTCCCTTCACCCGCACGTCCTTGACGCCGGGACGGCCGCGACACGGCGCAAGGCCACGCTCCAGCGCGAGCGCGATGTCCGCAACTTGCCGCAGGCGCGGCTCCCGCTCGAACAGGTCGAGCGAGGCGTTGGCGGCGGCGCAGGCGAGCGCGTTGGCCATGAACGTCGGCCCGTGCGGCAGTGCGGCGCTGGGCTCATCCGACCAGAACGCATCGAAGACCTTGTCGCGCGCAATCGTGACCGCGAGCGGCAAGGTCCCCCCGGTCAAAGCCTTTGAGAGCGTAATGATGTCGGGCAAGACCCCGGCCGCCTCGCAAGCGAACAGGCTGCCGGTGCGACCGAAGCCGGTGAAGATTTCGTCGAAGATCAAGATGAGCTGATAGCGGTCTGCTGCCTCGCGCAGGCGCCGCAGCACCGACTCCGGGTGAAAGCGCATGCCGCCCGCGCCCTGGACTAACGGCTCGACGATGATGCCCGCGAGCTCGTCCGCGTGACGCTCGAGGCAGCGCCCAAACGTCGCGGCGGTCGCATCGTCTTGCGGCAACTCGACGACGTGATGCTCGGGAAGGAGGCCGCGGAACCGCGCATGCATGCCCACTCCGGGATCGGACACCGCCATCGCCCCGGTGGTGTCGCCGTGATAACCGCCCCTGAAGGTCACGAATCTCTTTCGCTTGGGTACACCCTGGTTCACCCAGAACTGCACCGCCATCTTCATGGCTATCTCGACCGCGACCGAACCGGATTCCGAAAAGAACACGCGGCTGAGATCGCCGGGGAGGAGCGCCGCAAGCCGGCGCGCCAGCGTAAGCGCCTGCTCGTGCACCAACCCACCGAACATCACATGCGGCATGAGCGCGAGCTGGCGCTCGACCGCCTGGCGAATATGCGGATGATTGTAGCCGTGGCAGGCAGTCCACCACGACGCGATGCCGTCAATGAGCTCGCGTCCATCGGCGAGCACGATGCGGCTGCCATGGGTGCGCGCCACCGGCAGCGGCGCGCGCGCAGTCTTCATCTGCGCATAGGGCAGCCAGACGTGGGCGAGCCCGGCCTCATACCACGCGTCCTGAGCTCCCTTTTTTCGCGACATTCGCCCCTTTCAATGCAAAGCTTGACCGGCATGACGCCTTGAGTTCGAGAATGCATTCACTCGACGAATTTGCGACCGCCAAGCTCGGCGAACTTCAACGCGCCAGTCTACGCCGCGCCCTCATCGATACCACCCGGACGCCGGGAATTTGGGTGCTGCGGAACGGTCGCCGGTTGCTCTCGTTCTGCTGCAACGTTTACCTCAACCTGACCCATCACCCCGTGGTCAAGGAGGCGGCCATCGCCGCGCTGCGCACCTACGGGGTGGGCGCCGGCGCCTCGCGCCTGGTGAGCGGCAACCATCCCCTGCTCGGCGAACTGGAAGCGCGGCTCGCGCGGCTGAAGGAGACCGAGGCCGCGTGCGTGTTCGGCTCCGGCTATCTCGCCAATCTCGGCATCATCCCCGCGCTGGTCGGTCCCGGCGATCTCCTTCTAATCGACGATCTCGCACACGCTTGCCTGTGGGCCGGCGCACGCCTCTCGCGCGCGGCAGTCGTGCCCTTTCGCCACGCCGACGTTCGCCACGCGCAGGCGCTGCTGACCGAGCTGCGGCAGCATCACCCTCACGTGCTGATCGCGACGGACGGGGTCTTTTCCATGGATGGCGATATCGCGCCCTTGCACGCCCTCGCGGCGTTGGCGCAGCGTCACGACGCCTGGCTGATGTCCGACGATGCCCACGGCGTCGGCGTCGTTGGCGGCGGACGCGGCTCGAATTTCGTGCAGCCGATCAAGGCCGACGTCCCGCTGCAGATGGGCACCCTTTCCAAGGCGCTCGGCGCTTACGGCGGCTATCTCTGTGCCTCCGCCGCGGTGGTCGATCTCATCCGCAATCGCGCGCGCACCGCCATTTATTCGACCGCGCTTCCGCCGGCGATGGCCGCGGCCGCCATCGCCGCCCTCGACGTGATCGAAAGCGAGCCCGGCTATGCCGCTCTTCCGCTAGCAAAAGCCAAGACTTTTACCCGCTCCGCCGGGCTGCCCGAGCCGACGAGCCCGATCGTGCCCGTGCTCCTGGGCGAAGCAGATGCGGCGCTGAAAGCCTCGCGGCTCCTGGAAAATGAGGGATACCTGGTCGTCGCCATCAGGCCTCCGACGGTGCCGCAAGGCACCGCCCGCCTGCGGCTGACCTTTACCGCGCAGCATCCCGATCGCGAGGTCGAACGGCTGGCCGAGTTGGTGCGCACGCGTATCCTCGCGCCGGCTCCGGCGACCGCAGCCGAAGCGCAATGAGCGTCGTCTTCGTTACCGCCACCGGGACCGATATCGGCAAGACCTTCGTCACCGCGGGAGTGATCCGGCATATCCGCGCCAGCGGCGGCGCAATCGCCGCGGTCAAGCCGATCGTCAGCGGTTTCGATCCCCACGCGTGGCAAGACAGCGATCCCGCCGTTCTGCTGGCCGCGCTCGGGCGCCCCGCCACGTTGGAGGAGGTAGAGCGGATCGCGCCGTGGCGATTCAAGGCCCCGCTCTCGCCGGACATGGCGGGCCGGCGCGAGGGCCGCACGATCCAATTTCGCGACGTGGTGGAGTTTTGCCGCAACGCGGCGGCGGCGCAGCGCGGGCTCCTTCTCATCGAGGGTGTCGGCGGGATCATGGTGCCGCTCGATGAGCGGCGCACGGTGCTCGATTTGATGTCTGTCTTGCGTGCCCCGGTCATCCTGGTGGCCGGGAGTTACGTCGGCACCATCAGCCACACCTTGACGGCGCTCGAAGTCATGGCGCGCCGCAATCTCGACATCGCCGCCGTCGTGGTCAGCGAAAGCGAAGGCAGCGCGGCCTCCCTCGAGGAGACCGCCGCCGCCATCGCCCAATTTGCCGATGCGATCGACCTGATTGCACTTCCGCGTCTCGCGACGGCGACGAGCGAGCACGCGGCCTTCGCCCAGATCGCCGGTTTGATATCCGGCTCGTTCTGATGCCGTTGCTGGTCAGTGCAGGAGAATACTCGCTCCGGTCGTCTTGCGGCCTTCCAGATCCCGGTGCGCCTGCTGCGCGTCCTTGAGCGGGTATTTATGATTCACCGGAATTTTGACGGCGCCGCTCCCCACGACTTCGAACAGGCCGTTCGCAATCTTGAGCAAGTCCTCGCGTTTGGCCGCATAGGTGGTCAACGTGGGACGCGTGGCGAACAGCGAGCCTTTCGTCTGCAGAACATTGATGTTGAAGGCGTCGATCGGTCCGGATGACGAACCGAAGCTCACGAACATGCCGAGCGGTTTGATACAATCGAGCGAGGCCGGAAACGTCGCTTTACCGACGCCGTCATAGACTACCTCGCACAATTTTCCGCCGGTGATCTCCTTCACTTTGGCGGCGAAGTCCTCATCGCGGTAGAGGATGACGTGGTGGGCGCCGTTCTTCTTGGCGAGCTCGGCTTTGTCCTTCGAGCCGACGGTACCGATCACGTTGGCGCCAAGATGGTTGGCCCATTGGCAAGCGATAAGGCCGATGCCGCCGGCGGCGGCATGGATGAGCACGTTGTCTCCCTTCTGCACCTTGTAGGTGCGCCGCAGAAGATACTCCACCGTCATGCCCTTGAGCATCATGGCGGCGGCCTGCTCGTAGCTGATCTTGTCGGGAAGTTTCACCGCGCGATCCGCCGGCAGCACGCGCTCGCCCGCATAAGCGCCGAGGGCCGACACATAGCCGACGCGGTCGCCCACTTTGATATCCGTGACGCCCGAACCGACGGCGGTGACTTCGCCCGCCCCCTCGTTGCCGGCGACGAACGGCATGCCGACCGGCGAGGGATACAAGCCGCTGCGGAAATAGGTGTCGATGAAATTGATGCCAGAGGCGTGGTTCTTGATTTTGATCTGGCCAGGGCCCGGCGTCGGCGACGGGATGTCTTCGTAGGTCAACACCTCCGGCCCGCCTGTCTTGTGAACTCGCACCGCTGCAACCATTGCTGTCACTCCCTATCTCGACTTGCACCCAACCGGTGCGCCAATGTCTCCCAGCAGCGCTTCGCGATCAAGCCGGTTAGCCGCGGCGCCGCTGCCGGTTGCGTTTTGCCATCACGTTGAAGGCCTCCACCGCGGCGGCAAAAGCCATGGCAAAATAGATATATCCGCGCGGAATATGGAATTCGAAGCCGTCTGCGACCAGGGCAACCCCGATCAGCAGCAAGAATGCGAGCGCCAGCATCTTCGTGGTGGGGTGCGCGGCGATGAAGGCGCCGACCGGGTTCGCCGCCGCATACATGACGATCATGGCGATGACCACGGCGGCAATCATCACCTCGAGATCCTCGGCCATGCCGATCGCGGTGAGGATCGAATCGAGTGAAAACACCAGATCGATGACGACGAGTTGAACGACGATCCAGGCGAATGCGCGAGTGCCGCCGCTCGGCTCGACTTGGCTGTCGTGGGCTTCCACCTCGCCGTGAATTTCATGCGTCGCTTTGGCAAGCAGAAACATGCCGCCGCCGATCAGGATGATGTCGCGCCAGGATATTTCTATGCCGAAAACGCCGAACAGCGGTGTCGTGAGGCCGATGAGCCAGGTCAGCGCGGCGAGCATGATCACGCGGAAGATGAACGCGAGGGAGAGGCCGACCAGGCGGGCGCGGCGGGCCTTGTCCTTGGCGAGCCGGGTGGTGAGGACGGAGATGAAAACGAGATTGTCGATGCCGAGCACGATCTCGAGCGCGGTCAGCGTCACGAGCGCGGCCCACGCATTGGGATCGGCCAGCAGCGATAGGCTGTGCATTCAGCGTCTCTCGGTCAGCCCCACGCCGAGAAAATATAGGGCGATCACCACCAGGCCGCCTGCGACCCAAGGTCCGGGCGCGAGGTCCTTCAGCACGGCGATGAGTGCGAGCGCCGCCCACGAGATCAAACCGGCCATGTTGAGCGTTTGCAGCCGCGCCACCCGCACGGGATGGACAAATCTGAACCGGGCGAAGGTCAGCGCGGCGAGACCCGCGATAATCAATGCCGCGATTGCCGGCCCGGGTTTAAGCAGGAAAAGGTAGAAGGCAGCCACATTCCAGAGCGCGGGAAACCCACGAAAATAATTGTCCGCGGTTTTCATCTGCCGGTCGGCGAAATAGAGCGCGCCGGTGACGACGATGACCATCCCTGCGAGGAGGGCAAGCGGCTCCGGCAGCAGGCCTCCGGCGGCAATCGCGTAGGCGGGCACGAACACATAGGTAACGAAATCCACGACCAGATCGAGCACGTCGCCGGACCAGCGCGGAAGCACCTCCGCAACTTTGAGCCAGCGGGCGATCGTTCCGTCCACTCCATCGACGATCATCGCGATGCCGAGGCACAGGAACATCGCCGCCCACTCCCCGCGCGCTGCATAGAGAAGCGCCGCCAGCGCCAGTGCCGCCCCCGCGGCCGTGAAGATATGCACC
>VAZM01000503.1:0-3053 GCA_005883135.1 Alphaproteobacteria bacterium
GGATCACGTCCTCATACGACATGCGCACAGCGAGATGCCGCGCGGTCTCGCGCACGAGCCGCCCGCCGGCGTTTGCGCGCGCGTCGGCGGCGCGCACGGGCGCCAGGCGGTCGAGATAAAGCTGCGCATAGGCGATGTCCTGATACGCGGCGAGCCGCCGCACGCCGGCGAGCACGACATCGTGCGCCGCCTCCGGCATGGCGATGGCGCGCTCGAGCTCGATGAGGGCGGAGCCGTCGCGAGATTGCTGCGCGATCGCACGGCCATTGCCGCGCAGGGCCGCCGCCGTCCCCGCTGCGTCGAGCCCGGCGCGAAAACCTCGCAGATTGGCATCGACTGCTTTAGCATCCGCGCGGATCGCGCGCTCGAATGCGTCGGCCGGGATCGGCAGTCGCCCGCAGCCGGCGATGGCCCCGAGCATGACGGCATTGATCATCGCGCCGCTTTGGCTCGCAAGCGCAGCCATGTCGATGAGAAGATGATGCTGCGCATGCGTCTCGATTGCCTTGATCAGCCGCGCGCTGTCGTAGCGGCCGTCGCCCATCGCCATTTTCTCCACCACCAGGTACGAGCGCGCGTTCGAGGCGATCATCAAGGTGCGATCGGACGTGACGAAGCCGCCGACGATGGTGCGGCCCGCTTCCAGTAACTCGCTAGCGAGCACGATGTCGACGTCACCGATGCCGGGGGCGAGCGCCAGCACCGGCCGCGCGGGAAGCGCGTCGCCCGCCACCGGCACGATCTCGATGTAATACGTGGTGGCGCCGGTGCGCTGGGCGACGCCGGGAATCGAGGTCGATTGCACCGGAAACCCGAGCTCGGCGGCCGCCGCGACGATCCAGTCCGTGAGTACGCCGCCGCCTTCGCCGCCGAGGGCGGCGATGAGAATGCTGATCGGGCGAGTACCGCTCACGCCGGCGCCTCGCCGCGGGCCGTGAACGCGCCGATGATGGCTTGCCGGGCGCGATGCAGGGCGCGATCCCACCAGTTCGGGTTGCGGATCAGCTCGGCGCGATAGAACGAGGGGCACAGCACCGCGGCGTGGGCCACCTCACCGCACAGCCCACAGCCGACGCAGCTCTCGATCACGGTTGCTACCGGGTCGCTGCGCAACGGATCGGGACTGGGCTTGACCGTGAGCGACGGGCAGCCGGAGAGCCTGATGCAGGAATGATCGCCGGTGCAGATCTCCTCGTCGACGCCGAACCGGACCTTGATCACCCGCGCGCCGCGCTTGAGCTTCTCGGCCTCCTCGGTGCGCACGCGGCGCTGGCGGGCGAGCTGGCACTCGCCGTCGGCGATGATCACTTTGAGACCGCGCTCGGTCGTGCGCATCGCCGCTTTGAGCGTCTCCGTCATCTTCGCGACGCTATAGCTACGCACGGTGCGCAGCCATTTGACCCCGAGCGAGCGCAGCGTCTGCTCGATACTCATCCCGGCCTGGGCGCCGAGACGGCTCGCGGCGCTCGAGGGGAGATATTGCTGCCCGGTGGCGGAGGCGTAACCGTTCTTCATCACGATCAGCACGCCGTCGCCTTTGTTGAAGAGGTTCGAGGCAACCCCGGTGACGAGGCCGTTGTGCCAGAACCCGCCGTCGCCCATCACCGCAATCGGGCGCCGCTGCATGTTGGCGGTGACCGCCGCCGCGCTCGCGAGCGACATGCCGTAGCCGAGGATGGAATTGCCGAGGCTGAACGGCGCAAAGGTCGCGAATGAATGGCAGCCGATATCGGCGCTGATGTGGGTGGGCCCGAGCTCGCGCTGCATCAGCTTGATGGCGCTGAACACCGGCCGTTCCGGACAACCGGTGCAGAAATTCGGCGGCCGAGCGGGAATATCGCCGAGTGCGGCGATCGCCTGCGCCTTGCGCGCGAGCAGGCTCTTGGCGCGCGCGGCGATCGCATCTGCGTCGATGCGTGCCGGCCTCGTCTCGGCGATGAAGCAGGCAAGCCCGTTGAGCAGCACCTCGGAGGTGTATTCGCCCGCGCGCGGCAGCGCGCCCTTGCCGAGCACGCGCGTCGTCATGTCCGCGCGGCGCAGCTCCACGTTGACCGCCTGCTCGACGTAATCGGGATTTCCCTCCTCGACCACGAGCACGGCGCGCTTTCCGGCGCAGAATTCGCGCAGCTCCTCGGGCACGAGCGGAAAGGCGACGTTGAGGACATAGATCGGGACGCGGCTCGCGCCGTAGAGATCGGCGAGATCGAGCCGCTCGAGCGCGCGCAGCACGCCATTGGTTAGCCCGCCGAGCGCGATGATGCCGATCTCGGCGACATCGCCCGCGATTACCTCGTTGAGCTTGCGCGCGCGGATGAAGCGTTGCGCGGCGGGAAGCCGCTCCTCGACCTTGCGACGCTCCTGCGTAAAGATGACGGGCGGATGCGCCAGCCGCCCGTAGTCGAAACGCGGCGGACCGCTGAGGCGGTTCTTCCCGGAAAACGCGGCGCGGCGGTTGGCTTTGGTCTTGAACTCGCCGGTCACGTGGCACGCGCGGATGCGCAGTTCCATCATCACCGGCGCATGACTTGCTTCGGACAGCTCGAAACCTTCCTCGACCATGCGCACGATCGTTGGCAGATCCGGGCGCGGATCGATGAGCCAGATCGAAGACTTCATCGCGTAGGCGTAGGAGCGCTCTTGGATTACGCTCGCGCCCTCGCCGTAATCCTCGCCGAGGATGATCATCACTCCGCCGACGACGCCGGGGGAGGCGAGGTTCGACAGCGCGTCGGCCGCCACGTTGGTGCCGACAATCGATTTCCAGGTCACCGCGCCGCGCAACGGGTAGTTGATCGAGGCGCCGAGCATGGCAGCGGCGGACGCTTCGTTGGTGCAGGTTTCGAGATGCACACCGAGGTCGCCGATGATGTCCTCGGCATCGACCAAGACGTCGAGCAGGTGCGAGACCGGCGCGCCCTGATAGCCGCCGACATAGCTCACGCCCGACTGCAGCAGTGCCTTGGTCACCGCGAGGATGCCCTCGCCGCGAAAAGTCCCGCCGTCGCCGAGCTTGAGCGCTTGCACCTCTTTCTTGAACGAGCGTTCCATCGCCT
>VAZM01000503.1:3075-5677 GCA_005883135.1 Alphaproteobacteria bacterium
CAGGGCCGCCGCATCCGGTACACTCGGCGCGGCGCTATTTCACCGTGATGTTCGCCTCGCGAATGATGCGGCTGTACTCCTCGCCCTGCCGGCGCAGATAGGCGCCGAATTCCGCGCCGCAGGTCCCGACCGGAAACAGTCCTTGTTGGGCGAGCTTGGGCTTCATGTCGGGGGCCTTGAGCGCGCCGCTGAACCAGCCGGACAACTGAGCGAGGGCGTCCGGCGGCGTCTTCGCCGGCGCGACCACGCCGTAGAAGATGTCCGCCTCGTAGTTGCTGATGCCGGTCTCGCCGAGCGTGGGCACGTTCAGTAGCGTCTCGACCCGCGCGCGCGAGGTGGTGACGAGCCCGCGCAGCGTGCCGGAGTCAAGCTGCGACACGACGGTCGGATAATCGGCCCAGACCGCGGCGACGTGATTGCCCATCAGCGCGTTGATGGCGGGCGCGGTGCCGCCATAGGGCACGTAGGTCACGTTGATGTTGGCCGCACGCTTGAGCACCTCGATGGCGACGTGCAGCGAGGAGCCCGGTCCGCCGCTCGCGAAAGCGAGCTCGCCGGGCTTTGCGCGCGCTGCGGCGATCAGATCGTCGAGCGTGCGGTAGGGCGAGGAGCCCAGCACGACGAGGACCATGGGCGTCGCGGCGAGGTAGCAGACCGGTTCGAAATCCCGCGTCGGATCGTAGTTCGCGCGTTTGAGAGCCGGATTGACGACGAACGAATTCGCCACCAGCAGAACCGTGTGACCGTCGGGCTCCGCGCGCTCGACCGCTTCGGTGCCGATCACGGTGCCGGCGCCGGGGCGATTCTCGACCACAACCGTGGGTCCTTGCGTGCGGCCGATCTGCTCCGCCATCAGCCGAGCGAGAATGTCGGGGCCGCTGCCCGGAGTGTAGGGAACGACGATCTTGATCGTTGCCGACTGCGCCCATGCGCCCGGCGCAGCCGCGGCGAGCGAGAGGGCCACCGCGAGCGCGATGGCCAATCGAGTGAGAAGCGATGCCGTCATGGCTTGGCCGCGGGACAGTGCCACAGGTTAGCTGCCCGTGAGCCTACGCGATTTCGTGCTGCGGGCGAAGCGCGGCATGAGGCAGCAGCGGCGATGGGCGGCGGTCCGCCCGCCCATGGCGGAACGACACGGCGTCACATGCGCGAGGGGAGCCACAACGCGATGACCGGAAACGCGATGAGAATCACCAGCCGGATGAGGTCCGTCGCGATGAAGGGCAGGACTCCGGCGAAGATCGTCGCGAAATTTATGTCCTGGATCACGCTCTTTATGACGAACACGACCATTCCGACCGGCGGATGGATCAGGCCGAGCTCGACCGTCATCACGATGATCACGCCGAACCAGATCGGGTCGAAACCGAGTTCCTTGATCACGGGAAAGATGATCGGGACGGTCAGAATCACCATCGCCAGCGCGTCCATCAGGCATCCCAGCACGAGATACATGAGCATGATGAGCGCCAGCACCCCGTAACGGCCGAGCCCCAGGCCGGTAAGGAATGTGGTCACCTTCTGCGGCGTCTGGGTGATGGTGAGAAAGTAACCGAATAGCAGCGCACCGATCAGCACCGTGAACACCGCGGCGGCGGTGCGCGTCGCCTGCAGCAGCGAGCGGCGAATGTCCGCGCGGGAGAGGCGGCCGCGCAGGACGCCGATCAGGAAGGCGCCGCCGGCACCCATTCCGCCCGCCTCGGTCGGCGTGAACAGGCCACCATAGAGCCCGCCGATGACGAAGAAGAAAAGCAGGAGCGTCGCCCAGATGTCGCGCAACCCGCTTAGCCGTTCCGGCCAATCGCTGCGCGGGCCGGCCGGCAAATATTTGGGCCGCGCCCAGACGATGGCCGCCACCGTCATCATATACATCGAGGCAGCAAGCACGCCGGGGACGATGCCGGCGATGAACAGCTTGCCGATGTCCTGCTCGGTGATGATGCCATAGACGGCGAGAACCGTTGAGGGCGGCAGCATGGCGCCGAGCGTCCCGCCGGCGGCGATGACGCCCGCGGCAAACGATTGCGGATAGCCGTAGCGCCGCATCTCCGGATAGGCGACGGTGGAAAACGTTGCTGCGGTGGCGACCGATGAACCGGAGATCGCGGCAAAGCCGCCGCAGGCCGCGATCGTGGCGACGCCCAGTCCGCCCCTGCGGTGGCCGAGGAAGCCGTTGGCCGCGCGGAACAGCTCGCGGCTCATGCCCGAATTGGTGACGAACGCTCCCATCAGCAGGAACATCGGAATGACGCCGAAGGTGTAGTCGGTCACCGTGCGCATGGAGGTGTGACCGACGATCTTGAAGGCGGCATCCCAGTTGACGAGATAGGAAAAGCCGGCGACCCCGACCAATCCCATCGCCATGCCCACCGGCACGCGCAACATCATCAATGCGAACAACGTGATGAAGCCGACGATGGCGACGGCATCCGTGTCCATTGCCAAGCTCACTCGACAGGCTTGATCTGATATTGGCCGCCCATCAGCTCCGGCTGGAAGATCAGCCGGTAAGTACGCACGGCGATCAGCAGCACCGCGGACACGTCGCCCAGCCACGCCACCAGGAAAAACGGCCAGGTCGGCAATCGCAGATCGTAGGTCA
>VAZM01000504.1:0-2882 GCA_005883135.1 Alphaproteobacteria bacterium
ACCGTGTCGAAGGTCTCGACCACCTTTGGCTTGAGCTCGGCCTCGATGGCGGCGAGCGACAGCGAGTTCTCCATATCGTCGTCGTCGAAATCGGCTTCGCCGGGCGGGGGGTCGGCGCTCTCGCCGTCTTCGCCGTTGCCGCGCTCGGGCGCTGCCCTGAACGGGGTGGCGGCCGGGGGCGCGGCCGGCGGAGCCGCCGTCTGCGCCAAGCCGGAGGCGCCGGGGGCGCCTTGCATCGGCGCGCCCGCCACCGGCTGGCCGTCGGCGCCGATCACCGGCCCCGGCATCGCCTTGGCGTCGGGACCGGCATAGGTCGCCTCGAGGTCGATGATGTCGCGCAGGAAGACTTTGCCCTCGTTGAGCTCGTCGCGCCAAATGATGATGGCCTGGAACGTCAGCGGGCTTTCGCATAGCCCGGCGATCATCGCCTCGCGGCCGGCCTCGATGCGCTTGGCGATGGCGATCTCGCCCTCGCGCGAAAGCAACTCCACCGAGCCCATTTCACGCAGATACATGCGCACGGGGTCGTCGGTGCGCTCGGTCGGCTCCTTGGTCTCCGACTTGGCGGGGACCTTCTGCTGGACCTCGACGAGATCACCGCCTTCGCTCTCGCCCTCTTCGTCCGCCTCCTCGCGCGACTCCGCGCCCTCTTCGCTCGTCTCCTCGGTCTCGACCACTTTGACGCCCATCTCGGTTAGTATGGCGAGCACGTCTTCCATCCGCTCGGTATTGACCTCTTCCGAGGACAATACCGAGTTGATCTCACCATGGGTGACGTAGCCGCGCTTTTTGGCGGCGCGGATGAGCTTTTTGACTGCAGCGTCGGAGAGATCAAGCAGCGGGCCGTCCGGCGCGGTCTCGGACGTCTCCTTCTCAGGCACGTCTTCGTTCTGAGACGTCGCTTTGATATCGCTTGCCATAAACCTCCACAGCCGGCACTAAGCCAGTACCGGATCCGCCGTCCTGCCTCATAGCCGATAGCCTAAAGTGATGGCTACGCCTATCTAAAATTTCGGCGGTAGAAGAACCGTGCGCAGCCTTGCGAATGCGGCGCCGCATTTTTACGTTCTTTGGTGCTGCAGAACATCGACCGTCGATCCGGCGATCGGGACAACCCATAAGTGCCAGTGCATTATCGAGCGCGACGGCCGCGACGGAACGTTCGATCTCGCCAGAAATCGCTGCTTCACCAGACAAGAAACGCAAAGAAAAACAATCCAGACGTCGGCGCACGCCTAGACCAAGGACAACGCGACAAATGCGACGCAGCGCGCTCGCTTTCCCGATTATGGTCTCTTGAACCTGCAGAGGCTGCGGCAGTAATGTTCAGCGTCCCTTCAGGATTTAAGTCAGCAAAACTTTTTGGAGGAGAGATGCCATGCCGATCTACATCTCGCGTGGTCGTTTTACTTCAGATGCCATCAAGGGCATGCTGGCTAAGCCAGAAAATCGTGAGGAGGCCGTTGCGAAACTCTTCAAGAGCGTAGGCGGCAAGCTCATCGGGTGGTACTTGACCTTCGGCCACCATGATTTCCTGGTCATTGGCGAGTTCCCTGACGAGAAGGCCGCGGCCTCTGCGGTACTGGCCGCTGCTGGTGGAGGCAGTTTGTCCGAAGTCGAGACGACCGTCGCCATGACGGCAAAAGATGCTCACGCCACCTTCGTATCGGCCGGAAAGGCGGCGAAGGCTTTCCGCAGCGCCGGGCGCTCGTAGGTTCGGGCCCGGCCCCGGAGCAACGCTCGGCGAGTTTAAAAGCCGCGTTTTCGGCATTGGTCCGCAGATCGGGTTCATTTTCCCGGTTGGCCAGTATAATCAAGGCTATCTCATTGCATTGCGCACCTCAGCTCGGGGGCCGCTTCGCTCGAATCGGATGTTGGCGGCAGACGACCCTTAGCCCACGTCCAGCCATTATCATTTCGATTAGAAATGTAACCAACGCTGCAAGTGTGAAGACAATCGCGCCTCCAAAAAGACCGAACAAAATGGCCCTGGGGGCCTTGACACTGACATCCGCATTGCGCGACGCGCCGAGAAACAATACAAGCACAGCGGCGCAGGTTGCTGCGCCGCCGACCGTTGCCAACACGACGGCCACGTCCAGGATGAGCGATCGCCTCCGCAGAAAATCCAGTTGCGCAGATAAGAACTCCGTGTCGGCCGCTCCGCGTTGCAAGTCCGCGCTCAGTAGGTGAACTCGATCGGCGACGCGACCCAATCGCGTCGAAAACACGTTGAGTAACGCGGCCACTGCGGTGAGGAGGAAGGCCGGCGTCAAAGCGAGTTGGATTACGTCAGTGACGGAAGACTGATCAGAGCCAAGCCACTCCGCGGCCATGCTTAGGACTACGAAGAAGGCCACGATGGCGCAGAAGATGGCACCGCCTACGATAACTTCTCTGTAGCTCATATGTTGTCTCCAAGGTCATCCCAATCCAGCCACAGCCGACCGCGCGCAACTCGCAATGCCATGTGGTGCCTCGTGGAGCAGCCTTGGCGTTCGCGTAATTGCCATTACGGAACGCGAAAAATAGTGTTCGCCAAGTGCTCGCAAGCATCCGGCGTCGCCCCCGCCGGCTCTATAGAAACCCGACCACTGGCATCGCACCCTGCTGCGCGCGCGCCGCGAGCGGCCACGCGGCCGCGCCGCTAAGCATCGTGATGAAATCGCGGCGGTTCACTCGATCACCTCGTCGGCGCGCAAGAGAACCGAAGGCGGGATGCTGAGATCGAGAGACTTTGCGGTCCCGAGGTTCATTACCAACTCGAATTTCGTGGGTTGCTCGACCGGTAGCTCAGCAGGCTTGATGCCCTTGAGGACCTTGGCCACGATGATCGCCGACTGCCGCCAGATCGCTGCAAGATTGGGCCCATACGATACCAG
>VAZM01000504.1:2927-5333 GCA_005883135.1 Alphaproteobacteria bacterium
TATTCCGCTGCGAAGGCGATGATCTCCCGATGCAGGGACGCGAGAAACGGCGAAGAGAAAACGTTGAGGGCATCCGCCTGCGAATTGCGCGCTGCACGAACCGCCCCAGCAACATCCTCCCGCCGTCGCACTTCCAGGACTTGTAGCTTTAAATTCAACGACAGAGCCGCGCTCGTTGTCATCGTCACCTGCGAAGCGCCGGTCGTCGGATCCCAAAGGGCAGTGACCTGTGACAATCCGGGGATTATGTCCCTCAGTACCTCGAGCCTTTTCGCACTGAGTTCCGGGGAGAGGATGGTGAGCCCGGTGGTGTTTCGGCCAGGTCGGGAGAGGCTGGCGATCACCCCGGCACCAAGGATGTCATCGCTGATCGCGACAATCGGGACTGTGTCAGTCGCTTGCTGCGCCACTTTGGGCGCGAGATCGCCGGATGTAAAAATAACGTCTACTTTCAACCGGATCAGCTCAGCGGCAAGCTCGGGAAGCTGTTGGGGACCTTTTTGAGAATAGCGGAGCTCGATGGTGACGTTCTGGCCGTCAATCAAACCAAGCGCGCGCAGTCCCTGCCGAAACGACTCCATTCGGGGTGACGCAGGGGGCGAGTCGCCCGGCCACAGCAGGCCGATCGTGGCACTGTTACCAGCTTGCTGCGCGCGCGCCGCGAACGGCCACGCGGCTGCCGCGCCGCCCAGTAGCGTGATGAACTCGCGCCGCCTCACTCGAAGACCTCGTCGGCGGCCACGAGCAGGCCCGATGGAACGGTCAGGCCGAGCGCCTTCGCCGTTTTGAGGTTGACTATCGTTTCGAACTTGGTCGCCGCCTGCACCGGAAGGTCGGCGGGCTTGTCTCCGCGCAGGATGCGGTCGACATAGGACGCCGCCTGCCGATAGATATCGACGTAGTCGGTCCCATAAGACATGAGACCACCGGCGGCGACGAACAGACGCTCCCAGTAGACCGCTGGCAAACTGTACCGGGCCGCGAGCGTAATGATGAGATCGCGGTGGACCTGCGTACTGGCATCCGGCGGCAGGAGCAGGCCGCCGTTCGGTGTCCGCGCAAATGCCGCGATGGTGCGCTCAAGATCGGCGGAGTTCTCCACCAGGCTGGGCACAAGCTTGGTCCCGAGCGACGGAGACAGGGACTCCGCTGCACGCAGGTAATAATTATAATAGGGCGCGGTCTTTGGGTTGATCACGAAAGCGGCGCGCTCAAGACGCGGCGCGATCTCCTTGAGCATCGCGAGCCATTTGCCGCTGACGCTCGCCTCATACAGCATCACACCGGTGATATTGCCGCCCGGCCGCGGCAGGCTCGCGACAAATCCTGACCCTATTGGGTCAGCGACGCTGGCGAACACGATCGGAATCAAGCGGCTCTCCCGCTGCAGCGCGGTGACGAGCGGCGTTGCTTGTGCGAGGATCACGTCGGGTTGTAGGGCGATCAGTTCTCTCGCCTGTACCTGTGCCTGATCTGCGTTGCTATCGGGCGCAAAGCGAGTGTCCATGCGGACATTGCGACCCTCCGACCATCCACGCTTTTCAAGCCCTCGCCGGAATCCCGCGAGGCGCGCCGTCATTTCCGGATCGTCCTCGGCCAAGGGCGCCAGCACGGCGATGCGGCGAATTCGGTCGGGCTGCTGTGCGCGCGCCACGAGCGGCCACGCGGCTGCCGCGCCGCCGAGCGCAGCTAGGAATTTCCGTCGTCCGATGTGGCTTTCCATGTGACCCTCCGGTGGGGGTCATTCATGCAATGGAGGGATGATACCACGCTTCCATCGCGAGGTCAGTGACTGGGAGGAGTCAAAGGTGATATCCGCTGCGAACTCATGCAATGCACGTAGGCTACTCAAGCACCTCGTCGGCGCCGGCAAGCAGTCCACGCGGCACCGTCAGACCGAGCGCGCGAGCAGTCTTGAGGTTGATGGATAAATGAAACCCCCTCGGCTGCTGTATGGGAAGTTCGCCCGGCTTGGCCCCCCTCAAGATCTTGTCTACATAGCTCGCCGCCCGCCGAAACAGGTCTTTATAATTTGGCGTATAGGCTGTTCTCGATCGCGAACTGCGCGATGCGGCCGCGCTGGCTTGCCAGAAAAGTGTCAGCCGGCACCAAGAAAGCGTCCGGCCGATCTTTTGTTAACGTCACGAACGCTGCATCGAGGGTTGTGGTGTCGTAAATCTCGTAGACGGCAAGGGACAAGCGCAGCACTTGCGCGCCTTTTTGCGCGCTCTGCAGCGCGAGCGGCATATAATGATTGGTGGGGTTGAAGAGGAAGCCGACCCGAGACAGCCCGGGAACTAGCTGTTTTAACAGTTGCAACCGCTTCGCCTCAAGCTCGGCAGAGTCTAAAGAGCAGCCTGTTACGTTCCCGCCCGGATGTCTCAGATTCGTCACTATGCCAGGGCC
>VAZM01000119.1:0-14330 GCA_005883135.1 Alphaproteobacteria bacterium
CCACGAATTCGAGATTGGGCGACTGATACATCCGCACCCAACGGTTGGTATTGTTCATGGTCGAGAGGATCGAGCCGCCGTATTTGTACATCATTCGCACCGGCGCATGACCGGGCGCCGGATAGGAAAACTTCGCAAACTGGTGCTCGATCGATTTTCCCACCCAGGGATAGCCTTCCGCCTTGCCGTCGGCGATCGCCTCTGGCGTGCGCAACCGCGGGATCCGTTGGAAGGTTGTCGACATGCTCGGCAGCTGCGGCATGCGCTGATAAAGCTCGACCGGCATGGCGGTGTTTTCGAGATCGCCGGACATTCCGCCGTCGGCGTAGCCGGGGAAATAGAATTGGAAATCGAGCGGGCATCCCCACTGCAAATTGCCCATGTTGACGCCCGGTTTGCCCAACCCCTGCATCGCGGTCAAACAGACCATGACCCGCGCCCATTGGATGCCGGTCTGGTTACGGCAGGCGCCGCCGTGGCCGTTTGCCCCAGCCGCCGGGTGCGAGATAGACGCGCTTCCTGCCCCATTCGCGCGCGAGCGCCCGCACGTCCTTTGCCGGCACGCCGGTCTCTTTCTCCTGCCACTCCGGCGTCTTGGCGATCCCGTCCTCCTCGCCGAGGAGATAGGCCTTCCATTTGTCGAAGCCCACGGTGTGGCTCGCGACGTATTCGTTGTCGTACAGATCCTCCTTGATCCAGACATAGGCGATCGCCATGGCCATCGCGACCGAAGTCGTAGGTCTGGGTGCGAACCACTTGCCCGGCAGGAATTGCGCCGACGCGTTGTAGTAGGGGTCGACGTGCACGACCTTGATGCCGAGCTTGGGATTCTTGAGCCATTGCCGGCGCACGGTGCCTTCCTGCGCGCCATAGGAGCCGCTGGTGCTCTCGGGATCGGCGGCCCAGAACACGATCATGTCGCAGTTCTGCAGACAGTCCTCGACCGTGCCGTAGGTCTCCGACTGGCCGACGCGCAGCGTGTAGCCCCAATGGTGCACGGCGCCCCAGTACCAACCTTCCCAGCTGTCGGGATTGTGGTGGATTTGCGTGTAGCCGACCGTGTTGCGGAATCGAAACAGCGCGGAAAGGTAGTAGCCGATGTTGCCCCAGGTATGGTGCGAGCCGTGCGACACCGCCATGACGCCGGGCCCGTAGGCGCGCTTGAGCCGCTTGATCTCGCCGGCGACAAGGTCGAGCGCCTCCTCCCAGGAGATGCGCACGTATCCTGACTTGCCGCGGTTTTGCGGATTGCGCTCGCCGTTCGGATCGAAGTCGATGCGCTTCATCGGATAAAGCAGGCGATCCGGCGAATAGACAATCGACTTCGCATTCTGCCCATGCGGAGCAAGCGTGGTCTTGCGCGGCGGCGTGAAGGTGAGCCCGCGCGCGTGGATGCTCCAGGGCGGGGGATCGTCGGCGGTAAAATCGATCGGCGTCATGCGGATGATCTTGCCGTCCTTGACATAGACGAAGACCGGCCCGCCGTTGGTCATGTTGCAGTAGCGCGTCGTGCCGTCGGCAAGCCGGGTGCCGATCTGCAACCCGACGCTCTGGCTCATCATGATGGTCTGGGCGAACCAGTTGCTGAGATCCTCCGGCCCCTCGACCGTGAGCTTGAAATCTTTCTGCGCGTTGATCTGGTCGAGCCAGTTGATCGGCGGCATGAGGAGATCTGCGCCCACCGCGGCGGTCTTGAAGGCGAGCGTCACGTCGGCGTCCGCGCGCAGCCCCCCGCCCGAGGTGAGCTTGCCGTCGCGGATCGCGTACCAGCGGCCGATCTCCTCGTCACGCGCCTTGAGCTGCGCGACGAGATTGCGTTCCTTGAGCCGCGCACGGAATGCCGGATACCGCCAGGCGGCGTACCTGAGAAGCTGCGCCATTCCCCACAGGATGATCTGGAACTTCATCGCTGAGAGCATGGTCTCCTCCTCGCCAGGCTTGCGCGCCGAAAGTTTTCTTGTGAGCACCGATCGCGCGACATTTTCGGCCGTTTGCAGCGCATGCGCAATATCAAAGAGGCTGCCCGGCCATCGCGTGCCGGGCCGATATCACCGCTACGTCTGCAGCGCGCGAGCGAGGTTAGTCGGGCTAGTCCGCCTTGATGCCGGAAACCTGAACCACGTGCGCCCATTTCTCGATATCGGCGCGCAGATATTTCTCGAACTCGGCGGGACTCATCACCAGCGGCACCGCGCCCTGCTTGTCCCAGGCCTCCTTCACGTCCACGCGGGTAATCGCTTTGTTGATCTCCGCATTGAGTTTGTCGACGATCGCCTTTGGCGTGCCGGCGGGCGCCATGATGCCGAGCCAGATGGTCGATTCGTAGCCGGGCACGCCCGCCTCGGCGATGGTGGGAACATCGGGCAAGACCGAGGAGCGCTTGGCCGCGGAGGTGCCGAGCGCACGCACCTGCCCCGCCTTCACGTTCGGCGCCATGGTGGTGATGGCGTCGAACGCCATTTGCACGTGCCCGCCGATGACGCTGTTGCGCATTTCCCCGGATGCCTTGTGCGGCACGTGCACCAGATTGGTGCCGCTCATCGCTTTGAATAACTCGGCAGCCATATGATAGGGCGTGCCTGCGCCGGAAGAGCCGTAATTGAGCTCGCCCGGCCGCGCCTTTGCGTAGGCGATGAACTCCTTGAGGTCCTTTGCCGGCACCGACGGATGGACCACCATCACCAGGTCTGAATAGTTGATCCCCGCCACAGGCACGAAGTCGCGCATCAGCTGAAACGGCTTGTGGGCGATGAGCGACTCGTTTGTCGTGTGGGTGTTCGACATCGCGAGCAAGGTGTATCCGTCGGGTGGAGATTTCGCGACCGCATCGGTGCCGATAATCGAGCCGGCGCCCGGCCGGTCCTCGACGACGAACGGCTCTTTGAGCGCCTCCGACAGATGCTGGGCAAGAACGCGGGAGTAGACGTCGGCAGGCCCGCCGGCGCCGAACGGCACGATGATCTTGACCGGCCGCGTCGGATAGTCCTGGGCGAGGCAAGGTAGCGACGAGGACATGGGCAAGGCGAGCGCCGCCACCACTATAGATGCGCGCATGGCAGCGCGAGCGGCGGATGCAACGGGGCGCGGCGGCAGAGTCATTCGAATTCCTCCTGGACCATTCTCGGTCATGAGTTGATGACCATAGACAAGCGTTCCGGCGCGCTCAACGAGGCACTTCGCCGCCCATCACTTCGACCATCGACAAGGCGTACACGGCGCAGTCCGGCCGCATGCCCCTATGCACCTTTCGCGGCGGCCGGTAAGCTCGTCCCGCGACTCGTCAGCAGCCGCATGATCCTTCATCGAGACCGGAAGGCGAGATGGAGGACAACCAGTCGCTAAGCCGAAGACGCATCGAGGGGGAAAACCATGTCCATCGGATCAACCGAATCGTCGCATCCGTCGCTGTCCCATGCCGACAGCTTCGCTGCCAGCACCGCGGACGCTTTCTTGCTTGTCGGCCGTGTCCTGGTCGGCTGGCTCTTTCTCGCGAGCTCGACGGGCATCGGGGGGAAGCTGTGGAACCACGCCGGCTTTGCCGGCTATTTGAAGAATCTCGGCGCACCGGCGCCCGAGATCTCGTCCTGGATCGGCGCGATCGTCGAATTCGTGATCGGTGTAGCCCTCGTGCTCGGGCTCGGCACCCGATATGCCGCGCTGCTCTGCGCGCTGTTCCTCATCGCTGCGACGGCGCTCGCCCATCGCTACTGGGAGTACCCGGCCGCGCAGATGGGAAACCAGTATAATCACTTCCTTAAGAATATTGCCGTCTTCGGCGGCGCGCTCATCCTATTCGTGGCGGGGCCCGGCCGCTTCAGCGTCGATCGGATGCTGTCGAAGAAAGGTTGAGCGGCGGCACAGCGCAGCTAGCAAGAGGCGCAGCTTTCGCCCATCGCCATCGCGAAGGCGATGGGACCAATTCGTCGAGGGGTCGCAATAATGGCTGAAGCAACATCGCGTCACTACATTCCCGCGCTCGGCGGCATTTACAACGCGGTGGAGAAGTATGCCGAGCCGATCTTGCGCATAACGCTCGGCGCGGTCCTCATCCCGCACGGCATGCAGAAGCTGTTCGGAGCGTTCGGCGGCATGGGCTTTGCCGGCAATGCCGCCTTGTTCGACCGCATCGGCTTCACGCCCGGCATATTCTGGGGCACGCTGGTCGGCTGCACCGAGTTGATCGGCGGCATCCTGCTGGTGCTGGGACTGTTCACCCGCTTTGCCGCGGCGGCGGTGCTGATTTTCATGGTCGTGGCCGTGAAATTCACATCAGCCAGAGGCGGATTCTTCTGGAGCACGCAAGGCTTCGAATATCCGCTGCTGATCGCTGTCTGCGCTCTGTTCTTCCTCATTCGCGGCGGCGGTTGCTGCTCGCTCGACGGCGCGATTGGACGCGAGCTTTAAGCGAACCCTCGCTCAGTTCGGTCAGGCACCCTCAGCCGCCGGCACGCTTCACCGCCACAGCGCTTTGCTCGCAAGGCGGGCGCCTTGCGCCAACGTCTCAAGCTTCGCCCACATGACCGAGGGGTGGACGCGGCGGTAGAACGGTCCCTGCGCGAAGCCGCAATCCGTGCCGGCCAGCACATTCTCGCGCCCGACCACGCTGGCGTAGCGGATGATGCGCTCGGCGACGAGTTCCGGGTGTTCCACCACGTTGGTGGCATGGCTGATCACGCCCGGGATGAGCGCCTTGCCCTGCGGCAGCTTCACCTCCTCCCAAACCTTCCATTCATGCGCGTGACGGGGATTGGCGCCTTCGATCACGTAAGCCCCGACCTTCACCTTGAGGATGAGGTCGACGATGTCCTTGAGCGGCACGTCGGTGGTGTGCGGTCCCGGCCAGCTTCCCCAGCAGACGTGGTAGCGGATGCGCTCGGGCGGCAGGCCCTCGATCGCGTGGTTGAGCACCTCGACGTGCCTGGCCACCCATTCGCGGTAGTCGGCGAAGCTCGCCGGCGGCACCATGCGGTCGTAGCTCACCGCGGCGCGGGCGTCATCGAGCTGCAGCAAGAAGCCGGCGTCGACGATCATCTTATATTCGGTCCGCATCGCCGCAGCGATCGCGGCGAGACACTCCTCATCGTTGCGGTAGTACTCGTTCTTGCGATCCGGGATGACGCTCGCCGGCGCAGCGACCGGCAGGAAGGCCTCCTCGACTTTGACGCCGTCGAGCGCAGCCTTGAAGTTCTTGATGTCGCGCTCGAGCTCGGCCTGCCCGGTATATCCGATCGGGCCGATGCAAACCGCCTCGGTGCTGGTGGCGATCTCTTCGCGCGCGTCGAGCTCGGCGTAAAACTCGGCGAAGCGCCGCCGATCGGCGCCGCGCTGAAACGGGTTGGCACCCGGCTTAACCGGGCGGCGTTCGAAGCCGCTCAGGCGTTCGAGCGCGTATTGCGACCAGCTGATCGATTTTCCGAATTCGCCGTCGCTGACCACATCGATCCCGATTTCCGCTTGGCAGCGAACAATGGCGGCAACCTCTTCCGTCAGGCACGCGGCATAGCCATTGGCGTCGAATGGTTTGCCAGCCTGCTTCGCGCGCAGGAACGCCTGCAGCGGCTGCGGCCGGATCAGGCTGCCCACGTGGGTGGTGAGGATTCGGTCGACGCTGCGTTTCATCTTCGCCGGCTCGCGTTCAACGGTGCTTCTAGCAGAGGCCGGCATTCGCAGCCAATCGCGCTGACGCTATGGGCCGCGTTTGGTTTAGTACCAAGGCAAAATTCAAAAGCTCCTTGCCGGCAACGAGCTTTGCGGGCGTTATGATTCGGTGAGAAAAGGCGAGCGGACGGCTGTGACATAGGCTTTGCCCGCTGCGCCACGGGAAACTATGCTTGGCGAGTTGGGAAACGGTACGGGAGGGGTAAATGGCGTCTGACCTATCGCGTTGCATGCTTGGCGCAGGTTTCGCGGTCGTCCTGGTCATGCAAGGCCACGCGGCCGAGCTCAATCCGGCGGCGCTCGTCTACCAGCTGCCGGAACAGATAAAGTGGAATCCGCCGAGCGCCGAGGGCGTGCAAAACGCGGTGCTCGTGGGCGACCCGTCGAAACCCGGGCTCTACCTCCAGCGCACCAAGTGGCTGAAAGGAAACCATTTCAGCCGTCCGCACTTCCATCCGAACGACCGCTTCATCACCGTGTTCTCCGGCCCTTGGTGGATGGGCAGCGGGACGAATTTCGATCCCGACAACGCCGTGGCGTTGCCGGCCGGTACATTCGTGACGCACTTCGGCAAACAAGTGCACTGGGACGGCGCCAAAACCGAAGATGCCTCGCTCGTGATCTTCGGCGAGGGACCAGGAACCAGCACTCAGGTCGCGGCGACCGCGGGCAAATTCTCCAGCCTCGATCCCAAGGCGGTCGTCTATACCTTGCCGGATCAATACAAATGGCGCGACCCGACCGGCGCGGCCGGCGTCAATCAAGTCGTGCTGCACGGCGACCCGTCCCAGAGCGGACCTTACGTGGTCCTCAACCGATTCAAGCCGGGAAACTTCAGCAAGCCCCACTTCCACCCCAACGACCGCTTCATCACCGTGTTGAAAGGCACGTGGTGGGTCGCAACCGGAAACAAGTTCGACAAAGAGAATACGGTCCCCATCCCGGCGGGCAGCTTCGTCACCCATTTCGCCAAGCAGGTGCACTGGGACGGCGCCAAAGACGAGGAGACCTGGTTGCTCATCGTCGGCGACGGACCGGCGACACTCACGTTGGTCGACGTGGCGAACTAGCCGGTGCCGTAGAGAGCCTGACCCATGCGCGTCAGCGAAGACATCGTCGCAGCGATCGGCAACACGCCGCTGATCAAGCTCGAGCGCGCGTCGGCGGCCACGGGTTGCACGATTCTGGGCAAGGCCGAGTTCATGAACCCGGGGCAATCGGTCAAGGACCGCCCGGCGCGGCAAATCATCCTGGAAGCAGAGAAGCGCGGCGACATCAGGCCAGGGGGTCTCATTGTCGAAGCCACGGCCGGCAATACCGGCATCGGCTTGGCGCTCGTCGCCAATGCGCGAGGCTACCGCACGCTCATCGTCATTCCCAATACCCAGAGCCAGGAAAAGAAGGACATGTTGCGGCTATGCGGCGCCGAGCTCGTCGAGGTGCCAGCGGCCCCCTATGCGAACCCGAACAATTACCAGCATATCGGGCGCCGCCTGGCGGACCAGCTGCGCAAGGACGAGCCGAACGGCGTCCTGTTTGCAGACCAGTGGAACAACCTGGACAACCGGAAGGCCCACTACCTCTCCACCGGCCCCGAGATCTGGGAGCAGACTGACGGCAGAGTTGACGGCTTCATCTGCGCCATCGGGACGGGCGGAACCGTTGCCGGCGTCGCAACCTACTTGCGGGAAAAGAAGAACGACATCGTGATCGGCATCGCCGATCCCAAGGGGGCGGCGATGTACAATCTGTTCGCGCACGGGCAAGCGAAAGCGTCAGACGGCGGCTCCATCACCGAGGGCATCGGACTTGGCCGGGTGACCCGCATTATCGAAGACATCAAGGTGGACAAGCCTTATCTCATCCCGGACGAGGAAGCAGTGCCGCTCATCTTCGATCTCGCCGAACACGAGGGCTTGTGTATGGGCGGCTCGACGGGAATCAACGTCGCTGGGGCGATCCGGCTGGCCAGGGACATGGGGCCCGGCCATACCGTCGTGACCATTCTCGCCGACGGCGGTTCGCGCTATCTATCGAAGCTGTTCAATCCGCGTTTCCTGCGCGACAAAGGCCTGCCGGTTCCGGACTGGTTGGAGCGGCGAATGAACGTGCAAGTGCCGTACGAAAAAACGTGAGCGCTGGATCGCTACGACATTGCCATGACCACCGACTGCCTGTTCCGCGAAGACTCCTACCTGAAGGAATGCAGCGCCACCGTCGTCGGCATGACGCCGGCAGGCGGCGTCATCCTCGACCGCACCGTGTTCTATGCCGCCTCCGGCGGCCAGCCCGCCGACCGCGGCGTTCTGCGCAGGACGACGGGCGAGGCCGTCCCGATCGCAAGTGCGAGCTTCACCGATGCCGAGAAAAGCCAGATTTCCCATCAGCCGGCCGCCGCCGGTCTTGCTTTGACAGAGGGCGAGACCGTGCATGCCGCCATCGATTGGGATTTGCGCTATGCCCGCATGCGCATGCACACCGCGTTGCACCTGCTCTCGGCGGTGCTGCCCTACCCGGTGACCGGCGGCGCGGTGGGGGACACCGATGGACGGCTCGACTTCGACATTCCCGAAGCGGGTCTCGACAAGGAGGAGATTACGCGCAAACTCGCGCAGATGATCGCGGCGGGCGCCGAGGTACGCTCGCGCTGGATCAGCGACACGGAACTCGAAGCCGCGCCCGGCCTGGTCAAGACGATGTCGGTCAAACCGCCCATCGGCACCGGCCGCGTAAGGCTTATCGAGATCGTCGGATACGACCTGCAGCCCTGCGGCGGCACGCACGTGCGTACGACGAACGAGATCGGCGACGTGCGCGTGACGCAGATCGAAAAGAAAGGCCGACAGAACCGCCGGGTGCGCATTGCGTTTGCATAGTGCTGCAGCGCGCGAAGGGCTAACCGCGATTGTGAGATCGGGCGATATCCATGCCGAATGAGCGTTCCACGTCACGCTGGCTGCTCAGCACTGATTGGCTTGCGCAACGCCTCGGCGCACCCGACGTCGTGGTGGTCGACGGCTCGTCCTACCTGATGACCATGCAGCGCGACGCCGCGGCCGAATATCTCGCCGGCCATATTCCCGGCGCCGTGCGCTTCGATATCGACGCGATTGCCGACCATTCCAATCCCCTGCCCCATATGCTGCCGGATGCGGCCCAATTCGCCCGCGATGTGGGGGCGCTTGGCATCGCCGACGGCAATACCATCATCGTCTACGACGGCGCCGGCATGTATTCTGCCCCGCGGGTGTGGTGGACATTCCGGCTGTTCGGCGCGGAGAAGGTGTTCGTTCTCGATGGCGGGTTGCCGAAATGGAAAGCCGAGGGGCGGCCGCTCGAAGCGGGCGCGGTCAACCGTGCGCCGCGCACCTTCAAGGCACGCAAGAACGCCGAGCTTGTGGCCTCGCTCGCGACCGTGCGCGCAGCCTTGGCGGGCGGGGCGGCACAGGTGGTTGATGCGCGCCCCGCCGAGCGCTTTTTCGGACGAGCGCCGGAGCCGCGCCCCGGGCTGCGCTCGGGTCACATGCCGGGCGCGCTCAATGTGCCGTCCACGTCCGTGGTCGAGAACGGAACGCTCGCGGCGCCGGAGAAGCTCAGGCAGGCGTTCACCGCGGGCGGCGTCGACCTTGACGCGCCGATCATCACGACGTGCGGCTCGGGCCTGACGGCGGCAATCCTCTGGTTCGCGCTCGACGCGCTGGGCAAGCCGCCCCGGGCTCTCTACGACGGCTCATGGTCGGAATGGGGATCGCGTGACGATCTTCCGATCGAGAAGGCTTAAGCAATGTGATCTTCAACGCTGGGGCCGCAGCCGTCGGGCACGCCCCTTTCTGCCCGCGCATAGAAGATTTATACTGTGGACCGTGGGGCGAGGAGATTCGCAGGCTCCGACCTGCCCGGGTCACGGCGATGATCTTCCGTCAGCTCTTCGACAGCGTCTCGAGCACATATACCTACCTCATCGCCAGCCGGCGCGGCGGCGAGGCGCTGATCATCGATCCGGTGCTGGAGAAGGTCGACCGCTACATCCAACTCGTCGACGAACTCGACCTCAGGCTCGTCAAGGCGGTCGACACCCATCTGCATGCCGACCACATCACCGGCCTCGGAGCGCTACGCGACCGCACGCATTGCATCACGGTGATGGGCGAGATGGCCAAGGTCGACGTGGTGTCGATGCGCGTCACCGAGGGCGACAAGCTCACCATCGAGGGGCTGGCGCTGGACGTGCTCTACACGCCCGGGCACACGGACGATTCCTACAGCTACCTGATGGGCGACCGGGTGTTCACCGGCGACACGCTGCTGATCCGCGGAACGGGGCGCACCGACTTCCAGAACGGCAGCGCGCAGGCGCAGTATCAGTCCCTGTTCGGCAAGCTCTTGAAGCTGCCCGACGAGACGACTACAAGGGCGAAACGGTCTCGACCGTCGGCGAGGAGAAGGCGTTCAACCCGCGTCTGCAGGTGAAGTCGGTCGACCAATATGTCGACGTGATGAACAGCCTCAATCTTCCCAACCCGAAAATGATGGACGTGGCGGTGCCCGCGAACATGCGCGTGGGCCTCGTCCAGGACGAGATCACGCGGCGGGGATGGGCCGTGACTGCCGCCGAGGCGCTCTCGCTCAACGGCCGGCCGGACGTGGTGCTCGTCGATTTGCGCGAACGCAGCGAACGCGAGAAGCACGGCGTCATCGCCGGCTCGCTGCACGCCCCCTACCCCGATCTCGCTGCCAATGTCCATCCCGGCGGCATGCTGCACGAGCTCGCGCGCGCCACCGGCAAGCGCATCGTGTTCTATTGTGCCTTCGGGGAACGCTCGGCGATGGCGGTGCAGGCGGCGCAAGACGCGGGCCTCGCATCGGCCTGCCACATCCAGGGCGGCATCGATGCCTGGAAGAAGGCGGTCGGCCCGCTGCTGCGCTAAACCAGGATTGAATTAGCTCAACCCTTCGCTCTAGCGCATCGGGCCTGACCAAGTGTAGCCGGTCCCATACGCCGACCCAGGAAACGGATTGGGTCGGCAAAAGCCACCGAGCCCCCACACCTGGGCCAGACACTGTTGTTGCGTGGCAAAACTGCAGTTGTCGTTGATGCCTTTCCAGGAATAGGTCGCGCACCAGCTTCTGCTGGCTCCCGCCGCCTGGCTCCCTTGCGCGCTCGACCGGCGCTTGGCGTCAGCGTCGGTGAGCAGCAAAGCCATTATTGCGATGCTGAGCAAAACAAGACCGATCGCGCGCATGCTTCTTCTCCCGGTCCGTCTTTTTCGTCGGGCCGTGCGATTGTAGCCGATATTTGGGCTAGGGCACTACCGGCCAATCATCGCCTTCGCCGACCTACGTGGCTCGCAACAATTCAGATGTGGTTCGAACCGTCACTACCGCAAAATCTGGCTCAGGAACTGCTTGGTGCGCTCGTGCTGGGGATGGTTGAAGAACGCGTCCGGCTCGTTCGCCTCGATGATCTGCCCGGCGTCCATCAGCACCATCCGGTTCGCAACCTAGCCCATCTCGTGGGTGACGACCAGCATGGTCATGCCGTCCTCGGCGAGTTGCACCATGGTGTCGAGCACCTCCTTGACCATTTCCGGATCGAGCGCGGAGGTCGGCTCGTCGAACAGCATGATTTTCGGCTGCATGCACAGCGCCCGCGCGATCGCCACCCGCTGCTGCTGCCCGCCCGAGAGCTGGCCCGGATACTTGTCTGCCTGCTCGGGAATGCGAACCCGCGATAAATAATGGCGCGCGATCTCCTCGGCATCGATCTTCGCCATCTTGCGCACCCAGATCGGAGCGAGCGTGCAGTTCTCGAGCACCGTCAAGTGCGGAAACAAGTTGAAGTGCTGGAACACCATTCCGACCTCGCTGCGCACTTCGTCGATACTCTTGAGATCCTCGGTGAGCTCGGTGCCATCGACGATGACGCGGCCGCGCTGCCAGTCTTCGATGCGGTTGATACAGCGAAGCAGCGTCGACTTTGCGCTCACCGCGCATGACCTTCAGGCTCACGTCGCGCAGCACATGGAAGCTGCCGAACCATTTGTTGAGACCGATGATGTCGATCGCGACCTCGTGCGTCGTGGTGCGCATATCGAGGCCGCTGCGCGGGCTCGATCCGTCCGCTCTCCGCCTTTGCTTGCTGCCGCTCAATGCTCGACCTTACCTCAGTGCAGGCGACCGATGTTCAAGCGCCGCTCCACGAACAAGGCGTAGCGCGACATCCCGAAGCTGCCGACAAAGTAAATCGCGCCGGCAAACGCGAAGCCGGTGAACAGCGTGACCGGCGTAGCCCAGCTCGGATCGGCGAACGCCGCGCGCAATTGGCCGAGCAGATCGAAGATCGCGACGATCAACACCAGGGTCGTGTCCTTGAACAAGGCGATGAAGGAGTTGACGATGCCGGGGATGACCAGGCGCAACGCCTGCGGCAAGATCACCAAGCCCATCATGCGCCAATAGCCGAGCCCGAGCGCCATCGCCCCCTCGAACTGGCCGCGCGGGATTGCCTGCAGGCCGCCGCGCACGACCTCGGCCATGTAGGCCGCCGCGAAAAGCACGACCCCTACCAGCACGCGGGCGAGGCCGTCGATGCGCCAAGCGCTCGGCAGGAAGAACGGCAGCATGTAGGTCGCGAAGAACAACACGGTGATGAGCGGAACGCCGCGCCAGAACTCGATGAAAATGACGCAGATGGTGCGCACGACGGGAAATTCCGAACGTCGTCCGAGCGCGAGCAAGATGCCGAGCGGCAGGGAGAAGATGATGCCGGTGAACGAGATCACCAAGGTCACCAGGAGGCCGCCCCACACGCGGGTCTCCACATGCGGCAGGCCGAAGACGCCGCCGATCAGCAGGAAGAAGGCGATGACGGGAAACACGCCGAAAAACACGACCGCGTTGAGCGTCTTGCACGGCGCGGACGGAATGAGCAGCGGCGCGAGTAGCACTACGCCGAGCGCATAGGTGAGATCGACCCGCCACTGTTCGCTTGCCGGATAGAATCCGTACATGAGCTGGCTCAATTTGGCGCCGATGAACGGCCAGCAGGCGCCGACCTCGCGGTCCAGGGTTTGCGGCAGGCAATCGAGGCGGCTCGAGCCGGTCCAGACCGCGTCGATCAATAGAAATTTCAACGTCGGCCATACCAGCGCCACGACGATGGCGACGCCGAGCAGCGTCAGCGCGGTATTGAACGCGCCGCCGAACAACCGCGCGCGCGTTCGCGTCAGGACACTCCCGCTCGCCACCGGCGGCGGCTCGAGTTCGAGCAGCGCGCGGCGGATGTAGGACTGTTGTGAAGGCGCCGCCATCAGCGTTCCGCTATCCGGATATGCGCGTTGTACAGGTTCATCAACGCACTGGTGATGAGCGAAATGGCAAGGTAGACCCCCATGGTCATGGCGATGATCTCGATGGCTTGGCCGGTCTGGTGCAATGTGGTGCCGGCAAAAACCGCGAACAGGTCGGGGTAGCCAACGGCCACCGCCAGCGAGGAGTTCTTCGTCAGGTTGAGATACTGGTTGGTGAGCGGCGGGATGATGACGCGCAGCGCTTGCGGCAAGACGATGAGGCGCAGCGTCAATCCTCGCCGCAGCCCGAGCGCGGAGGCGGCCTCGCCTTGACCGCGCGGGACGGCGAGCAGGCCGGCGCGCACGATTTCCGCGATGAAGGCGGCGGTATAGGTCGTCAGCGCGACGAGAAGCGCGACAAATTCCGGGAGCAGCCGGATGCCACCGACGAAATTATTAAAGCCCCGCAGCTCGGGCGCTACGAAGCCGATCGGCCAACCCGCCGCGATAAGCGCAATGAGCGCCGGCACGATCAGGAGCGCCAGGCAACTCCAGACCAGCGGTATCTGCCGTCCGGTGCGGGCTTGCAGGCGCCCCGCCCAAAGTCTCAGCGCAATCGTCGCCGTCACGCTCGCGGCAAATACGGCGACGACCAACCCCGCGCCTTTGCCCGCAACCGGCGCGGGCACGATGATCCCGCGGTTATTGAGGAAAATCTCACCGAACAGCGAGATGCTTTGGCGCGGCGGCGGCAGCGTGCCCAGGACGGCGAGATACCAGAACAGAATCTGGAACAGGAGCGGCAGGTTGCGGATCAGTTCGACATAGCCTGCGGCGAGGCGCGCAAGCAGCCAATTTGGTGACAACCGTGCAATGCCGATCGCAAAACCGAGAATGGTCGCGAGCACAATCCCGATCCCCGCGACCAGCAGCGTATTGAGAAGCCCGACGAGGAACACGCGGCCGTAGCTGTCGGATTCGTTGTACGGGATGAGCGACTGGTTGACGGCGAAACCCGCCGTATTTTCGAGGAAACCGAAGCCGCTGGTGATGCTCTGGGCGTCGAGATTGGCCTTGGCATTAAGGGCGAACGCGTAGCCCAGCCACACCAGCCCCGCGAGCAACGCGAACTGGTAGAACACCGCACGGAATCTCGGGCGATTGTAGATCGCAACCCGCGGCGGGGCCAAGGCGCGTTGCATTTGCATTGACACGGAAATCGCTTGTCCACGTCGTCGGCTCATCCGCAAAGGCGGATGATCCACTAGCCACCGATATAGGTGTCTTTCCCCGCAACGACGCGGGTTACGGGATGCCCGTTTTCGCCCACAATCTCTCCGTTGTCATGCCCGCGAAGGCGGGCATCCAGTAACCCGTGCCCCT
>VAZM01000119.1:14344-14782 GCA_005883135.1 Alphaproteobacteria bacterium
GATTACTGGATCGTCCGCCTTCGCGGACGATGACAACCGAGCTGCTGTTAAGTTAGCGCCCATGCGCGCCTGCGCGGACATGACATTCGTGAGCATAGGTTGGCAGCGACCCACGTCGATCGCAAGCTCACCGCACCGGGGGCGCGTACTGGATGCCGCCCTTGGTCCACAACCGGTTGATGCCGCGACTGATGCCGAGCTTGGAGCCCGCTCCCACGTTGCGGTCGAACACTTCTCCATAATTGCCGACCTGTTTGACGATGCGCACCGCCCAATCCTTCGTCAGTCCGAGCTGCTCGCCGAAATTGCCCTCTACGCCCAACAGCCGCCTGATCTCCGGCTGGTTGGATTTCAGCGCGTCGTCGACATTCCTGGAGGTTACGCCGAGCTCCTCGGCATTGAGCATCGTATAGAGCGTCCACTTCACGACATCGAACC
>VAZM01000120.1:0-437 GCA_005883135.1 Alphaproteobacteria bacterium
TGGAAGGAAAATAGGAAAAAAACGTGGGCCCGCAAGTGTTTTGCGGATTTTAGGCGAACGCCCATGGATAGCCGAGACGCCCTCTCACGGCGAAAACAGGGGTTCGAGTCCCCTAGGGAGCGCCAAAAAATCAATCACCTAAGACAGGCCACAGATTGGATGTCCAATAGATGTCCAATATTGCAAGTCGCCCCTGGAAATTCGCGAAATTTGTAAAAACCCATGTGGACATTACTGTTCGGGCAAACTCGTGCTCAATCTTAAGGCCGCAACAGGCATGGGATTGACGCTTTCGCCGCAGCTTTGTTGCGCGCCGACGAGGTGATCGAATAAAGACACGCGGCTTCATCGTTCTTGTTCAAAGAGGAGGCACCCTGCGATCTATGACATTTTGCGCGACCATCCTGTCGTTCATCATCGCCACCGCCGTCGCGTCG
>VAZM01000120.1:449-10900 GCA_005883135.1 Alphaproteobacteria bacterium
GAAGGCCAATGCGCGATTTCCGCGAGGTCCTTACCCGTCTTCAGTCGCTTCGAAGCAAATTCGAACATCTTCTTACATCGGTCCGAGAGAGGGCAGCTCGCTCTCGCGTAGTGCCCCGCGGCCCGACACGGCTGCGAGAACTGACCGGGTTTGGTACAAATCCCGGCAAGCTCCGTATGTTCGCTTACGCTCCCGAACACATGCCGCCGAAGGCGCCATTAGTCATCGCGCTACATGGCTGCACCCAGACCTCAGACGAGTTTGATCACGGGACGGGCTGGTCGTCGCTCGCCGACAGGCTCGGCTTCGCGGTCGTCTATCCGCAGCAGCAGCCCGCCAAGAACCCGAAGAATTGTTTCTCGTGGTTTTTGCCAAGCGACAGCGCGCGCGGCCATGGCGAGGCGCTTTCGATCAGGGAGATGGTCGAGCACGCCATCACGACATTTGCTGCCGACCGCAGCAAAGTGTTCGTAACCGGCTTCTCGGCTGGTGGCGGCATGGCTTCTGTTATGCTTGCAACATACCCGGAGGTTTTTGCCGGTGGTGCCCTGATTGCCGGACTACCGAGAGGAACCATGCCGCGCAGGCGCTTGGTGATCGCGTTAGAGCAGCCTCCAGACATCGCGGGCCATGGCCGAAAATCTCAGTCTGGCATGGGACCAGTGATCCGATCGTAAATTCTTCCAACAGTGAAGACGTCATTCGGCAATGGACCAATGTGCACGGGCTTTCGGACAGTCCCTCGTATCAAGAATTCATCGGAAGCCACATGCGTCGCATCTGGAGCGACGCAAACGGTAAGGCGCTGGTTGAGGCGGTTTCCATCAGTGGCATGGCGCATGGCGTACCGCTCGCGACGACAACGGGCGGAGAGAGCTGCGGCGCTGCCGGTGCATTTTTCCTGGATGTGGGAATCTCCTCTACGCACCACATCGCAAGCTTCTGGCGGCTGCACGAATCTGTTGTTGAAATGCCGCATGCCGCGGCGTTGGTATCAGCACCCATTCAGATTTCAACTGACGGGGGCGCCTTCGTCAGCGCTGGAGCAGCCGCTGAAGACTCGCACAGTTCGGCCGAAGCCTCGCTTGCTGAAGACCGGCAGACGCACCACGCGCTCGACCCCAACGAGGTAATCGCGGCGGCCTTCAACGCCGCAGGTCTCCCCGTTCCGGAGATTCCGACAGCGCCGCCGGGCGCAACGCCGCATGTTGCACCGGGACCGATCATCGCGGCGGCCTTGAAGGCCGCTGGACTGGTCCCGAATTAATTCGACCCTGAAGAGAGCGGAACATGCGCTCACCGCCACCATCCGCGCGACATTGAGAGCTGACGCAAAGCAAACCGACGATTGATCTGCAGTGAAAATGACCCGACGGCCGGGAGTGGTTAAATGACGGGGATGGTCACCGAGACGAAAGAAGTTATCCGAAAGCTCGCCCCCGTTTCCGACCGCCGGCGACGCCGCTAGTTACGCCCTCGCCAGAGCGCGCTGATCTCGGCGATCGTACTCACCTCGCCGAAGTAGCGGTCGAAATTTCGCAGCGTGGCGGCGTGATCCTCAGGCGAGAACGTCGCCGTTCCGTCATCTACCATCACGGCATAGTAGTCGCGCATGAAGGCCTCACGCGCGGTGGTTCCGACGCAGACATCGGTGGCGACGCCGGTCAGTACGACGGTGCGGATCGCGTTGGCGCGCAGAATCGTGTCGAGATCGGTGTTCAGGAAAGCGTTATAGCGGTGCTTGGTGACCACTGGATCGCCGGGCTGCGGCCGCACCGCACCATAGTAATCGCCTTCCCAGGAGCCTTCGGCACACACCGGAAACCGCGTGTAGCCGCCGGATTGTTTGCGCGCCGCCTGTTCTAGCCAGCAATCCGATAGATAGAAATTGCGCTCGGTCGAATAAACGTTGCGTATGAATACCACCAGCACGCCGGCGCGACGCGCCGCGGCGATGAACGCAGGCAACTCTTCGGCGAGTTTCTGTGCGGCCGATATATCGCGCCCGCTGCGGCCGACGAGGCCGGCAGATGCGATGAAATCGTTTTGCATGTCGATGACGAGGAGCGCCGCATGCCCCGGTCGTAGCTTCTTATCCAGGCCGAGCAGCGGCTCGACATGCGCGAGGCGCCCGGCCACTTGAAAATCAGATTCTCGCGTTTCCATGATGTACCCTTTTCGGCAACGATAATCAGTCGACAAAGCGTGTGAGCTGGTCGACCGGTCTGCCGGTCGCTGCCGAAAGGTAGGACATGTCGACATAGCCGGGGACCTTGGCACTCATGTCGGTCTTGCTGAAGCCGAAAACGGGGCCTTGCTTCGCCACGTTGACCATGGTGCGCACGTCCGCCCGGACGTCCCAGATGCCGTGTTTCCAAGCTTCTGCGATGACCTCTTTGCTCACGCCGGTGTATTCGGTGATCAAGCTGACGGCCTTGTCCGGATTCTTGACGTAGAAGTCGAGCGACTCCGAATAGGCCTTGAGAAATCTCACTGCTACGTCCCGATTCTTGAGAAAATCGGTGTTGGCGGCGAGGATTTGGTTTCCCGCGCCGTACTTTTCGGTTTTGCCGATATCGCAGCAGCTCGGATAATAGCCGTAACCTTCGACAACGGCGCGATCGAGAACCGGCGACCACAGCACCAGGCCGTCGAGATCGCCGCTCTTGAGCGCTTGCAGCTCGGCAGGTCCAGCCGAGGTCGTGCTGATCAGATTGACCTTCGAAACGTCGACGCCGTTTTCTTGCGCAGCCAGCGTGAACAGTATGGTCACGTAACTTCCTGGCGGTCGGCCGATGCGCTTTCCTTCGAGGTCCTTCCACGATTTGATGTCGACCCCCTTGCGCATGATCAGATTCTGCCCGCCCAATTGCTCGCCCGCGATGATCTTGACGTTGGCGACGTTCTGTTCGGCCATGACGGCCGGGCTTTGATAGCCCAATGTGCCCAGCTCGACACCGCTCTGCAGATTGCGCTGCATGTCTGCATTCGTGCCGGCTGGAATGTACTCGACCCGAAAGCCGGCTTTTTCCGCGAAGGGTCCGATACCCCACAGCGGGATGCCGCTGACGCTGCGCGCCACCGTGATGCGCACGTGCGTCGGCTCGTCGGCGGTCACGTTGCAAGCCATCGCGACGATCGCGGCAAACGTCGCGAGCGCCGCAGCGGCTGAAACATAAGAACGCCAGACGCCGAGAGAGCCACACAACATTGCCGGCATGTTCTTCTCCTGGTTTCGCCCAAAGCTGCACGAAGCGAGGTTAGGCCAAAGCCGAGGTGAAATCACCGTCGCGATCAGGTGTGATCCGATCATTTTGCACCATGCGCGCGCCGATTGGCGGGCCAATCGCACTGGTGCTAAGACGTGCGACTGCCGTCATTTCAGGGCTAGCAGTTGGGCCGGCGATGTACGCGGCGCGGCTCGTTCGCAATGTCGCAAAGGAGGGAAAGAGGACCGCATGTCGGCCAAGCAAAGAATCGTCGCCATCGAGGAACACTTTTGGATTCCTGAATTGCGAGACCGCTACAGCGGTCCGCGAGGCATCTCGGCGCATACCCCAGCGCGCCAGCTCGACGATCTCGGCGAGGTTCGCCTCAAGGAAATGGATGCCGCCGGCATCGAGATGCAGGTCATCTCCCATATGCAGCCAGGAACGCAGATGTTCGACGCCGAGACTGCGATTGCGCTGGCGCGCAAAGCAAACGATGTGCTGTATGCGGCAACGCGCACGCACCCGACGCGCTTTGCCGGCTTTGCTGAATTGCCAACCGTCGATCCCCAGGCCGCGGCCGATGAACTCGAACGCACCGTTGCGCAGTACGATTTCAAGGGTGCGCTCATCAACGGCTTGACCGGCGGAGACTTCCTCGATGGCAAAAGATTTTGGTGCATTTTCGAACGGGCGCAGGCGCTCGAGGTTCCGATCTATTTGCACCCGGGCATCCCGCACCATGCCGTCACTGACGCCTACTACTCCCACTACCGCCGCGGCGACTTTCCTTTTCTGTCGGTGGCCTGGGGCTTTACTGCCGAGACCGCCATTCATGCCATCCGTTTGATTGTCAGCGGGGTGTTTGACGCCTTCCCGCGGTTGAAAATCATCCTCGGCCATCTCGGCGAAACCATTCCATTCACGTTGTGGCGCTGTGACTGGATTCTCGACCACGTCGGCGGCTCGCGCGCATTCGCCGACGCCTTCCGTCAACATTTTTATCTGACGACCAGCGGAAACTTTCAGGCGTCGGCGTTGGCCTGTTGCATCGCCGAGCTTGGCATCGATAGGATCATGTTCGCGGTGGATTATCCCTATAATTCCAGCGCCGAGGGCGTGGCATTTGTCCGTAACGCGCCGATAAGCGAGGCAGACAAGGAAAAAATTTTCCATGGCAACGCAGATCACTTGCTCCGTCTTGGTGCGTGAGAAAGCGACGATGTGCTATAGCTTGGCTGCACGGCGGGTATGGCTCTAACAAGCGGCGCCGCTGAGGAACTGAGCAATGAATCGCGTGCCCAATCCCATTCTCGGCCCGAACAAGTTCAAGTTCGGCCTGTTCAATGCCAATTGCGACGGCGGCTTTGCTATCAGCAAGGCGCCCGAACGTTGGCGCTGCGAATGGGATGACGTCGTCAAGGCCTGCGTGATGGCGGATGAGGCCGGCATCGACTTCATTCTGCCGGTGGCGAAATGGCGAGGGCTCAGCGGTGAAGCTGATAATCTCGGCCGTTCGTTCGAGACGTTGACCCACGGCGCTGCGATCGGCGCCCTGACAAAGCGGATTGGTCTTTTCGCCACCGTCCACGTGCCGTTGGCCACGCCGGCTTTCGTTGCCAAGGCGATTGCGACAATTGATCATGTTACGCACGGTCGCGTCGGCCTCAACATCGTGTGCGGATGGAACCAAGACGAATTCGGCGTACACGGTGTGAGCATCGACCCCGAACGCCGCTACGATCAGGGCCTGGAATGGTTCAAAATCTACGCCAAGATTCTGGAAGGGGGGGCGGCCTTCGATTGGGACGGTGAATTCTACAAGTTGCGCGGCGTGACCACGAATCCACTCACGCTTCAGCGGCCGCGGCCGCCAATCATGTCGGCGGGATTTTCGCCAAAAGGCCGCGACTTCGCCGCGCAAGCGGCCGATCTCCTGTTCACCTCCGTTTCTAACTTGGAGCGCGCGCCGGCGATCGTCAAAAGCGTGCAGGACTTTGCGGCACGCTATGGCCGCAAGGTCGCGGTGTTCACGACGTGCCATATCGTCTGCCGCCCGACCCGCAAGGAAGCGGAAGATTTCTATTACTATTTCGCGGAGGAGATGGCCGATCGCGAATCGCTTGCCTACATCGTGCAGCAAAAGGAAGCCACAGCTGGCAGCGATATTCCGAAATCGGAGCGCCCCGACACCAACCCGCAAGCCAATACTCGCCGGCGCGGCAAGATTTACGCGGGAACGTTCCCCGGCTGCTACACGATCGTCGGCACTCCGGACGACGTGGCCGACGAGATGGTCGAGATGAGCGAAGCGGGCTTGGCCGGCGCTTCCATTTGTTTTCTCGATTACCTTACGGCAATGCCGTATTTCATCCAGGAGGTGTTACCGCGGCTTGAACGCGCTGGTCTGCGCGAAAAGGAAGGCGCCAGTGCGCGCAGCGTCGCCGTGGCCTAGCCGGCTATCCTGCGGCTCGGCGCGGCGTAATGCTAACCCGCGACATCGCTCGCCTTGACAGATTTGCAAGGCTCTCCCTACCGTGAATTTTGTTTTCGAGGCTTTCTAGATGGCGCGCGATCCACAGGTCGATCTCGTCTTATCGCACATGACGCCGCGCTACCTCGCGACGGGAGTTGATCCGAACGACCTGCAACGTTTGGTAGCAAGGATTGAGCGGTGGGACGATTGGTGTCGGATTTGGTGCGCCGAGGCCGAGCGCCATGAAAATCTTGCGCTGGAGGCGGCCAAGCGCAACCGGAACGTCACCGCGTCCGAATCCAATTTGCGCGCTTCGATCTATTATCACTATGCAAAACACCTCTTCGCCCACGACCCGGAGCAATACCTCGCCGCTCATCAGCGGATGCTAACTTGCTATCAGCGCGGTGCCGCAGATGCCGACCCTCCGGTGGAGCGGATAACGATTCCATTCGATGGCGCAACGATGGTCGGCAATCTGCGTCGGCCGGCAGATCTGCCCCGACCGCCGGTCGCGATCCTTTTGCCCGGACTTGACGCCTGCAAGGAAGAACTCCACGCCTGGAGCGAGGCTTTCGTGCGCCGTGGCATGGCCACGCTGGCGATCGATGGGCCGGGACAGGGAGAGACCGCTTTTCGACTTCCCATTACCAACCGATGGGGGGCGGTGATCGGTGCGGTCATCGATCAATTGGAGAGCCGCTCGGAAGTCGACGGCAGCAGCGTGGCGGTGGTGGGTCAAAGCCTCGGTGCGCTTTATGCACCCCTCGCCGCCGCGCACGAACCACGGATCAAAGCTTGCGTCTCCAATTGCGGGCCATTTGATTTCGGCGCTGTCCTGCCGACAATGCCACAGGCGTCGCAGGAGACCTTCCGGGTGCGCAGTTACGCCAAGACCGTCGGCGAGGCTCGCGACATCGCGCGAGGATTGACTCTCGACGGCGTGGCGCAGCGGATCAAGTGCCCGCTGCTGGTGGTGTTCGGCGCCGGTGACAAGCTCATTAGCGTCAACGAGGGCGAACGCTTGGCACGCGCGGCGTCGGGCCCAACCGAGCTTGTCGTGTTCGAGGAGGGCAACCACGTGTGCTTCAACATCAGCTATAAATTTCGCCCTTTGACCGCCGACTGGACATCTGAACGCCTGAACGCGATCGCGCATTGATCGCGAACCTTCGAAATATCTCCGGTGAATGCAAGCGAGGAGAATATGACGGCACTGGGCTCCTATACGCTGCCCAATCCCTACGGCGTCGGCGGCACGGATTACATGGCCGGCATCAATTTCGCGCGTATGCGGGAGGAGCGTCTTCGTAAGGCTCAGGCAGCGCTCAAGCGCCACAACATCGCGGCGGCGCTATTCATGCGCCACGAAAACATTCGTTATACCGTCGCGGTTAAGGGGCACGCGTTTTGTCCGCAGCTCAGCTATGTGCTGGTTTTCGCCGAGCACGATCCGATTCTCTACGAACTCGGCGACATGGTGGACCACCAACGACTGTACTGTCCTTGGCTCAAGCCCGAGAACATCCGTTTTTCCTTTAGCTGGCTTGACTCCATCTGTGGCCCGGACGGGGCAAAGCAAGAAGCGGAGCGCTTCGCGGCAGCGATTGTCACCGATCTCAAAGCCAATGGTGTGTTCGGCGAGCGTATCGGTGTCGATGCGCTGGATGACGTAGGACGCACCGCGCTGCGCGCCGCAGGCGTCGAACTTGTGGACGTGAAGCCGGCCATCATGGAAGCGCGGCGCTGCAAGACGCCGGATGAGCTTGCCTGCATCGAGACAGCGATTGCCATCTCCAACAACGGCTACGCAAGCTTTATGGAGTTCAAACCGGGGATGCGCGAGCGCGACGGCGGCGCCGCCATGCACGAAGCGATGATGCGCGCCGGAGCCGAATTCGCCTCCGGCGGCGTGCGCTCAAAATTGAACACCTACGATGTCTATCACCATGGCAATACCGATCGGATCGTCGATGCGGGCGATCTCGTTGTGGTGAACACCTGCGGCACGACTTTCGCGGGTTATCGAGTCTGCATCTACCGCAGCTTCATTCTGGGTCGAAAGCCCAACGCGAAGGAGCGCGATTTTTACGCACGCTGCCGCGACCGCGTCTATGCTATCATCGATCGGATCAAGCCGGGCGCGACGACCGCCGATGCGGCGAAGGCGCTGCTCCCCTCGAACACCTGGGGATATCCGGCGGAGCAATCGTTGCTGGTGGCGGAGGTCGGTCACGGCATCGGGATGACGTATGAGGAGCCCGTCATCAGCCGGATTTGGTCGTTCGACCATCCGCAAGTGCTGGAGCCGGGAATGGTCGTGGCGGTGGAATGCCGGGAAGGCGAGTGGGGTTATGGCGGGGTCCGCCTCGAAGAGATGGTGCTTGTGAGCGAGACCGGAAATCGCGTTCTCAGCAATTGGCCCTCCGAGGAAATCATTCCCGTAGCGACTGTGCTCGGATAACTCTCACGCAGGAGATCAGAACCATGTCGAGAGTTCGATGGATTGTCGCGGCTTTGATTGTTCTGCCGGCAATAATCCTGATCTCGGCGGCAGCAGACGACTTGGCCGTGCGCGCGCAAGCGAGCACGAAGGTCGTGCGCATCGCATCTGCGCGCGGGATTATCTTCTATCCGCTTTGGGGCATGGCGCCTTTCGCGGAAAAATACGGGATCCGGACCGAGATGATTCCGGTCATGACCAACGCCGATCAGCAGCGAGCACTGCAGACCGGGGACGCCGATGTGGCAACGCAAGGATATGTAAACCCAGCCATCATGGCCGAGCAGAACGTCGGCAACGTCAAAATCATTTCCGGACTTTATCTCGGCGGCCAGAACCTGATCATGCGTAAAGGCGTCGAGCTAAAAGGCTGGAAGGACCTCGAGGGCAAAAAGATCGGACGCGCGCCGGGAACGTTTGCGCAAGTGCTTTTTATTCTAGCCGCCGAAGCCAACAATGTTGACGTCTCCAAGATCAATCTGGTCAACGTAACGGCCGTCGGCACTGCCGAGCTGCAGGCGCTCAAGAACGGCGATCTCGACGGCTTGGTCATGTTTACGCCGACGGTCGATCGCGGCGTTGTCGAAGGCTACGCCTATTACCCGCCGTGTTGCGATATTTCCTCGACTGCCAAGTTTGGCGGCCGAAATCAGTTGCTCGGCGCGAACAGCGATTTTCTGAAGGACCGACAGACGGCGATAAACTTTGTCAAAGCGTATCTCGATTCGGAAAAATACTACCTGGACCATCGCGACAAGGCGATTGAGGTCGCGATGCAATACACCGGCGTCAGCAAGGACGTCGTCGATGAAGCATTAAAGCACGCCACGTTGGAGCACCGCGTCGACGTGCAAACTGCGATTGACGTTGCAAAAGAGGGGCCGAAGTTCGGCTTCACGAAAGCGGATATGAGCGGCAAGGTCGCGTCTTATTTCGATCTCAGCTATCTGTCCGAGGCGACCGGCAAGCCGATCAATCAGCTCGACAGCCTGCGAAAGTAGGGAGGGAGAAAGCAATGAACATCGCCCGTCCTATGGCGGCAGGCTCAATAGCCGTCACGCTTACCTTCGCGTTGACCACCGGATGGCATGCGCCCGGCCGCGCGGCGGAGGGCGATCTCAAACTCGTGCGTGCGACGCTTTCGCGCAGCCTTTCCGCGCCGTTTCTCTGGGGATTCAATCCAGTCGGCGAAAAATACGGCCTGCGCGTGCAGGTGCTCGACGCGATTACCAACGCCGATCAGCAGCGCAACATCCAAACCGGAGGCGTCGAGATCGGGTCCGTCGGTTACCAATCGCCGGCGGGAATGGCCGAGCAGAACATCCAGAATGTGAAGATCATAGCCGGGATGTATGTCGGCGGACAAAACCTGATCATGCGTAAGGGCGTCGAGCTGAAAAGTTGGAAGGACATCGAAGGCAAGAAGATCGGCCGTCCGCCCGGAACCTACGCCGGCGTCCTGTTCACGCTGGCGGCGCAAGCAAACGGCGTCGATCTATCGAAAGTAAATCTCGTCAACACCACGCCGGCCGGCCCGCCCGAGCTGCAGGCGCTCAAAAACGGCGACCTCGACGGTTTCATACTGTGGTCGCCGATTATCGATCGGGCGGTGATCGAAGGCTACGGATATTATCCGGCATGCTGCGATATCGGCGCGACCAAAGAATTCGGTGCGGGCAACCAGCTCCTTGCCGCCAACACCGACTTCCTCAAGGATCGCAAGCTGGCGGTCACGTTCCTGAAAGCCTACGTCGAATCCATGGATTTCTACGGCAAAAATCCCGAGAAGACGGTGGCGCTCGTGGCGGAATATACGGGAGGTAGCCCAGCCATCCTGGATCAGGCCATGAAGCATTCCCGATGGACGTACCGGGTCAATGTGCAGAATGCGATCAACGTTGCGAAAGAAGGCCCGAAATTCGGCTTCACCAAGGCCGACATGAGCGGCAAGGTGGCCGATTACTTCGACCTTAGCTATCTTGCCGAAGCTACCGGCCAGTCGGTCGAGCAACTCGGCTCCTATGGACGTTAGGCGCGCCAGTTGAGTGGTCAGGACGCAGTACCCGAACCGGTCATTGCCCGGCCGGGCAAGTGGCGCCTCGCGCTTGCGCACGCCCACAGCAAGATCGGTTGGGAGCGGATGGGGCGCCGCGCCTTGGTGCCGTTGCTGTTGCTGGCGATATGGCAGTACGCCTCGACCGCCGGTCTTTTTGATCCGAGCTTCGTGCCTTCCCCGATCAGTGTGGTTACGTCGTGGTGGCAA
>VAZM01000120.1:10941-20051 GCA_005883135.1 Alphaproteobacteria bacterium
TCGGAACTCGCGTGGTACTCGGGCACGTGGCTGAATTACGTATATCTCAGCAGCTGGCGCGTGTTGGTCGGCTTTGCGATCGCGTCCGCTGTCGGCGTCACTGTCGGAGTGCTGATCGGCTGGTTCGAGCTGGTTCGCGACATGCTCGACCCCATCGTGCAAGGACTGCGGCCCATTCCAATGACTGCTTGGCTGCCGTTCGCCACCTTCATTTTCGGCATCCGCGAGGGCGCGGCCGTCTTCCTCATCGCCATGGGCTCGTTTTTTCCAATTGCAGTGAGTTGCACGATCGGGGCCGAGCAGACGCCGAAGAATCTGGTCCGTGCCGCCTTGATGCTCGGCACGCCCCCGCGCAAGTTGCTTGTGCGGATCGTGCTGCCAGCAGCGCTGCCTTACGTCTTCAACGGACTTCGCGTCGGGCTGGGAATAGCCTGGGTGCTGGTGATCGTGTCGGAAATGCTGGCGGTGAAAGGCGGCATCGGCTACGCGATGTGGACGGCGTATCAATTCGTACGGATCGATCTCATCATTGCGGCAATGTTCACGATGGGTCTTCTGGGCCTTGTCAGTGACCGGCTTCTCCTTTTGCTCAGTCGGAGGCTTCTGCGGTGGAATACGGGACTGAGGGCGCGTTAGGCCGCGGTGCAGCGGGGCGGATCGAATGCCGATCCGTGCGCAAGACATATCGTGACGCGGCCGATGGCACCGAGATCGTCGCGCTCGACGGGCTTACGCTGGACATCGAGGCACGCGAATTTCTGACACTGCTCGGGCCGAGCGGTTGCGGCAAGTCGACGTTGTTGAACATCCTCGCCGGGTTTGAAAGGCCCGATGGTGGCAAGGTTCTGCTCAACGGCGTTCCCATCCAACGCCCGGGGCCCGACCGCGGCGTCGTGTTCCAGGATTATGCGCTGTTTCCCTGGCTCAACATCCAGCAGAATGTGGAATACGGCTTGCGCGAGAAGGGCATGAACAAGGCCGAGAGCAGTCCCATCGCGCGACGCTTCCTCGCGATGGTCGGCCTCAGCGGGTTCGAGCGCCGCTTTCCGCACGAGCTATCCGGCGGTATGCGCCAGCGCGTCGCACTGGTTCGGGTCTTGGCGATCGATCCGGAAATTTTGTTGATGGATGAGCCCTTCGCCGCCGTCGACGCGCAGACGCGCATCATCCTGCAGGAGGAACTGCAGCGCCTATGGATGCAAACACTTAAGACAGTGGTTTTCGTAACGCACAGCGTGGACGAGGCTATCTACCTCGCCGATCGCGTGACCGTGATGACGGCGCGGCCCGGCCTGGTAAAGGCAATCGTGCCGATCGACCTGCCGCGACCTCGCGATTCGACGTCGGATGCATTCAACCGTTACCGTCGCGACATTGCGCAGCTCATCGAAGTCGAATCGCGCAAAGTCTTCGCTGCGGCCGCTGCATAGCGCTACTCTCCGAGATTCAGACACGTCCTTTGCCAACGCGGGGGTGTGGTCGCCCGCCATCAGAAATCGCCATGATCACGACAATTTCGTCGGGACGCGGCGCATCGTCGCTCGAAATCGTCATCGTGGCGAGATGATCAAACGACCAAATATTGTCCTTATGCGCTAATGGCACGTCGATAGAGGTGCCAGGTCCACCGATCTTCACATTGGACGAAATGATCGCCTCGCCGCCGCCGACTGCCTCCCGCATCGGCTGGCCGAGGCGCGGGTGGATCACAGCCGCTCCATGCTCGATCTCGCCGGCAACCCCGACAATCGCGGCTTTCCCGTACGCGACAGCCGGGCGCGAAAGGAGGCGAGCCAGTTCAGGCATGACGCGTTGGCCGAGCTCGGCCCCGTCTGCAAATAGCGGCGATAGATCGTCAATGAACCGATCGGCAAACGGATTTTCGACGACGGCCACCGCGAACGCCCGACAAATGGGTTGCTTCACCGGCCGGCCTGCGTCGGCGAAGATCGTCTCCTTGGTCAAACTCAGTTTGCGCAGGTTCATTGCGTTACTCCGCTGGTACGACGCGCGAACAGATGACTCGCGTTCCGGTGAAGGATGGCCTCACCCGTTTCAGATAGCTGGCCGTGAAACGACCGTCGGATGAAGCCGACAGGATCCGGCTCTCCCAGCGGGAATGGTGTGTCGCTGCCGAGAACGAGGTGTGCCGGGTCGACCCCGTCCGAGTTAATGGCGGCGCGCAAATACACCGGATCGAATGCGATCGTGTCGTAATAGATCGATCGCAGATAGGTGCCCAGCGGACGCTTCAGGCGCGCGGCCAGCACAGGATTGGTATCGAGCTCCCGTTGCATACGCGCGCGCAGGAATGGAGCAAAACCGCCGAGATGCGTGCAGCAGAGCCGCAGATTCGGGTGTCGGTCCAATAACCCCCCGAAAATCATGTGGAAGATATTGAGCGTGGTATCGAAAAGGTAGCCGCTGACGACAGCCAATTCGTAATCGCCCATCCGCTCGCGCCCGGGCGGATTGGATGGATGGACCATGAGCGGAACGTCGAGCTCGGCCGCTGCTTCGAAGATTGACGCAAATTCTTCCGAATCCAGATACCGGCCTTTGACGTTCGACGGCAAATATCCGCCGATCAAGTCAAGCTTGCGCACTGCCCGTCGCAATTCATTGGCCGCCGCGTCCGGGTCCTGCATCGGCAGGAACGCCCATCCGTCGAATTTGTCCGGCGCCGCCCTGTGCATTCTCGCGATTTCATCGTTGTAGAGTTGCGCCGCCTCGATCCCGAGGCTTGCAGGGACGTCAAACTTCACAAATGGAGTAGCGAGCGAAAGGGCCGCATGGTCCACGCCCATTTCCTGCATGCGTTTTATCAAGCGCTCTGGGTCAAAGAACGTGCGGTTGAGCCCATACTTCAACTCCGCGACGTTGAGGGCGACAGTCTCGCCGGATGCCGCCTCGCGATGCATGCGATAAGATGCGGCCTTTTCAACAAACCGCGCGAATGGCTCGGGTACGTGGTGGACGTGAATGTCGGTGATCATGGTCCACAGCCTCAAAGCCCGAGGTAGGCGGTTTTTAGCCGCGGGTCTGCCAACAGAGCCTGTCCGGAGTTTTGCAGGACGATCCGTCCGTTCTCCAGCACATAACCGCGATCGGCTACTTTCAAGACATGCTCAACATTCTGTTCGACGAGAAGAATGGTGATGCCATCGTCCCGCAGCCGCACGATCAGGTCGAATAGGCGCTCGACATAAAGCGGTGCGAGCCCTTCGGTCGGTTCATCGAGCATGAGGAGGCGCGGGCGACTCATCAGCGCCCGGCCGATGGCGCACATCTGCTGCTCTCCGCCGCTGAGCGACCCCGCGATCTGGTAACGCCGCTCGGCAAGGACGGGCAGCAGATCGAAAACCATTTCGAGGCTGGCGTCGCGATTGCCGCGCGGCCCGGGCAGATAGGCCCCCAGTTCCAGATTTTCCAGCACGCTCATGAACGGAAACAGCCGTCGTCGTTCTGGGATCAGCACGATCGCCCGCCGAACTCGCTCGTACGCTGGCAAACCATCGATGCGCTCTTCGTTGAGCCAGATTTCGCCTTCGGTGCGCGTGTTGATGCCGATGATGCCCAGCAAGGTCGTGCTCTTGCCCGCGCCGTTGGCGCCAACCAGCCCGACGATCTCGCCTTCTTCGATCCGCAGATCGATCTCGTGCAGCACCTGCGTGCGGTCATAGAAGGCGGACAATTTGTTAGCGCGCAGCATAGGCATATTTTTCGCCGAGATAAGCGCCGACAACCGCCGGGTCTTTGGAAACGTCCGCGGGCTTGCCCTGGGCGATGACCTGACCCTGGTGAATCACGACGATCCTTTCCGCGACGTTCATGATCGCCATCATCACGTGCTCGACCCAGACCACGGTGACGCCGCGCCTTGGCAGGGAGGCGATTACTGTCATCATGTCCTTGATCTCTGGCGGGGTGAGGCCGGCCATGACTTCGTCGAGCAAGAGCAATACCGGCTCGGTAGCCAGCGCGCGGGCAAGCTCCAGCTTTTTGAGCTGACCGACGGTGAGACTGGCCACTGACGCTTCGGCAAGCTCGCCGATTCGGATGAATTCCATTATCGCCATGGCCACAGAGTTTGCCTGGCGAGGCGTATGGTGGCGCCGCAAAGCACTGAGCATCACGTTTTCGCGCACGCTCAGCTGCTTGAACGGCTTCGGAATCTGGAATGTCCGTGCGAGCCCACAGCGAGCGACATGATACGGCTTGCCGTAATCGATGGTTCGATCGAGAAATCGAATGGCGCCCGTCGTCGGGACGACGGCGCCGGCGATGAGATTGAAAAGGGTACTCTTCCCGGCCCCATTTGGTCCGATGATGCCGACGATCTCGCCAGCCTCTACGGTGAAGCTGACGTCGCGTATGGCCCATAGCGACCCGAATTGGCGGCCGACGGCATCAAGCTTGAGCATCATATTTTTCAGTTTGCACGCGGGCGGCAAATCCGCCCGCCGGAAAGAATCTTGATACCGTGCGGCCGATCGCGCCGGAAACGCCGGACGGGAAGTAGAGAATGACGACGATGACAATGATGCCATAGATGACGAGGTGAAGGCCTGATGTCGATTGGGACAGCAGACCGCGCAGCAGCTCCGATAAGGGCACAATGATCAGCGCGCCGAACACCGGCCCGCTGGCCGTCCCAAGGCCACCGACCGCGCAGATCAGGGCGAACTGAAATGAAATATCGGGCGAGATGACATGCGTCGGATCGAGATAAAGAAAGTATTGAGCGAAAAGCGTTCCCCCGATCGCGGTCGTTGCGGCTGATAGCGCCATTGCTGCAGTTCGCGTGTGGCTGGGGTTGATGCCGATCGCTGAGGCGCCATCTTCATTGTCACGCGTCGCAAACAGATAATAGCCGTATCGAGTTTGCTCGATCCAGGCCGATAAGGCGAACATGGCAAGCATGTACGCGACTATGATCGCCACGTAGGGCCACTGACTTTTGAAGACCATATCGACGACGTTCGGCACCGGCGGGATTTCGAGCCCCTCCGGGCCGCCCGTGAGCGAGCGCCAATTGAGGGCCGCGATGCGAACGACTTCGCCGGCTGCCAAGGTCGAGAGGATAAAAAGCGGTCCGCGCAGACGCGCGCACACCCGCGTCAATAGTGCGCCCGCGCACGCTGCAATCAGCGCCCCCGCAAACATTCCAAACCAGGGCGGCACGCCAAAATTCAACAGCAGAATTGTGGACGTGTAGGCGCCAATCCCGAAGAACGCCGCATGGCCGAATGAAATGAGCCCCGCGTAGCCGCCGGCGATATTCCATGCGAGCGCCAAACCCGCCCAGAGAAAGGTCCGGATCATGATGTCGACGGCATAGCGGTTGCTGACCACCGCCGCCGCAATGATACAGGAGGCGAGGACCGCTATTTCTACGAGCGATACGGCCCCGCGCCGAGGCGCGATCGACAACGATATGGCTTGTACCCCTGAAACCGCAGAGAGTCGGCCCGCAATCATCACTCGTTGATTCCAACCATTGCGGCGCCGCGCTGGCCGAGCAACCCATTCGGACGGAAGATCATCACGAGCAGGAAAATCAAGAAGTAGAACATTTGACCGTAGGCTGGAGCGACGTAGTAGCCGCTCAACGATTGAACAATTCCTATGCAGATGCCGCCGAGGAAAGCCCCTTCCATGCTCCCCATGCCGCCCAGCACGACGACGACATAAGCGATCAAGACAAAGTTCAATCCGACCGTCGGAAAGGTGGAATAAAGCGGCAGCATGATACAGCCGGCGATACCGACCAGAGCCGAACCGCCGGCAAATGTGAGGAGAAATAGCCGAGGCACATTGATGCCCATCAACATCGCGGCGTCACGATCTTGCACCGTGGCGCGGATGGCTTTTCCGATATATGTGCGTTTCACGAACATCATCAACGCCAGTGTGATGGCGATGCTGATCAAGAAGCCGAGCAGCAACTCGACTCGAAAGTAGAGTGGCCCAAATTTGATCGGAGTACCGCCGAACAAGGGCGCCACGTCGCGTAGGTCGGCGGTCATCGCAACAAGCGCCAAGTTCTGCATCGCGATGGAAAGCCCCATGGTCGCGAACACCACGACCAAATGCGGCTTCTCGATCCCGGGTCGAACGATCAGGAGATAGACAAGCAAGCCAAAGCAAAACAGCAAAGGAGTAACCACGGCCATGGCCGTGTAGGTCGTCATCCCCGTGGCGGATACGACCGCCCATGCGGCGTACATGGCGAGCATGAGAAACTCGCCATGGGCAAAATTGACGATCTTCAGAACGCCAAAGATCAGGGTGAGGCCGATCGACATGACGGCGTAGATGCCGCCCAGCATGATGCCGGAGACGAGCAGTTGCAGGATCGTGCTCATCGCCCCCGCCGTCGGCCTTTCACCCTCGCGCCGAAGGTTAGCGCTTCGACCAATCCGGCAACGGGACCATTGCGATCTCGTTGGTGGCCAGATTCTTTGGATAGACTTGTCGAGCGGCCAGGTTCTGCCATTGCCAAACGCCAATCGAGGAGCGGATGTTCTGACCTGCATCCTTCGGATCGTTCGACAAATCGAAATTGGAGAATTTCAGACCGCTGCCATTGATCAAGCTCCCGGGCGGAAGGTCCATCGACAAGGCGGCGGCCCGCACGTCGTCGGGCGCAATCGATTTGGCCTTCGGCAGGACGTCGTTGAACAACGTCCAGAGCGCCGCGAACGAGGCCACTGCATGGCCGGCTGGTACCCGGTGTTGAACCTTCTCGTAGCGCTTGTTGAACTCCTCGGCGGCCGCTTGCACCTCTGGCCGCAAGGCGGCCGGATTCACCAGTACCGGCAGATCGCTGACAAACAGGCCGTTGACCGCGGTGCCGATCGAGTCCTTCAAGTCTGGAACCGAGTGCCCGGCGCTCACTCCGATCACGGCCGGAGCATTGAAATCGAGCTCCTTGGCTTTCCGGTGTAACAGAACCGTGTCGTTGATGAAGGAAATGACGATCAGCACGTCAGCTTTCGCGTCTTTGAGCTTCTGCACGAGAGGCGTCATGTCGGTCATGAATTGATCATAGCCCTCGTCCAAGACCAGGTTGACGCCGAGAACTTTCGCGCGGGCACGCACACCGTTGCCAACCGCGGTACCGAAAGCACGGTTTTCCCAGAGCAGCGCGATACGCAAATCCTCAAATTTCTTGTTGAGCCGGCTCGCGAGCTCCTCTTTGGTGAAATCGAGCGCGGCGCTACCGTAACGGCTCGCGGCCGGTCCGACCTGGAAAACATGTTTGTAACCGCGCTTGGTGATGATGTCGGCCGATGCGATCGTCTCCCAATGGACGACGCCTTGCCGCTCCGCCTCTGCGCTGATCGCTATGCCGAGGGGCGAGGCGTATGTGCCGGTGATCAGCTTGACGCCGTTCTGGCTGATGATGCGCTCGGCCTCGCTTTTCCCGGCGCTGGGATCAGGCGCGTCACCCCGGATGAAAGCGATTTTGTCGCCTCTGATGCCGCCTTTTTCATTGATCATGTCCCGGGCGATTTCCATCGCCACGTAGGATTCGTTGCCGTTCTTCGCCCATGGTCCAGTGAACGGCTCCAGAACTCCAATCTTGATATCCTCGGCCAATGCCGATTTGAACGGCAAGCAGGCGAAAGCCGCTGCGAATACAACCCATGAGCCGGCACGCAAGAAAGCCTGCAATCGCCTTGCCATTGATGTCCTCCCTCTTCAGCGGGCGTTTATCGACTTGTGTGGTCGTTTGATTGCCTAGACCGCTCTGCGGGACTGACGCAATATTGAATCGACCAACTTGTCTCCACCTGTTGTGTACGATATTGGACTTTGCAAATACAAGAAAGTCAGAATTGTATTGGCTAACCGCACGGTGCGTCCAAATAACCCATCCCTTCCGTTAAACATTGCTCCGGGCGGCCGAACCCGAGCAGTGCGCCGCCAAAGTCATCGCCGCGAAATTAAGAGGGTGAGGAGACATGTCCCTACGCAGTGAGAGGCTTGCCGAAATTCACGAGCACATTAAGGCGGAAAGCTCACATGATATGCAGGCGCTGCTCGCCGGCATGACGAGAGATTGCTTCAATGACATCGCTGCCGTGCCGAAGCCGTTTCGAGGTCCGAAACGAGTTGCTGAGCGCTACCGAAACCATTGGGCAGGCTTTCCTGATTTCAAGGTTCGCGTTAAGCGGCTACTTGCTGTCGGAGAGAACACCGTTGTTACCGAAAACGAATGGAGCGGAACGCATCGCGGCAAGTTCCTCGGCTATGCGCCGACCGGCAAGTACGTCAGGGTGCGAGCTTTGGTGGTATGGCATTTCAAAGGAAAAAGACTGTGGGGAGAAACAGTCTTTTTCGACATGGGCAGCCTTCTGAAGAAAATCGGCGCGCGCATCAGCATTCCGCACAAGCGACGCAAAGCCAAGCGCCGCCATTAGAGATCCCGATCTAGCCAGCAACCGGATCGCCTTCTGCGCCCGTCGTGAGAAGCACTCGATCGGCGCATGCGCCCTTCGCGCCGGAGAGAATGACGCAAATGCCGGACACGGATGCCCTGATCGCGCGACTTCCCAAATGCGAGCTGCACATCCATGTCGAAGGCAGCCTCGAGCCGGAGCTGATGTTTGCGCTGGCGCGGCGCAACGGCATTCGTCTGCCTTACGCGTCGGTGGAAGCCGTGCGGCAGGCGTATCGGTTCGGCAACCTGCAGGACTTTCTCAACCTCTATTATCAGGGCATGTCGGTGTTGGTCACCGAGCAGGATTTCTATGACCTTGCCTGGGCCTATTTCGAGCGCGCGTACGCCGACAATGTGCGCCATGCCGAGATGTTCTTCGATCCGCAGGCCCACACCTCGCGCGGCGTGGCCTTCGCGACCGTGCTCGAAGGCTTGAGCCGCGCTATTGCCGATGCCGGGCGAAAGCTCGGCGTCAAGGCGAGCCTGATTATGTGCTTTCTGCGCCATCTTGACGAGGCGGACGCCGAGCGGACGCTCGATTGCGCGCTCCCGTTCAAGGACCGCATTGTCGGTGTCGGGCTCGATTCGTCCGAGCGGGGGAACCCGCCGAGCAAATTCAAGCGCGTGTTCGACCGTGCGCGTGAGGCGGGCTTCTTCCTCA
>VAZM01000505.1 GCA_005883135.1 Alphaproteobacteria bacterium
AGCAGGCTCATAACTAACGAAATGAATTGCAGCGGGCACCTTAAGAAGATGAGGAATCCGCTGTCGATAGGCTTCCGCATCTTCCGCGGTCGTGCCAAGCCAAACGTTCGGGTATCCGTCGCCCCAATCGGAGGGAAGCATCTTTTGAATATTTTGAGGTCGCTTGGTCAAAATCTGCCAATCCAACTGATCGCAAGCGCGAATTAGGTTGAACAAATCTGAACGCCACTCGGGATCGACCTGATTGTCAAACACGTCCGCAAGAGAAGCGCAAAATACACGCTGCCGACGTTCGTTCTTGATCTGAAACGACCGGGCATGACCGTTCCAAGAAACTGGGTTGCGCCAGTACGCTTCTGTCGTTCGGCGACGCGGGTGGTTGCCCCATTCAACTTGGCCACTCCGCTTTGCCCATTTCTCTGCGTAGCAAAAGTCACAAGCGGACGGGACTCCCCTGGCACGCCGGACCTTCGTACAGCCCACCCAGGGGTTGAACGTTGAATCGGTCCATTCGATCTTCGATGCCGCGCCCATACTCAGGTGTCCAATTCAGCGATTTGACCAAAGTGGCATGTTTCAGTCGTCTGGGCCATCCAAGCTAATTCGAGTCCGATTGCCCCAAATATGAGAACCCTTCCCACGGCGGCCCACGCTCAATTTTCCAATTGCACAAGCGGATATGCTCGAGGATCGCCGCGGCGGCCATGTCGCGTTCGGTGTCCGTGAGCGGACGCAATTTCTTCCCAACCTTCCAGCCGAGCGCGAACCGCACGTCACGGCGCAGTTCATCAGCGACGGTCGGTCCCCCAATCGGCCACCGGTCATTAGAGAACGGAAGGGGAACGAAAGCCAACCATTTCAATGTTCCCTATCGGGAACCAAACAGACCGTTAAGCGTTTCGCGCAAGGTTGGAGGTATCCCCATCATCCCGACTGTCGGCCGCGTTGCGGCCAGAAACCGATGTGCCGTGTACGCAGGGGACTGCAATGGCCAGAATCCTAAGTGAACTTCTGCTGTTTTCTTGCTTGGCCGCGTTCGTCACTGGGATCGTGCTCGCAGCGGCGAGGCTGCTAATCTGAGAGGGCGCGCGCCGCAGATGGCCTTTCTATTTTTCACCTGTCCAGCAACACACCGGCAAGCGCCCACCGGCATCGAGACCAATGTGCAAAGCCTTCAGGCCGCTTGGAAGGCAACGTTGAAAGTCAACTGCCCACACTGCGGCGAGATGCACGAAATCTCAGTGCGCGAGACGTACATCAATGGCGCGCTACAGGATGCTACCGACCGGTTACGCAACATCTAGGACGGGCGCGGGCACCTAGTGAGGGTCGGCAATGTCAAACAACGAATCTCCCGCCGCGCGTTATCGGCGCCTTGCGAGAGAATGTCTGGAGGTCGCACACACATTTCCGAACGGGGAAAGCCGGACCGTCCTGTTACAGATGGCGCAAGTCTGGCAACGGCTGTCGGACGAGTATGCGGCCAGCAACACGCCCCTATTTCAGCCGATTGAGAGCGAGCGACCAGCCATGCAACAGCAACAGCAGAGTCAGCCCAAGGACGACAAGAAGGAATAGGCCGCCTCAGGCACTGGCCCGTTTTGATCCTCTTGACCCTCAGTGGCCCCTTTTGAATCTGGCAGTGGCCCGTTTTGGAATTGCTTTGGTGCGCTTTCCGACAGACTCTTGTGGGAACTTTGTGCCATACATTTTTACATCACCGACTAAACTAGGCGCGCCCGGTGGCTGAGAGACCGGTCGCGCTCCCGCCTGGGGACGGGGCGTTGAGATGCGCGGATTTCTCGCGGAGCATTTAGGGGTGTTTGACCCCGATGACATACGCATTCTAGTCGCTGCGTTCGACAAAGCATGGGAAACCGTTCAAGCCAGCGGAGTTACCTTCGACACGAAGTCTAAGGTCGACTTAGCGCGGGCGATACTCGCAAAACACATTATTGCCGCTGCTAAGGACGGCGAGTTTGACCAGGATCGACTATGCGACGGTGCTCTACTGGCCTTGACACAATCAAATCTGCGAAGCGCGCCACGGACGCGGCGATAAGGCCGCCTCATGTGTGGATGGCCCCCCACCTGTAAGAGTTATTTTCGTGAGGAGCACTGATCGCCTGCAGTCATGTGTCCGGCCTTTCGGTGCGGTCGCACATGACCGCTGGCCTTGATGGATTCCGCGGGTCGAGGCCTTATCAGTTGGTCGGGATTGGAATCCCGCTGAGGCGGTCAGGCTTCTCTCGATCCGTCGGGTCGACCGACTGTGCCATCACGTGTTTTTCACTCTCGCAAGCTCGCGGCACGCCGCAGCTCAGCTGGTTATGCTGCCACTGCTGCGTGTCGGTAGATGTCTGGTCTGCTCATGATGGCCCAAGCCACGCGAGCCATTTTGTTCGCCAACGCGACGGCCACGACAAGCCGTGGTTTTCGGCTGAGCAGCGATGTTAACCAGGGATCAGCCTTGGCCGCCTTCGAGCAAAGCAGCACCGTGTGGGCGCTGTTGACGAGCAGGCGGCGGAAATAACTGTCCCCTCGTTTGCTAATTCCACCGAGGCGCGCTTTACCCCTGG
>VAZM01000490.1:0-448 GCA_005883135.1 Alphaproteobacteria bacterium
AAGTCGCTAGCGGCGACCGCCGCGAGAACCCGCTGCTGGGGTGGGACGACTCCCTCCCGGGGGACGCACGATTGTAGGCCCAACAGATGATCCACTTTGCGAAGAGCCGGTTGACGAGACGCCTACCGAACGGCCAGTTGATTGCAGTTGGAACGTTGATTGCGGTTGCGCTTGAAACGTTCCGCTTGAGGAGCAACCTCTCACACAGGCAGCACGAGCGCGTTGATCATCAATTTTACGACAGCCGCATGCGTCCTGTGCATGCACCTCAATGATCGACATTAGCAAGAACAACTGCGCAGTTGCGACGATCACAGTCGAACGGGACACGATTAGTCCCCCTTTCGGTATTTACAGAAAAGATTACTGCACGTGATAATTTGAAACAATCAACCATGGATTTCGAATGTCAGGTTTTTGCAATGAGGGTTAACTCACCAAATTACCG
>VAZM01000490.1:502-3577 GCA_005883135.1 Alphaproteobacteria bacterium
ACGGATGCGCCGCGTGTTAGCCTATGTTATTATAGATGTTACATGTTCGGCAACTGTGATGAACGCCATGTGGCGGTTCCTCGCCTGGCAAGCGCAATCAGTAGGTCCTGGGATGGCTCCGAAGCGGGGTGGTTGCAGCACGGGACTTTCGGGCCTTTGCGAGGCGGGGTGGTTGCAGCAACGGGACCTTCGGGCCTTTGTCTATTTCTTCCCCAATACAGCTCCAAGCAAACTGTGGCGGCATCGCCATTGGGCTCGACGTGACTGGCTCGCCATCAGGGGAGGTACTGTGACCAATTCGGATTGCGCGCCGAAACGAAGTGAGGCGCTATGAAGCCGCATCTGTGCTTCGTTGCAGCAGCGTTGGGCATGTATTTCTTCGCGTTGAATACGACCGTCCATGCCCAACAAGTCAAAGCCGAGACAGGTGGGGTCGCAATCGGTCGCGACGTCATTCAATCAACTGTCGTCATCGGCATCTCACAAGAGAAAGTGGACGAGCTTGTTCGCGATGCGAAGCGCCCTCTTGAGGAGCTGACCACTCAACAACGGGAGAACATCGCTTTACTCAAGGAAAAACTAGACCTCAACGAACGCCAGGTGCGCGCCGCGCTGGCTGTTATTGGCGAAAACGACATTCCCCTGGAGCGGTTGGCGGCCAAGCTCGTTGAAATCGCTGAGCGGTTTAAAGTCCTTCAGGAAACAGCATCGGCTCAGCCTGGTGACGATCCTAAAATCGCTTCACTGAAAACTGATGCACAGAAAGCCATTGATGTGGGGGAACTGGCGAAAGCGGATGGATTCCTCGCGGATGTGGAGACAGAACAGAGGCGTGCCCTCGACCGTTTCGCTGTCAGCGCGGCAGAGACGTCAGCCCGACGCGGCGGGATTTCGCTCGCTCGATTGCGTTATAACGAAGCCGCCAAGCATTTCGCAACGGCGGCTGGCGTGCTTGCTCCGAACGGCGCTTACGAGGACAAGCGGATTAGCTATCTCCAACAAGAGGCAAGCGCCCTCTTCCAGCAGGGAGCCGAATATGGAGACAACGCCGCCTTGCTCTCATGCATTGAGCGATACAGGCGGCTAGTCGACTTGGCATCTCGCGAACGCGTGCCGCTGGAGTGGGCCCGCATTCAGGACGGACTAGGCATTGCGCTTACTATTTTAGGCAGGCGCGAGAGCGGGACGGCAATCATCGAAGAGGCCGTTGCCACCTTCCGCGAGGCGTTAAAGGAAAGAACCCGAGACCGGGTGCCGCTCGATTGGGCGACGACCCAGACTAATCTGGGCGCTGCCCTATTCCGGCTCGGCGAGCGCGAGAGCGCGACGGCAAAGCTCGAAGAGGCAATCGCCGCCTATCGCCAGGCACTGAAGGAGCGGACCCGTGAGCGCGCGCCGCTGGAATGGGCCACAACCCAACGTAATCTAGGCAACGCGCTATTCCGCCTTGGAGAGCGTGAGAGCGGGACGGCGAAGTTCGAAGAGGCAGTTGCTGCCTATCGGGCTGCTCTGAAGGAATGGACGCGTGAACTGGCCCCGCTCCAATGGGCTCTGACCAATAACGATCTTGGCGTTGCGGTATTCAGCCTCGGCTGGCGTCAGGGCGATAGAGAGAAGTTCGAAGACGCGGTTACGGTCTATCGCTAGACCCTGAAGGAGCAAACCCGGGAGCGAGTACCGCTCGCCTGGGCGCAGACGCAGAACAATCTGGGGCTCGCCCTATGGCACCTTGGCGAGCGCGAGGCTAGAACGGCAAGGCTGGAAGAGGCAGTCGTTGCTTATCGCGAGGCGCTAAAGGAGCGGACGCGCGAGCGCGTGCCACTCGACTGGGCCCAGACTCAGAGCAATCTGGGCAATGCTCTTTCCAGTCTCGGAGAGCATGAGAGCGGGACGGCAAAGCTCGAAGAGGCTGTTGCTGCCTATCGCGATGCCCTGAAGGAATGGACCCGCAAGCGAGTGCCACTCGACTGGGCGCAAACCCAGAGCAATTTGGGAGCTGCCCTCTGGCGGCTCGGGGAGCGCGAGAGCGGCACGGAAAAACTGGAAGAGGCGATCGTCGCCTATCGTGAAGCGTTAAACGAAAGAACGCGCCGGCGCACTCCGCGCGAGTGGGCCGTGACCCAGAACAATCTGGGCATTGCACTCTTCAGGCTCGGGGAGCGCGAGAGCGGAACCGGAAAACTGGAAGAGGCAATCGCTGCTTATCGCGAAGCACTGAAGGAACACACCCCCCAGCGGTACCCGCTCGAATGGGCGGGGACTCTTGGCAACGAAGGTCTCGCCTTGATGCTGCTTTCTGAGCGGCGGCAGGATGCTCCCATGGCGGTGGCTGCGCTCAGCCAGATTGATAAGGCGGTCGAAACAATGCGAAACGGTGGCGATGCGCCAAGCGCGGCGTTTTATACACAACAGCTCCCAAGGGCACGCGCCCTTGTCGAGCGTCTGCGCGGACAGTGAGAACCGCCATGAAGCGGCATTGCTTCATTGCAGCATTGGGCGTGTGTGCTTGCTCGGGCTAAATGCGAGTGCCGATGCTCAGGTCCCCTAGCCGTCCTCTGCGCTTCACGGGTCGTGGTGATCCCGATGGCCGCGAAGGAACCCTCGTCGCTTACCGGCAATTCTGTGTGACTACTTCATACGTAAGAGAGAATTTCAGATGTCTTAAAATAATCTAATGGACTAATATACATCTCTCACGGTGGGCGGGAGCTCGCACGATGGCGGCCAAAGTCTTTATCAGCTATCGCCGAGCTGACAGTGCGGGGTATTCCGGCCGGGTCATGGACCGGCTGGACCGCGAACTTGGGCGCGACCTCGTGTTCATGGACGTAGATGCTATCCCCCTTGGTACGAATTTCTCGAAAGTCCTGCACAAGGAGGTCGGCAAGTGCGGGGTGCTGCTCGCCGTGATTGGCCCAAACTGGCTCGACGCACGTGATGAGCGTGGAAACCGTCGCTTGGATAATCCGAACGACTTCGTGCGCATCGAAATCGCGGCGGCACTTCAACGTAGCATCCCCGTGATCCCACTCTTGCTCGACGGTGCAAGAATACCAAAGGCGGACGAGTTACCCG
>VAZM01000490.1:3644-4143 GCA_005883135.1 Alphaproteobacteria bacterium
GTTTACCTCGCCGATGGAGATACATCCAAGTTTCCTACGAAGAGCCACGCTGCCCAAAGCGACCTCAAGGGTACGGATGGCTTGTGGGTGTTCCTGCGTGACAAGAGCAACCAGCAGGTTATCGGGTGGCTCGGAGGTGGGTTGGTCGTTGCGGTGACAGGACTTTGGGCGGCATTTATCTATTTCTTCCCGCCTGGGAAATCTCCAGAAGCGAAATCCCCGGTGCCGGCTGTCAGCGTCCAAGCGGAGTGTAGTGGCATCGCTATAGGCGGCAACGTGACCGGTGCGACGATCACGACGGGCGGCACAACGAATTCGGATTGCGCGCCGAAACCGAAATGAGACGATTCGTCATGAAGAGGCACGTGTCCTCCGTCGCAGCAGTGGGCATTTGCTTCCTCGCCTCCATTAATGCTGCCCATGCTCAGCAGGTCAGGGCGGACACCGGTAGTATCGCTATCGGTGGCAGTGTCACCGGCTCCACCGTCATCATCGGCAT
>VAZM01000121.1 GCA_005883135.1 Alphaproteobacteria bacterium
AGGTTATGGGCTTCGGCAACTTCTCGAGCTCCGGCGAGACTGACATGATCCTGCGCAACGTCGGCACCGGCGGTGTCGAGGTCTACGACATCTCCAACAACCAGCTCACCGGCGCCGCCTTCATCGGCACGGTGGGCTTGGACTGGCAGTTCGCGGGCATCGCGCCCATCCACGCCGCCGGCGCGTCCGACCTCGTGCTGCGCAACGTCAACACCGGCGCGTTCGAAGTTTATGACATTGCCGGCAATCAACTCATCGGTGCCGCGAGCCTCGGCCAGGTGGGACTCGATTGGCAGCTCGGAGGCTTCGCCGCCGATCCGCCGACGCTGCCGGGCGCATTCGCCGATGTCGCGAACGATCAGCTCGTGCAAGCGATGGCGGGGTTTGGCGGGGGCGGAGCAAGCGACAGCTTGACCGCCCTCGCCCTCGGCACCGAGACGGCTCAGCACCAGCTGCTGACGATGCCTTCATAGCTCATCGAGCTTCGCGATTCCCAGGCCAAGCAAAAGGCCGCTCGGGAGCCTGGCCGAGCGGCCTTTGAGATGAACTGCCGGTTGTCCCGGTTCCGTTCATCTAATGGTAAAATGTCGGCCCTACGCCTGGGTCTTGAGGTGCTCCATGAGTACAGAAAGCCGTGCGGGAACAGGAGTCGCGGCGGCGTCGTACTGGTCTTTCAGGCATCGCCCAATCGCCGCGAGCGCGACGCGTCGATCGCGACCGGAATTCACTCTGCTTTGGGAAGGGTCGGGGACGACCCGCCGACGAATCCAGTCGTCGATCCGATTAGCCGTGGTGGCGAGATGGCGCATTGGCCGCCTCCAACGTCTCCACCTCCCGTTCCTTAACGCCTGTCCCCTAGGTCGCGTTCCCGACAGAACGAGCCCCCCGCATAAATTATGAGGAGTCGCTCACGTCGGCGACAAAGCGCGGGGTCTGAAAAGTTCCATTGGCCAGCCGCCACCTCATGCGAGCGCTAAAGAGACGCCAAATCGCGGATCACGGTTAGGAGCTCTTGGCCAGCGCGAATGCGGGAATTCCGACAAAGAAAGCACTGCGCGCTTCCTTGGTGCGCTCCCTTTTGTAACAATCGGTATCCCGGTGGTCCGGTCACTGCATTTTCGTTGACGCTGGCCTCACACGCATTAAGCTCCGCCCGGGTGGCGATGATTAGCCTTGCATGAGGATCGCGGGCCGAAAGGCACGCCGTGACGATATCGCGCCTTTCCCTGGATCCTCGCCATTCGACACCAGCAGCTCCTCGTCCGTTTGAGCATCGTCGACCTCATTGCGACGAGCGACAGCGGGGACATCGCGCAAAATCCCGAGCTGAGCACCGCGTTCACGCCACCGCAGCAGCACAAAGCAATATCCGAGAGCGCACGCGAGGGAACTCGATCCCCTTCGCGGCCCCTTTTTGGAGAATGTCATGCAAATCCTGGTTAACAATGATTTCAACAGCGGCGGGGTGCAGTTCACACAGGCCCAAATCGCCAGCTTCCTCCGGGACGAGCAGACCGCCATCAGTCTCCTCACTGCGACGTTCACGAATAACATCACGCTAACGTTCAACGTCGGCTTTGGATCGTACGGCGGGCAAACACTGAACAACCAGAACACCGCCGTAGCGGCCGTCAACACCAACGCTGCGGTTTTTTTGACGTATTCGCAATTGAGGACTGCTCTGCTGACTTCCGGCCAGCCCAACTTCTTCACCGGCGCCAATCTGCCGGCCGGCGACAGCATCAACGGCATCTCGAACTTCTATGTTAGCTCCAGCGCCGCGAGGGCTTTCGGGCTGCGCGTCCCGAACCCGGGGCCCGACGGCTTCGTCGGCATCGGCACCGGTTTCACGCCTGGCGCCCCGCGGGTAGACGCCTTCCTGCACGAATTCGGGCATGCCATGGGCCGCTACGACCCAAACGTCGTTCGGCAAGGCGTCACATATGTTTCTGAGTTCGATCTGATGCGCTTCGTCAGCCCGGGCACCCGCCTGTTTAATGATAGCCTTCCTTCGGCCCCGGCATATTTTTCGCTCGACGGTGGCGCATCGAGACTGGCGGATTGGGGCATTTCGTCCGACCCATCCGACTTTCTCAATCCGCCCGGTAGCAATCTCACGCCGGATGATCCATTCAACGAGATCGTTGACGACCTCGGCCAGCTCACGACCGCGGACGTCCTAGCCACGGAAGCGCTCGGCTTTACCAGCACACTTCCTGTCGTCAACCCGTCCCCGCCTGCCGGCACCACCGCCGTCATGGTGCTGCGCCAGACGTCAGTTCCCCCGACAATCACCGACGGTACTTATCAAATCTACGACATTGGGAATAACGCGATCTTGGCCAGCTATCAGTTGGGCCGGGTCGGAGCCGATTGGCGGTTCGTCACGCTCGGCCGTTTCAACGACGGCGATACGAGCGACATGTTGTTGCGCAACCCCACCAGCGGCGCATTCCAGGTCTACGACATTGTGAACAACAACATCACAGGCTCGGCCTCGCTGGGCGCGGTGGGATTGAATTGGCAGGCGCTGGCTTTCGGCAATTTCGGCAGCTTTGGCAACACCGACATGATGCTGCGCGACGTCAATACCGGCGCGCTCCAGGTCTACAACATCAGCAACAATGCGATCACCGGCTCGGCCTCCATGGGGTTAGTCGGCCTGGATTGGCAGTTCTCGGGCGTCGGCAATTTCAGCGGCCGTGGCACCAGCGATCTGCTTCTGCGCAACGCCAATAGCGGCGGGTTGCAGGTTTACAATATCAACAGCAATCAGATCACCGGCTCCGCGTTCATCGGCAACGTCGGCCTCGATTGGCAATTCTCGGGCATCGGCAACTTCAGCAGCGTGCCCGGCGAAAGCGATCTCTTGTTGCGCAATACGAGCACGGGCGCATTGCAAGTCTACAACATCACCAACGATCAGCTCACCGGTTCCTCTTCCCTCGGCGCGGTCGGCTTGGACTGGCAGTTCGCGGGCGTTGCTCCCATCCGCGGCGCCGGCGCTGCCGACCTGATCTTGCGCAATGTCAACACCAGTGCATTCCAAGTCTACAACATCGCCAACAATCAACTGATAGGGTCCGCCTCGTTGGGCGCGACCGGTCTGGATTGGCAGCTCGGCGGCTTTGCCCCGACGGCCGGCCCCGCCACGGGCAACTCGGCCGACCCGCTCGGCTCGAGCTCCCAGCCCGCGGCGACCGATGTCTCAAGCGCTCAGCCGGGAACGAGCAACGTCCAACTCACCGACGCAAATGGGAATGCGGTCGCCTCCTCGAGCGATCCCTCCACTTTCAGCTCCTTGGCTGTCAATCCCGCCCCGCCTGCCGCCACGACGGCCAACATGATCCTGCGCAACGCGGGCAATAGCACCGCCAGCTATCAGATCTACAACCTCGGGGCCAACAGCGTCTTGGCCGCCTATGCGCTTGGCCAGGTTGGAAGCGATTGGGGGTTTGTCACGCTCGGCAATTTCAACCAAAGCGACCCCAGCGACATGTTGTTGCGCAACTCCACCAGCGGCGCATTCCAGATCTATGACATTGCCGACAACAACATCATAGGTTCGAGCTCGCTGGGCACGGTGGGATTGAACTGGCAGGTTATGGGTTTCGGCACGTTCGGCAGCTTCGGCAGCTTTGGCGAAGACGACATGATTCTACGCGACGCCAATTCCGGCAAGCTCCAGGTCTACAACATAGATAACAATCAGATCACCGGCTCCGCTTCCCTGGGCACGATCGGCTTGGATTGGCAGTTCTCGGGGATCGGCAATTTCAGCGGCAGCGGCAGCAGCGATCTGCTCGTGCGCAACTCCAATACCGGTGGATTGCAGGTTTATGAGATCAGCAACAATCAAATCACCGGCTCGGCTTTCCTGGGCACGGTCGGCCTGGATTGGCAGTTCTCGGGCGTCGGCAACTTCAGCGGCGTGCCTGATGAAAGCGATCTCTTGTTGCGCAACCGCAGCACGGGCGCATTGCAAGTCTACAACATCAACGACAATCAGATCACCGGCTCTGCTTCCCTCGGCGCGGTCGGCTTGGATTGGCAATTCGCCGGTGTTACGTCCGTCAGCGGCGTCAGCGCGTCCGACCTGGTCTTGCGCAACGTCAATACCGGCGCATTCCAAGTCTACAACATCGCAAACAATCAACTGACAGGGTCCGCCTCGTTGGGCTCGGTCGGCATGGATTGGCAGCTCGGCGGCTTCGCCGCGACCGGCCCGGTCCCCCCGCCCCGCTCGGAGGATTCGGAGGATTCATTCGACACAAGCTCTCAGCCTAACGCATTGGGCGTCTCAACCGCTCAGCTCGTGCAGGCGATGGCCGGCTTCGGCGGCGGCGCAGCCGATATCTCGACTACTGTTCCGCTCGGTGCCGACGCATCACAACAGACGTTTCTGACGACGCCGCGCGCGTGACGGGATGGTTTTCTCAAGTCAGTGGAATGACCGCGAGCCGCAACCAGGCTCGCGCCCCACTGCGTCGGTGTCTGGCTTCCCGCGATCTTTGCATCCCCGACCGTTGGCGGCGGATTGAGCTCAACCTCGAAGCGCGGGAATTCCAGGGCAGAACACAGGCTAGATAAGCCCCGCAGCGGTTCACGATAGGCCGCTTGTTCGGTCCCAACTCACCACTTCGTAAGCATCGATCGGCCGGTTAAATCCTTTTAAGCTCAGCTGACCGATATGCGAGGCCGCAACCGATTGTTCGACAGCGGCAAAGGCCCGCTGGCTGATCACGATTTGGCCTGGCTTTGCCTCGTCACAGAGCCGCGACGCGAGATTTATGACGCTGCCATTTGCGGTGTATTCGCGTCGATGCTCGAACCCGACTTGGCCGAGAGTTGCGTAACCTGAAGCGATTCCGATTCCGAAACCAAGGAGATGACCCTTGCGCGCCCACTCCTTCGCCAACTCGTCAACCTTCCCGCGCATATCCAATGCAAGCCGAACGGCGCGCTCGGTGTGATCGGGACAGGGAATCGGATCGTTAAAGACGATCATGATCCCGTCCCCTAAGAACCTTTCCAGCGTGCCTTCATATCGGAAGATAAGCTCGCCCATACACTCGTGATACTCTTGTAGGACGGCCGTGACCTCTTCCGGTTCGGATGCTTCAGTAAACGCGGTGAATCCGCGCAGATCGCAGAACATCACCGTTACCTCGCGGCGATGACTCGCCAAAAGCGAGTCTGGCGCGTCTGAGGACGCGATCATCTGCGCCACTTGCGGGGCGAGAAACCGCCGCAAACGGTTAACCCGCTCGATTTCCGCGACTTGCTTCGCTACGCGCTCCTCAAGCGATCGGTTCCAACTTGAAAGTTCCTTGGTTTGCTCCTTCAACTGCGCCGCCTGCAGTTGCACCGTATCGTGAAGTTCCTTGATGCGGAGCATCGAACGGACACGAGCAACCATTGCCGCCTGCTCGAATGGCTTGGCGAGATAATCGTCGCCGCCTGCCTCGAGGCCATTGACGATATCGCGTGTATCGGCTTTGGCCGTCACCAGGATGACGGGTATGAAGGGGAGTGCGGTATCGGCCTTGAGTTCCTTGAGAACTGAGATGCCGTCGAGCCTCGGCATCATGATGTCGAGCAGGACAAGGTCGGGCTCGAGCTCTCGGGCGCGCCGGAGCGCTTCCTCGCCGTCAACCGCGGTGACTACCTCGTATCCCTGCGCGTTGAGGCGAACTCGCAGCACTTCTAAATTGGTGAGGTTATCATCGACCACTAGTATTCGCGGCGGAGTTCGCAAGCGGCCTCCCTCAGCGTCAGGTCAGGAATTCGCGCACTTTGGCGAGAATGACGCGCGGGCTGAATGGTTTGGCGAAATAGCCGTCGCATCCCGCCGCCATCGCCTTCGCATCGTCGCCGGATAAGGCATAGGACGTGACTGCGATGATAGGAATGTGCCGCAGTTCCGGGTTTGCTTTGATCCGACGGGTCGCCTCATAGCCATCGACGATCGGTAGCTGGATATCCATGAGAATGAGGTCAGGCCGGGTCTCCGCTGCCATTGCAATTCCCTTTTCCCCATCGACAGCCTCCAATACCTCGAAACCGGCATTGGTGAGCAGATCATTGAGAATGCGTCGATTGTTCTCGGTGTCCTCGATGACGAGTATGCGCTTGCTCATGCGGCTTGCCTCCGATCGGCCGCCCGGATCGGCAAGAAGATGGTGAAGGTTGAACCGGCACCCGGCGTCGAGCGCAGGTCGATGCGGCCGCCATGCGCAGTGAGCAGACGGCGCGCAATCGAGAGCCCCAGTCCGGTGCCACCTTTCTGCCGCGTGATGCTGTTGTCGATTTGCTGAAAGTCTTCAAAAATACGGTCGTGGTCCGCTACCGGAATGCCCGGACCCGTATCCCGCACGGCGATGACAAAATGGTCGCCTATTGCGCTGGCATTCACTTCCACCGAGCCGGTATCAGTGAACTTGATCGCGTTGCCGACGATATTCAATAGGACCTGGGTCAAACGCCGCTCATCTCCATAACCGACCGGAAGATCTGGGGAGATGACAGATTTGAGTTCAATGCCTTTGGCCTGAGCCAGCACGCCGGTCGAGATAATCACCGCTTCCACAAGCCCCTGCAAAGAGTACTCATCGAAGGTCAAACTGAGTTGGCCGGCTTCGATCTTGGAGATATCGAGCACATCGTTGATCAAACCAAGCAGATGTTTTCCGTCCTTTTGCATCCGTCCCACGATCTCCAACGCCTTCTCCGGCAGAGCGCCGTACAGCCCATCCAGGAGCAGTTCTGCAAAACCGAGTATGCCGTTCAACGGAGTACGCAACTCGTGGCTCATGTTGGCAAAAAACTGGCTCTTGTGTTCGTTGGCCACAGCGAGCTCGCGTCCTTTCTCCTCTACCTCGCGAAACAGTCGCGCGTTGTTCATCGCGAGAACTGACTGATCGGCAAAAGTGCGCATCAGGCCGGTTGTGCTCTCGGGAAAATCTCCGACGGTCCGGCGTTGCAGAACCAAAGCTCCTAAAATTTCCTCCGGCCCGAGCAAGGGGACGATCAGCACAGAATGGTATCCCGCCGAAAGTGTGAGGTCTCTCAGCGGGTAGTCCGGTGCAGTCGAGAGATCCGGCAAGCAAATGGGTCGGCGTTGCTTGGCAGAAAGCCCCAAGGCGCTTTCGTCAAGTCTGATGCGGAGGGCCCGCACGCCATCCTGAAACGACGGGGGAAGTGCATGTGTGCCCGCCAACTCGAACGCGTCTCGCGTGGAATCATAGCTGTAGATCGCGCCGGCATCCGCGTGGGTTAGTTCCACTGCGCGGGTAACAATCGTAGCGAGCACGGACTTGATATTGAGGGACGAGGCGACCGCCCGGCCGATCTCCTCCAGCGCCTTCAACTCGGCAACGGAGCGCGCGAGATCGCGTGTCCGCTCCGCGACCTTTTGTTCCAAACGGCTGTAGGACCCTTGTAGCTGGTCAGCCATCCGATTGAAATGGTTTGCCAGATCCTCGATCTCGTCTCCGGTGTGGACGTCGATGCGATGACCGAAATCGCTTGTTTCCAGCTGCTGGGCTCCGAACTGCAATGCGCGGATTGGAACAACCATGTGGCGCGCCATCAGCACACCAAATAGAACGGCAAGCAGCACGCCCAACGCCAGCAGCCAGCCGGTTCGGAATAACAACCTGTACACCGGCTCTAACGCCGTACTTAATGGCTGCTCGAAGAACACGAACCACTTCATCCGGGGTATCGGCGCGGCGGCGCTCAACACTGAGCGACCGTCCAGGTCCTTTCCAAATTCCAAAGACCTACTGCCAGAACTGACCATGGCCGCGACCTGCGGAAGATTCGCGAGATCCGTGCCCGGGCGGCGCGCAGAGTTGGAATCGGCGAGCAGCCGCCCCGATGGGCCCACGACAAAGGCCTCATTGCCTTTTCCGACCTTCTCGGGATCGAAGAAATTCGACAGGAACTTGAGATTGACCTCGGCGACGGTCGAGTCAGCATTCCGGCCGGAGTGACGCATCGCGATCGCGATGAAAGGATCGAGCCCGTCGAAGTAAACCGGCGACAGCCAAATGGGCTGACTTCGCGTCTCGGTGAATCTGGGATTATCGGAGTAGTCGATCCCACTGTCCAAAATGAGCTCTTTGCGCGTCAACCTCAGCTGCTCCTTGCCCGCCCCGTCGAGGTGAACGATCCTTTCAATGGCGGGCATCTGCTGAAGCAGCAACGTATAGTCCGCGCGGCGCTGGTCGGCGGTGGCGGAGCTGGCGCGAGTAGCCCAACTGATTTGGCGTTCGACTTCCGACAGGAACTGTTCGATCCGCTGGGCCGTTGCATTCGCCTTTTCCGACTGCGCCTTCACCAGCAAATTGGTGGTGTCACGGTACATGAACCAGGACTCGAGCCCGCCGTTAACGACCAGCAGGATCACAACAAGTCCGACAAAGGTGATGACGTACTTGCCGAACAGTCTCTTCCACCAGCTTCTAGGCGGCGCTTCCTTCATGGGAATTTGCCTGCGGCAACTGCGGTCCGGTAACGCACACGCGAGCGGAAATTTACGCAATAGCGTTCGAGCTCGAGCGTGGCGCCGGCGAAGAGAGCATCAGGCTCAAGCAAAATCATGGTCCGGCCAAGCTGCATCACCGCGGAGCGTAAACGGAGCTACGGCAACTCTCGCACCACCCGAAATCCGTTCGCGACGTATCTGACATCTGCGTCGTATCTGAAACGCGACGTCGAACGCAGATACCTCGCTTGACTGTCGAACGCACCGCCGCGCAACACATGCAAGCGGCATTGGCCGCTCATCCAAGCCGAGCCGTCATGCGGCGCGCCGCGATAATTGTCATTCCAGCAATCTTCCATCCACTCGGCCACATTGCCCGCGGTGTCGTAAAGGCCGAAACCATTGGGCCTGAACGACCCGACAGGGCTCGTTCTTTGCGGCTCGCCCGCACTGCACTCCCGGCAGTTCGCTTGACGCGAGCCCACGTCGCGTCCCCACCAGTACGCGGTGTTCGTCCCGGCGCGGGCGGCGTATTCCCATTCCGCTTCGGAGGGAAGCCGATAGGCCTTGCCAGTCTTCTGAGATAGCCAAGTCACGAACGCCTTGGCGTCGAGCCAACTCAGATTGACCGCCGGACGTTCGCCACGGCCCCAACCGCGATCATCGGGCCGATACTTGCATCCGCCGTCATCAACGCATTTGTCCCATTCGCTGAATGTCACTTCGTGACGTCCGATGGCGAAAGGCTTCGCAAAAGTCACGCGGTGTATTGGATTCTCGTATTCCGATGACGAGCCCATGTCGAAAGAACCGGCAGGTAGCACGACGAGCTCAGGACAGTCGGCGCAATCGCGAAAAGTATCGCCGGGTTTGGAGCTGGGCCGAGCGGGCTCGATCGCCGGCGTAGTCGCAGACATCTGCGGCGTGGGGGGAGCCGCGGGTGGCGACGCGGGGGCTGGTGCGGGAGCGGCGGAAGGGGCAGGACTAGCCGGCGGGGCGGGCGCCGGAGCGGGAGCAGGAGTCGGAGCAGGCGCGGTCGCCGCCGCGCGCGGTGTCCCGAAATAAAACTCGTCAGTGAGGGACGAAGCCACCCACGGAACCTGCTCGTTGTTGGACGCCCGGGACACGCCGATTCGTGCCAGGTTGAACACCTCTTCAGCAGTCCGATTTGG
>VAZM01000491.1:0-3069 GCA_005883135.1 Alphaproteobacteria bacterium
TAGCCCAACGCGATGCGACGCGCCGTTAGATTTCGTCGTCCCGGATCGGCGGCTGGAACGCAAGCCCGGTGTCCCAGGGAAAATGGATCCAGGTGTCCTGCGACACCTCGGTGATGAATGTATCGACCATCGGCCGGCCCATGGGCTTGGCATAGACGGTCGCGAAATGCGCCTCCGGCAGCAGCTCGCGCACGACCTTGGCGGTCTTGCCGGTGTCGACGAGGTCATCGACGATCAGCACGCCCTTGCCGCGTCCGCCGCCGATGCCGACGATGTTGCGCGCCACGTCCTTGAGCACATTGAGCTCGCCCTGGGTGGTGTGATTGTAGCTCACCACGCACACCGTCTCGATCAGCCGGATGCCGAGCTCGCGCGCGACGATGGCGGCGGGCACGAGACCGCCGCGGGTGACACACACGATCGCTTGAAACGGCCCGGCGCCGGACAGCCGCCAAGCAAGCGCGCGGGCGTCGCGATGGAATTGATCCCACGACACCGGAAACGCCTTCTGCGGTTGCGGTTGCGATTCGGGCTGCGGCTGTTGACGCGATTGCGCCATGCTCTCCCCCGGGAACGACAAAGGCTGGCGTCTTCTAACGCATGTCGAGGACGAAATCGAACCGCGCGGCGAGGGCATCCCCCGCCTCGGCCATTCGCATCACCAGCTCGCGGCGGAACAAGCCGTCGCGCCGGTTCATCGGCTCGTCCGGAAAATAGAGCTGGGTGGTGAGCACGCGCTGCTGCGGCGCCTGCACTTTGACGTGGTAATGGCGGGTACGGCCGGTATAGAGCGCCGGCAATATCGTGCGGAAGCGGAAGACGCCGTCGTCGTCCGTGAACAGGTGGCCGCGATAGCGGAACCCGCCATTGTCGTACTCGCCGCGCTCGTCGGCGTGCCAGAGATCGATGAGCGCCTGCGGCAGCGGCCGGCAGGAACGGGTGAGGACCCGCCCGCTGAGCTCGACCAGCCGCGCGTTGCTGTTGCGCTCGACGAGATCGGCGCGTTGCGGCGAACTCGGTTTGAAATACGGCCCTTCGGTCTGCCGGACGGTCGGCGCATCGCCGTCGTGGCATTGCGGCGTCGGCGCTAGCGGCTCTGCGAAAGCGTCATCGAGCACAAGCCCGGCCGCGGCGAGCGCGCTCGCGGCGAGCAATCGGCGGCGGGTGGGATCAGTCTCCATTCACGCTCTCCTCGCCCGCGCCCCTTCTGCGCTATTAACCCGCGATAGTTCGCGCGGCAAATATCACGACTGCGTCGGCGCGGGAGATCGGTCACGCGGTCACCGGCCCGATTGCGCGCCTCGCACCCGCTGCAGCATGTCTTCGACCGCGCGCGCCGCAAGCGCGAGCTTTTGCGCGTCGCGCGCGCGCAAGACGACGTTGGTATTGGGCCCGTGCTGCGGATCGAAAAAGGGATAACTGCCGATCGCGACCTCGGGGTTGGCCTTGGCGATTTCGCCGAGCTGGGTGCCGATGTCGCCCTCGCGCGCATCGGCCCGCAGCGTCTGCGACAAGATGCGAACCCCGGTTTTGAGCTTGGGGGCGACCTCGTCGAGCATCGCCTGCATGATGGTCGGCACGCCGGCCATGACGATGACATTGCCGATCCAGAACCCGGGCGCGGCGGAGACCTTGTTTTCCACGAGCTCGGCGCCCTTGGGGATGCGCGTCATGCGCAAGCGCGCTTCGTTCATTTCCACCCCCGTCGTGCGCATCCGCTCCTGCAGGATGGCGAGCGCGCGCGGATCGACGTCGATCGGCACCCCGAACGCCTTGGCGACGCAATCGGCGGTGATGTCGTCGTGGGTCGGCCCGATGCCGCCGGTGGTGAAGACGTAGGTATAGCGCTGGCGCAGCGCATTGAGCGCCTCTACGATCGAGCCTTCCTCGTCGCCGACGAGGCGAACCTCCCTGAGATCGATGCCCAGCGCAGTGAGATATTCGGCGATATAGCCGATGTTCTTGTCCTTGGTGCGGCCGGAGAGGATTTCTTCCCCGATCACCAGCAGCGCGGCGGTGACGACTTCTTTCGGCGGGGATGACTCGGCTCGTGGCATGGTGACCGAAGGCTGCCGCGCGGATGCAGGACCATCCCTACCCTGCCATTGTGGGTTATGATCCTTCAAGTCATTCACCGGGGGAAAGGCTGACCTGCCACCGGCCAAGCTCCCCGATCAGCGCGAGGGCGGCTTTCCAATGCAGTTGACGCGCGGAGAACGTATGTCAGCACCGGCCCCGCTACGCCCCATCGCCTATGCGGCCGCGCACATCGCCTGCGAGCGCGGCGCCGATGGCGCGTTGCGCTGCCGCTCGCGCGACCCCCTGGCCCCGCACGATCCGAGCTTGGCACGGCTTTTCCGCGCCGCGGTCGAGCGCAACCCCGCGGGCATCTTCCTGGCCGAGCGCGAGGGCGCCAACTGGCACAAATTGACCTATGCGGCCGCGCGTCCATTGGTCGATCGACTCGCGGCCGGACTGATCGAGCGCGGCCTCTCGCCCGAGCGGCCGGTGATGATCCTCTCCGCCAACGCCATCGACCACGCGCTGCTCACGCTCGCCGGTCACGCCGCCGGGATTCCGGTGGCGCCGATCTCGGTCGCTTACTCCTTGCAGAGCCAAGATCACGCCAAGCTCAAGCATATCGCCGCTTTGCTGACGCCCGGCCTCGTCTATGTCGCCGACACCGCTGCGTTCGCCAAAGCGCTCGCCGCGCTCGACCTCGCCAAGGTCGAGCTCGTGGCAACCCGCAATGGCGCCAATATCGAGGGCATCACCAGCTTCGATCAGATGCCGCAGGGCCGCGCCGGCCCGGCACTGGAGAAAGCCGCCGCGGCGATCGCCGCCGACACGATTGCCAAATTCCTGTTCACCTCCGGTTCGACCGGCCTGCCCAAGGGCGTCATCAACACCCACGGCATGTTGACGGCAAACCAGGAGCAGCTCGCGCAGGTTTGGCCGTTCCTGGACGAGCAACCCTTCGTGCTGCTCGATTGGCTGCCGTGGAACCACACCTTCGGCGGCAACCACAATTTCAATATGGTGCTGCGCCATGCCGGCACGCTGTTCATC
>VAZM01000491.1:3123-3580 GCA_005883135.1 Alphaproteobacteria bacterium
GTGCCGGCGGGCTATGCAGCGCTGCTGCCGTTTCTCGAGCGCGACGAGGCGTTGGCGCGCGCGTTTTTCGCCAAGCTGCGCCTGATCTTCTATGCCGGCGCCGCGCTGCCGCAGGACCTGTGGGAGCGGCTCGAAGCGGCGTCCATCCGCGCTATCGGCGAACGGGTGCCGATGACCTCGTCCTGGGGCACCACCGAGACGTCGCCGTGCTCGACCGCCGCGCATTTCTTGATCGAGCGGGCGGGCCCGGTCGGGGTGCCCGTCCCCGGCGTCGAACTCAAGCTCGTTCCCGTCGCCGGCAAGCTTGAAGCGCGCGTGCGCGGCCCGAACGTGACGCCGGGCTACTGGAAACGGCCCGACCTCACGCGTGCGGCCTTCGACGAGGAAGGCTTCTATATGCCCGGCGATGCAGTGCGCTTTGCCGACCCGGCCGATCCGCGCCGAGGCATCATCTTCG
>VAZM01000122.1:0-492 GCA_005883135.1 Alphaproteobacteria bacterium
CGATCATCTATCCAAACTTCGAATACGGCCAGTCAGCCGCGACCTGGTTCAAGGAGATGCTCAAAAAGGCGCAGCCCGACGTGGAGTTCGTCACCGAACAGGCCCCTCCCCTCGGCAAAGTCGATGCTGGCGCCGTTGTGCAGGCCATCGACGATGCCAAGCCCGACGCGATCTTCAATGTGCTGTTCGGCCCCGATCTCGCCAAGCTGGTGCGCGAGGGCACGACCCGGGGCACGTTCAAGAACCGCGTCGTCGTCAGCCTGCTCTCGGGCGAGCCGGAATATCTCGACCCGCTCAAGGAGGAAGCGCCGGTCGGATGGATTGTCACTGGATATCCCTGGGACGCGATCAACACGCCGGCGCACAAGGCATTCGTCGCCGCCTATCAGAAGCGCTGGAACGACTACCCGCGGCTAGGGTCGGTGGTTGGATATGACACCATCAACTCGCTTGCCGCCGGCATCCGCAAGGCGGGCTCCACCGATACCGACA
>VAZM01000122.1:552-15340 GCA_005883135.1 Alphaproteobacteria bacterium
GCGACCATGGGCGCCTTTGTCGGCAAGATCGCGCTGAAGGACGGCAAGGGCACGATGTCCGATTTCAAATACGTGGACGGCGCGAGCGTGATGCCGTCGGAGGAGGAGGTAAAAAAGCTGCGTCCGGCGGCGGCAATGAATTGACCTCAACCGGGACGCGAGCGCGGTTACTGTTGCAGTGCCCTCTCCCCTTGCGGGAGAGGGCAGCTCGAATCGATCAAAGCAAACGAACGGGTGAGGGGTTACAAGCCCCCTCACCCATTCAAACCTGCGGGCACACCATTGCGCCCTCTCCCGCGAGGGGAGAGGGCACGACCCGCGACAGCGGCGCCACGGGCCAGCGCCGCCAGCGCAATTTGTCGATGAGCAAATTATTCTTTGCCGATAACCGGGTGCGCCGGGCTTCTTCGTCCCATGACGCTTGAAGCCCTTCTGTTCCAGGCGCTCAACGGCCTCGCCGCGGCATCAAGCTTGTTCTTTGTGGGTGCCGGGCTCTCGCTCATCTTCGGCGTGACCCGCATCATCAACATCGCCCACGGCTCCTTCTACATGCTCGGCCTCTATCTCGCCGCGACGTTAGCCATCAAGGTGGGCGGCGGATTCGGGTTTTGGGGCGGCATCCTCGCCGCCGGTCTGGTGGTGGCCGCGCTGGGCGGGCTAGTCGAGGTGCTGCTGCTGCGCCGCATCTACCAGGCGCCGGAGCTGTTTCAACTGCTCGCCACGTTCGCGCTTCTCCTCGTCATCAACGACGTCGTGCAATATGTGTGGGGGCCGGAGGACCTGCTCGGGCCGCGCGCTCCGGGCTTGCGCGGCTCGGTCGAAATTCTCGGACGCAATTTTCCCAGCTATGATCTCTTCCTGATAGCGATCGGCCCGCTCGTCCTGCTGCTGCTTCACCTGATGCTGGCGAGGACCCGTTTCGGTCGGCTGATCCGCGCCGCCACCCAGGACCGCGAGATGGTCGGCGCGCTCGGCGTCAACCAGGCCATGCTGTTCACCATCGTGTTCGTGCTCGGCGCCTTTCTCGCGGGGTTCGGCGGCGCGCTGCAGGTGGCGCGCGAGCCCGCCAATCTCGGACTTGACCTGGTGGTGATCAGCGATGCCTTCGTTGTCGTGGTGGTCGGCGGGATGGGCTCGATCACCGGCGCCTTTCTCGCGGCCGTCATCATCGCCGAAGTGAAGGCCCTGTGCATCGGACTGGGCCTTGTGCATTTCGGTGCCTTCGCCGTCAACTTCTCCAAGCTCACGCTGGTGGCGGAATTCCTGGTCATGGCGGTCGTGCTGATCGTGCGCCCGTTTGGACTGCTCGGCCGCCCGCAGGCCCCGGTGCGCAATCCCGCCGAGATCGAGGATCCGATCCGGCCCGCGACCTTGCCGCTCAGGGCGGCCGCGGCCGCGCTGCTCCTTCTCCTGTTGCTGCTGCCGCTCCTGTCCAAGACCTCGCCATATGTCCTGGTGCTCAGCATCGACGTGCTGATCGCGATCCTCTTCGCTACCTCGCTGCATTTCATCATGGGGCCCGGCGGCATGCATTCCTTCGGCCACGCCGCCTATTTCGGCCTCGGCGCCTACGGAGCGGCGCTGATGGTGAAGTTTGCCGCGGCGGCGACGCTGCTCGCCCTCATCGTGGCGCCGCTCGCGGGATTGATGGGCGCCCTGCTGTTCGGCTGGTTCGCGGTGCGCCTCTCCGGCGTTTATCTCGCGATGCTGACGCTCGCGTTCGCGCAAATCGTGTGGTCGATCCTGTTTCAGTGGGAAGAGGTCACCGGCGGCTCGAACGGCATTCTCGGCATTTGGCCGCAGGCGCCGTTTGACAGCCGCCCGGCCTTTTATTTCTTGACGCTTGCGCTCGTCCTCGCCGGCGTTCTGCTCCTGCGTTGCTTCCTTTTCGCCCCATTCGGCTATGCCATGCGAGCCGGACGGGACTCGCCGCTGCGCGCGGAAGCGATCGGGATCGCCGTCAAGCGCGTGCAGTGGATCGGATTTGCCATCGCGGGCGCCTTTGCCGGTATCGCCGGCGGCGTTTTCGCCTTCGCCAAAGGAACCATCTCTCCCGACGTGGCCTGGGTATCGCGCTCGATCGATGCGATGGTGATGGTGCTCTTGGGCGGGATACAAACGCTGACCGGCCCGATCGTCGGCGCCGCGGTCTTCACCGTGCTGCAGGACAATGTCATGCGCCAGACCGCGTTCTGGCGCGGCCTGCTCGGCGCCGTGATCCTGCTGCTGGTGCTCGTATTCCCGGGCGGCATCGTCGGCGCGCTGAGCAAACGGGCAGCGGCGCGGAGGAAGCCCGCATGAGCGTGCTCCGCGTCCGCAACCTGTCCAAAGCGTTCGGCGGGGTGCATGCGGTCGAGAATGTGAGCTTCGACGTCGGCGACGGCGAGTTCCTGGCGCTGATCGGCCCCAACGGCGCGGGCAAATCCACCTGCTTCAACATGATCAACGGGCAACTCGCACCCGATCGCGGCGACATCCAATTTGCGGATCGCAGCATCGTCGGCCTCAAGCCGCGCGAGATATGGCGTCTTGGCGTCGGCCGCACCTTTCAGGTCGCGGCGACTTTCGGCTCGATGACGGTTGCCGAGAACGTGCAGATGGCGCTGGTGAGTCACCACGGGGAGATCTTCCGGTTCGCGAGAGCGCTCGCGGCGCGCCATCGCGAGCGGGCCTTCGAGCTGCTCGAGCAGGTCGGCATGGCGGGGTCCGCTCCCCGGGCCTGCAAGGAGCTTGCCTATGGCGACGTGAAGCGGGTCGAGCTTGCCATCGCGCTCGCCAACGAGCCGCGCCTGCTCTTGATGGACGAACCGACCGCCGGCATGGCGCCGCGCGAGCGCAACGACCTGATCGCTTTGGTAAAGCGGCTGGTCGTCGAACGCAGAATCTCGGTGTTGTTCACCGAGCATTCGATGGACGTGGTGTTTGCCTATGCCGATCGCATCATCGTATTGGCGCGCGGCATGCTCATCGCCGACGGCAATGCCGAAGCCATCCGCGACAATATGCAGGTGCAGCAGGTTTATCTCGGAGCCGGCCGCACATTCCGGCCCCATGCGCAGGCGCAATCGTGAGCGCGCCCATGCTCGAGGTGGAGGGGCTCAAAGCGTGGTATGGCGCCGCGCAAGTGCTGTTCGAGCCATCCTTCCACGTCGGGCACGGGGAGGTGGTTGCGCTCATGGGCCGCAACGGCGCCGGCAAGTCGACCACCCTCAAAGCACTGATGGCGCTGATCCCGCAGCGCAGTGGGAGGGTCCGCTTTCTGGACGAGGATATCTCCGATCTCAAGCCATTCCAGATCGCGCGGCGCGGGCTCGGCTTCGTGCCGGAGGACCGCCGCATCTTTTCCGACCTGACCGTCGCCGAGAACCTCGACATCGGCCGTCAGCCGGTGCGCCATCTCGACGGGCGCCCCGCGCCCTCCTGGACAATGGAAAAGCTCTTCACCATCTTTCCCAATCTGCGCGACATGCCCGATCGGCGCGGCGCCCATATGAGCGGCGGCGAACAGCAGATGCTCACCGTCGCCCGCACCTTGATGGGTAATCCACTGCTGGTGCTGCTCGATGAGCCCTCGGAGGGCGTGGCGCCGGTGATCGTCGAGCAGATGGCCAACGCCATCGTCGAGCTTAAGAAGGAGGGACTCTCGGTGCTGCTATCCGAGCAGAACATCCATTTCGCCGAGCTCGTCTGCGACCGGGCTTATGTCCTGGAGAAAGGACAGCTGCAATGGCACGGCCGCATGGCGGATCTCGCCACGGATGTCGCCGTGCAACGCCGCCTGCTGTCGGTGTGACGTGGCGCATGGTACGTGCCTCTCTCAAGCACGATCACCGCTGCGCGCTCTTGAGAATCTCTCGCAGCCGTTGGGGCGTGACCGGCAGACGGGTAATCGCGCCCGGCATACCGAGAGCATCGTCGATGGCGGCGGCGACCGCCGCGCCGACCGCATTGACGCCGCCTTCGCCCGCGCCCTTCAAGCCCAGTGGATTAAGCGGCGATGGCGCGTCCTCTCTGATCAGCACATCGAGTGGGGGCACCTCGCGCGCGGTCGGCATCAGGTAATCCGCGAAATTCACCGACAGCGGCTCGCCCCGCTCGTCGTAGCAGAACTCCTCGAGCAAGGCGCCGCCGACGCCCTGCGCGAACCCACCCGCCAGCTGCCCTTCGACCAGCATCGGATTGACGGCGCGGCCGACATCATAGGCGAGAAGGTAGCGCTCGATCGTCACACCGCCGGTGTCGCGATCGACGTTGGCGACCGCAATGTGCACGCCGTAGGGATAGACCATGTGATCGCTGAAGAACCAGCCGTCCGCCGAAAGGCCGGGCGAGCGCGCACCGAGCAGCTTCGATGTCGGCTCCAAAGCCTTGGCGATCTCGCCGAGCCCGATGGAAGGACCGTCGGCGCCCTTGCGCACCACGTTGCCGTCGCTCACCGCAAGCGCGCTTGCGTCCTGTTGCATAAGCTCCGCCGCAACTTCAAGCGCCTTGGCGCGCACGTCGAGTGCGGCGCGGCGCGTCGCCTCGCCCGTCATGACCGTGGCTCGGGATGCAAAAGCGCCCATCCCGAATGGGATACGGTCGGTGCGGCCGTGCACCACGCGTACGCGCCGATAATCGACGCCGAGCGTGTCGGCGCAGATCTGCGCCACCACGGTCTCGATCCCTTGGCCGAGCGATGCCGCGCCGGTCACCACCTCGACCACGCCCGCCACATCGACCGACACGCGCACGCCGTCATAGGGGCCGAGCCCACTCTTTTCGACGAAAAGCGCAAGTCCCGCGCCGACGGATTCGCCGCCGGCACGCCGACACTTGAGTTCGTCCTGCAGATCGTTCCATTTGGCCGCGACCAACGCCTTATCGAGGAGGCCGGCATAGTCGCCGGAATCGAGCACGACCTCCGTGCCGAGCGTCGCCAGCGGACGGCCGTACGGCATCTCGTCCTTGCCAATGAGGTTACGGCGGCGAACCTCGATCCTATCGATGGAAAGCCGCGCCGCGATTGCGTCCAGCAGCCGTTCGCGCACGAACGTGCTTTCGAAGCGCCCCGGCGCGCGATAGGTGCCGCACGGCGTTTTGTTCGTGAGCCGCACGTGTCCGGCCGCCCGATAAGCGGGAATGCGATATGGCCCCGGCAACATGGCCGCCGCGAGATCGGGAACCGTCGCGGCGTGCGTGCGGACATAGCCACCCTGGTCGTGGAAGAACTCATCTTCGACGGCGAGCAGGCGGCCCTGGTCATCGACGGCGGCCCGCGCCTTGTGACGTTGCTGGCGCGAATGATTGGCCGCGATCAGATGCTCGCGACGATCCTCGATCCATTTCACCGGACGGCCGAACCGCAGCGCGGCGAGCGAAACCAACACGTCCTCGGGATAAAGCTCGCCGCGAATGCCGAAGCCGCCGCCGACATGGCCCTCGATCAAATGCACGCTCGCGCGGGCGCGGCGAAGCATGCGGGCGATGTTGTCCCGATTCCAGTGCGGCACCTTGGCGGCGCCCTAAAGCTCAAGCACGTCACGAGCGGCGTCGTAGCGGGCGATCGCGCCGCGCGTCTCGAGCGGAACACCGGAATGCCGCCCGATGGCGAGGTCGAGCTCCACCACGACCGCGGCGTTGCGAAACGCCGCCGCAACGTCGCCATAGGTCTTCTCCACGACCGCCGCCTCGGTCGAGCGGCCCGCCTCGAATTCTTCCGGCGCCGCGCTCGCGTCGAGCACTGGTGGCAAATCGTCGACCTCGATGATGACAAGATCGGCGGCGTCCTCCGCCACATAGGGGTCGCTCGCGAATACGGCGGCGACCGGCTCGCCGACATAGCGGACACGCTCACGAGCGAGAATCGGCTGGCGATAGGGGGCCAAGCCTTCGATGCGACTCAGACGAAAATCGATCGGAGGAATCTCGGCGACATCGGCGAACGTCCAAACCGCGGCGACGCCGGGCAAAGCGAGCGCGGCGTTAGCCTCGATCGAGACGAGGCGGCCATGCGCGTGGGCCGAGCGCACCAGGCGCAGGTGCAACATGTGCGGGAAGGCGACATCGCCGGCGAACTCGCCGCGGCCCGTGACCAGGGGGCGATCCTCGAGGCGCTCCAGCGAACGACCGATGATACTCATGTCAGAGGTTATACCGCCGCTGGCTGTTTTCGGGTGTCATTCGGGGCCGAACCCAGCAGTGTTAGGTCCACAAGATTTGCTCCGCGCGCCGGCTGTGCGCAGCGCCGCGCGGATGCGCTGCGGGGTTGCCGGAAGCTCGTCGATCGAGACGCCGAACGGCGACAGCGCATCGTTGATCGCACTGAGCACCGCCGCCGGTGCGCCGATTGCGCCCCCCTCGCCTAACCCCTTGGCCTTGGTGACGGAGGCTTGCGTCAGCGTTGCAAGATGATGGATTTCGATGGCAGGGACCTCCCGCGCGGTCGGCGGCAGATAATCCGCGAGGCTTGCGGTGAGAATGTTGCCGGTCTCGTCGTAGATGATCTCCTCGAAAAGCGCGTTGGCGATGCCCTGGGCGACGCCGCCTTGGATCTGCCCGTCGACGATCATGGGATTGATCAAGCGTCCGGCGTCCTCGGCGACGAGAAACTTTTCAATTCCGACGCAGCCGGTCTCGGCATCCACCTCGACCACAACGAGGTGGCAGGCATTGGAAAACGTCCCAAGCGGATCATAGGTCGCGCTCTCGGCGATCCCGGGCGCCACCTCGCCTTTGAACCGGTGGGTCTGATGATAGGCGGCGCGCGCCAGCGTCACGATTGGAATCGAGCGATCCGTTCCGGCGACCCGGGCGGTGTCAGCCTCGAGCACGATGTCGTCGGCCGACGCCTCCAGCATCACGCTCGCCATCTTGGTGAGCTTGGCGCGGATCTTGCGCGCCGCCAGCAAGCTTGCGCCGCCGGCGATCACTAGCGAGCGGCTGGCGAAGGTGCCCCAGCCATAGGGCGTACGATCGGTATCGCCGTGCACGATCTTGATGCGCTCCGGCGAGGTGGCGAGCTCGTCGGCGATGATCTGCGAGAGCGTCGTGCGTAGCCCCTGCCCGTGCGGCGACGCACCGATCCGCGCCTCGATATAGCCGGACGGGTCCATGCTCATCTCGACCGTTTCCCAGCCGGGCGTCACCTCCATGCCACGCGCGGCGAACGCCTGGGTGCCATAGCCGGTGCGCTCGCAGAAGGTTGCCACGCCGAGGCCGAGATAGCGGCCTTCGGCGCGCGCTTTCGCCTGCCGGGCGCGGAACGCCGGCAGGTCGACAGCGTTGACGGCCGCCTCCATGGTTTCGACATAGCTCGCCTCATCGTATACGAGGCCAGTCACCGAGGTGTGAGGAAAGGCTTTCACCAAGTTGCGACGGCGGATCTCGATCGGGTCGAGGCCGAATACCGCCGCCGCCTCGTCCATCAGCCGCTCGATTGCCAGCGTGATCACGGGTCGGGACACGCCGCGGTACGGCGCCATCGGACAAGTATTGGTCAAGACGCCGCGCGAGACGCAGGCGTATTCGCGCACGTCATAGGGGCCGGGCAGCTCCGCCATCGCCATCAGTGGCTCGACGCCGCACGTCGTCGGGTAGCAGGAATAAGCGCCGACATCCGCAACGATGTCCGCGCTCAGGCCGATCAGCTTGGCGTCGGCATCGAAAGCGCCCTCGAGCGAGATCGACTGGTCGCGACTATGGAAGGATGCAACGAGATTCTCGCGCCGGTCCTCCACCCATGCCACCGAGCTCCGGAGCTTGCGCGCCAGCCAGGTCACAACCACGAACTCCGGCGCCAGCGACATTTTCTGCCCGAAGCCACCGCCGACATCGGGCGCGATCACCCGCAAATCGGACTCTGGCATTGCAATGAGATCGGCAACGATCGTCCGCAGTGCGTGCGGCATCTGCGTCGCGCAGGTGAGCGTGATGCGCTCGCTCACGTCGTCCCATGCGGCATGCGCTGCGCGCGGCTCGATCGGCAGCGCGTTTTGTCGATGCGAGCGGATAGAGAGCCTGATGCGCTCATGCGCCCGCGCCACCGTCGAGTCGAAGCCCGGGGTCTGCAAGCGCCCTTCGACCGCGACGTTGCCGGCGGCTTCGGGATGGACGAGCGCGGCGCCGCGCGCGAGCGCCGCATCCGTGCCGACGACTGCTGGGCTTGGTTCGATTTCGACCTCGACGCGATCGGCGATGTCCTCGGCCTCTTCGCGGCTGGGCGAGATCACGGCGGCGACCGGCTCGCCGACGAACCGTACGACCTCGCGCGCCAGCACCGGCTGGCTGATCGGGACGTAATTGAACTTGTGCAACATCGGCCGGATCGGCTTGACGGCTGCCAGATCGGCGGCGGTGAGCACCAGCGCGCCCTCGGGTGCGTTGATCCGAACGATCCTGCCCGCCGCCACCGGGCTTCGCACGAAGCGGACCCATCGCGCGGCCGGGAGATCGCCTGCGAAGCGGCCGCGACCGGCGACCAACGTCGGATCCTCGAGGCGTCGGATCGAGCGGCCGACCCAGCCGCCACCGCCGTCGCTCTTGGCATTGCCGGCCATTCAGTTGCGCGCTTCGCTATCGCTCAGCGCAGACGCGCGAACACACGGCGCGGATTTGCATCGGCGATCGCCTCAATCTCGGCGGCGGACAGTCCCGCCGATCGCAGCAGCGCGAGCGGCTCCATGTCGGCCGGCGGGAACGAATAATCGGTCCCAAGCAGGACATTATCAAGTCCGACCACGTCGATCAGGAAGCGCAACGCCTTCGGCGCATGAACGATGCTGTCATATGCCATCTGTGCGGCGTAGGCCGAGGGCGGCTTGACCGCGACGTCCCCTTGCGCGGCGCGGTCCATGCGCCGGTGCATGATGTCAAAGCGGCCGGCCAGATACGGATAGGCGCCTCCCCCGTGCGACAGCACCAGCTTGAGGCGCGGAAAGCGGTCGAGCACGCCGGACATCAACAGCGATCCGACGCCGAGCGTTGTGTCGAACGTGTATTGCACAATCTGAGCGAGAGCGAACTTTGCAACGCGCGGTGCGGGTCCGACCAGAACCGGGTGGATCAGCACCGGCAGGCCGAGCGCTTCGGCCTTGCGCCAGAATGGGTCGAGCGGCAGCTCGCCGAGATTCACGTTCTCGATATTGGACGAGATGATTACCCCGCATGCCCCGACCGCGACGGCGCGCTCGGCTTCCTCTGCCGCCGCCTCTGCTTGAATCAGCGGGACGGAGGCGATCCAGGCGAATCGATCCGAGTTGTCCGCGCACCATGCCGCCAGCGTGTCGTTGAGCATGCGGTGCCAGGCGACACAGGCTTCGGCGGCGAGACCGTAGCCAAATATGTCGGGCCAGGTGCCGACGATCTGTCGCTCGATCCCTTGCGCGTCGAGCCAGGCGCGTCGTGCGGCGGCCGGCTCGACGAGACGGGGAAAGAACGGCCGCACCTTGAAGCCGTAATCGAAATGCAGCGCCGGCGGCGAGCCGGCGGAATGCGCCAGCCGCACGCCCATCTCCTTGCCGCGCGTGTCGATTGCCTCGATCAGCTGCGGCGGGACGTAATGGGCATGAACGTCGATCGGCACACGGTCCTTCGGATTTTGCTCAGCGAGGTCGCCGGCCTGATGCCGCAGTTAGCGCGCGGGAGACCGGCGCATTTCGGCGACGGTGCTGCGCACGGCTTTGACGATGTTCTGATAACCGGTGCAGCGGCAAAGATTGGACGAGAGGAGATCGAGTATATCGTCGTCGCTGAGGTTAGGATTGGTTTCCAGCGCGTTCACCGTCAGCATCAGGAAACCCGGCGTGCAGAACCCGCACTGAAGCGCATGATGCTCGATGAATGCGCTCTGCACCGGATGCAGCTGGTCGCCGTCGGCAAGGCCTTCGACCGTGCGGATGCGCTTGCCCTCCGCGTCGTCGAGGATCACGGTGCATGCACCGCACACGCCGTGCTCGCAACCGATGTGCGTTCCGGTCAGCCCGCACTCGTCGCGGATCACGTCGACCAGCGTCTTTCGCGCCTCCACTTGAACGGCGTAGTCACGGCCGTTGATGTTGAGCTTGATATCGATCTTCTCGATCATCACTGGTTTTTCGCGCCGGCGCCTGCCGAGTGCTTGAGTGATACATGCATTTTGTGGCAAGTAAAGCCGAGGGAGACGCACTAAATGCGGCGAGCGCCGACGAACGCGAAACGCGCGATCGCTGAGGCCCAGGAAACGCTGCGAAGGGAGGAATGACCATGACGTCCCGTCTGTCACGCCGCACGCTCATCAAAGGCGCGGCCGGCTCGGCGGCGCTTGCCGGCATCGGCATGCCGGCAATCGTACGCGCACAAGCCGATACGATCCGCATCGGACATCTCACGCCGCTCACCGGCTTTCTCGGACCGCTCGGCGAATACGCGGTCATGGGAGTCAAGCTCGCCGCCGACGAGATCAACAACGCGGGCGGTGTGATGGGCCGCAAGATCGAGCTCGTCATGGAAGACTCGGTCAACCCGCAGACCGCCTCCGCCAAAGCCGAGCGGCTGATCGAGCGCGACAAAGTCGCGATGATCATCGGCGAAATCTCGTCCGCTTCCGGACTTGCTATCGGTCAAGTCGCAAACCGTCTGAAGACCGTCTACATCAACACCGGTTGCAATTCCGATGCTTTGCGCGGCTCCAGTTGCAACCCGTATATGTTTCACATCGAGGGCGCAAACTCGATGTACGTGATGGCGGTCGGCCAATATTTGCTGCGCGAGAACCTGGTAAAGGGCAAGAAGTGGTACTCGCTCACGGCAGACTATGCCTTTGGCCACGATCTGCTGCGCGTTGCGAGGAAGTTCATGGAGGCGAACGGCGGCCAATTCGCCGCCGACGAGCTGGTGCCGACTGATGCCACCGACTTCTCTCCCTATCTGTTGAAGGTCCGTCAGGCACGACCCGATCTCGTCGTTTCGAATCTCGCCGGCAACCAGATCACCAGCTTCCTCAAACAGTATTCCGAATACGGCCTGCAGTTCCCGGTTGCCGGCTTCGGCTTCGATACAGTGGTCGCCTGGGGCGCGGGCAAGGGCAATTTTTCCGGAATCTGGCCGCTAGTGTGGCATCACCTCGTCGACACGCCGAGCTCGAAGGCATACGTCGAAGTCTTCCAGAAGAAATACGGCAAACTTCCCGATAACCAATCTTGGGGCGACTACAACTCGCTCAAGGTCGTGGCGCAGTCGATGGCGGAGACCAAGTCCACCGACCCGCAAAAACTTGCAGAGCATCTGCGCAAGGGCGCGAAGTTCGACGTGATGAAGGCGCGGGAAGCCTATTTTCGCCCCTACGACAATCAGATGGTGATGGAGATGTATGCGGTGCGCGCCAAGGATGCGGCCAAGATGAAAGATCAGTGGGACATCTACGACGCGCTTGGCACCGTCCCGGGTCCCAACGAGGACATGGAGATCATTGCCCCGCCAAAAGATGGCAGCTGCAAGATCGGGTGAGAGGATCGCGGCGACTGCCACGCGATCAGATTTGGCGTGCGCGCGAGGGGTACCCCCGACGCTCGCGTCGCCGGGGCCTGCATGATCGTCGGCTTTGCAGCATCTGTCCCGCTTGCGCGGGGACGGCAGAAATGAGCTGATCAACGGCGCTTATGCCCTGCCGGGAGTGGCCGCGTGCAGCTCATCTTCATACTCGAACAGGTCCTCAACGGGCTCCTGGTCGGCGCGTATTACTTGCTGATCGCCCTTGGCTTATCGCTGATCTTCGCGCTTGGCGGCATCGTCAATCTCGCGCATGGTGGCTTCTACGCGATCGGCGCCTATCTTGCGGTGATGCTGGCGGGCCAGATCGGGTTCGCCGGCGCGCTCGTTATTTCGCCGATTGCGGTCGGGGTGATCGGTATCGCCGTCGAGCGGCTGTTGTTTCGCCGCTTCTATCGGTCCGACCCGATCTTGAGCCTGCTGTTGACCTTCGGACTTGCGATGGTGATCGAGCAGGGCCTGCGCATCGTGTTCGGTGCGACGCCCCTTCCGTTCTCGATCCCGCCCGAGCTGCGCGGCCAGATCTTTATCGGTGACTTCATCTACTCGCGCTACCGCCTCATCATCCTGGCCGTCGCCGCGGCCGCGGTCACGGCGACCTGGTTCATCGTCTACCGCACGGCGTTCGGCCGCGTCGTGCGCGCCGGCGTGCAGAACCCCGACGTGGTCGGGGCGCTCGGCATTTCGCTCGCGCCGTACATGACGGCGATCGCCGCGCTCGGCGTCGGGCTCGCCGGGCTTGCCGGCGTGTTGCTCGCCCCGATCACCGGCGTGCACCCGGCGATGGGCGCGGAGATCCTCACCGCGGCATTCGTCGTGGTGGTGATCGGGGGCTTGGGCTCGTTCTGGGGCGTGATCGCCGCCGCCGTTCTGGTCGGAGTCGTGCGCGGGGTCACGATCTACTTCAACCCGTCCTGGGGCGAAGCCTCGATGTATCTGCTGATGGCGCTGGTGCTGCTAGTGCGGCCGCGCGGCCTGTTCGGCGAGCGCATCGAGAAGTTCGAGTAGCCGCAATGCGAGAGGAACATACCCCGCTTCTCGTTGCGGCGCTCGCCCTCGCGCTGCTTCCCTTCGCGCTCGACCTCGCCGGCCTGCCGCTGCGCTCGGCCATCGATGTGGTCGCATTCGCCATCGCCTGCACGGGGCTCAACGTGCTCGTCGGCCATACCGGGCTGGTGTCCTTCGGCCATGGCGCGTGGTTCGGGCTTGGCGCGTATGCCGCCGCGCTGAGCCAACGCTACTGGTTTCCAGGCGGGATCATTCTGCCCTTCCTATTCGCAATCCTTTTCGTGGCGGCGGCCGCGCTCCTTTCCGGCGCGCTCATTCTGCGGCGGCGCGGCGTGTATTTTTCGCTGCTGACGCTGGCACTGACCGCGCTCCTGTTTGCCATCGGCTACCGCTGGACCGAGCTCACTGGCGGCGAAAGCGGCTTGGGCGGCGTGACCCGTGCGAACGTGCTCGGCCTCGATCTCGAATCCGACCGTGTCTACTACTGGGCCGTCGCGGCGATCGGGATGGCGGTGTGCTACCTGCTCTGGCGCTTTCACCGATCGCCGGCCGGCACCGTGTTGGTGGCGATCCGCGAGAACGAGCAGCGCGCGCGTTTCCTCGGCTATCCGACCAACCGTTACAAGCTCATCGGCTTCGTGCTGTCGGCGGCCGTGGTGGCGATCGCCGGCACATTGTCGGTATTCAATCACCGCTTCGCCTCGGCAGAGCCGCTCGCCGTGTCGTTCTCGGGCGAGCTTGTCGCCATGGTGGTGATCGGCGGCATGCGCAGCTTTCTCGGGCCAGCGCTCGGCGCGTTGTTCTTCATCCTGTTTCGCGAATTCCTGTCGATCTGGACGCCGCACTGGCTGTTCTATTTTGGCCTGTTGTTCGTCGGCTTCATCGTATTCTCTCCGACCGGGCTCGTGGGCGTCGCCGAACGCATCACGCGGCCGTTCCGCAAACGCACGATCGAGGCGGCGGCCATGGCCGGACGCCAAGCCGCGGAGCAGGCGGTACTCCCACACGTGTATCGCCGCGCCGCGGCCAGCGAGGCGCCGGTGCTGGTCGCGCGCGGTCTGGTCAAACGGTTCGGCGGCATTCACGCCGTCGATGGCATCGATCTCGCGGTCAGAGACCGCACGCTGCACGCGCTCATCGGCCCGAACGGCGCCGGCAAGACCACTGCCTTCAATCTCCTGTCGGGCCTTTATCCGCCCGATGCGGGCAGCATCGAGCTGGAGGGCCGCTCGATTGTCGGCCTGAAGCCCGAGGACATCACCGCAGCAGGCATCGGCCGCTCTTTCCAAATCACCAATCTCTTCGGCGGACTGTCGACCGAGGAAAACCTGCGGCTCGCCGTGCAGGCTCGCAGCGCCAAGCGCTTCGCGCTATGGCGGTCGGCCGCCGCGGTGACGGAGGTGAACGAGGAAACGACCGAGCTTGTCACCTTTCTCGGCTTGGCCGGGATCGAACGCGCGGAAGCGGCCTCGCTCTCCTATGGCGGGCAGCGCCTGCTCGACATGGGGCTTGCCGTTGCCACCCGGCCGCGCATTCTGCTGCTCGACGAGCCGCTCGCCGGACTCGCCGCCGGCGAGCGCACGCGCGTCGCCGCGCTGCTGACGACGATCGCGGCGGAGATCCCCGTGTTGCTGGTCGAACACGACATCGATCGCGTCTTCCAGATCGCCGACCACGTCACGGTCATGAACGAGGGCAAGGTCCTGGTCGACGGGACGGTCGAGGACGCGCGCAGCGACGCCAAGGTACGCGAGGTCTATATCGGTTCGGGCGTCGCCGTGCTCGCGGCCAAGCCGCGCGTATCAGCGGCCGGGACGACGCCGCTCCTCGTCGTCGACAAGATCGACACGTTCTACGGCAAGAGCCACATCCTCAACGCCGTCTCGCTCGACGTGCGCGAGCACGAAATCCTGGCATTGCTCGGACGCAACGGCGCCGGCAAATCGACGCTGTTGAAGACCGTGATTGGGATCGCCCCGCCCGCAACCGGGGCCATCCGCTTGGCCGGCGAGAATACGGCGGGCCTTGCCTCGGCCGAGATCGCCCGGCGCGGCATCGGATACGTGCCCCAGGGCAGAGGCTTGTTCGCCGGGATGACGGTGGCCGACAATCTCACGCTCGGCCGCCTCAAACGCATGACGGGCACGGGGATTCACTGGGACGACGAGCGCATCGCCTCGTATTTCCCGCGGCTGACCGATCGCTGGCATTCGCCGGCGGACTATCTTTCCGGCGGAGAACAGCAGATGTTGGCGGTCGCCCGCGCGCTTGCAGG
>VAZM01000122.1:15397-18260 GCA_005883135.1 Alphaproteobacteria bacterium
CGAAGAGCTGTTCGAGGCGTTCGACCGACTGCGCTACGATGTCGCAATCGTCATCGTGGACCATCATCTCGATCTTGCACTCGCGCTCTCGGACCGCACGGTGGTGCTGGAGCGCGGCTTCGTCACCTGGACCGGCCCGTCCCTTGCCTTGCGAGACGATCTCACGCTGAGGAGAAAGATGCTGTGGATGTGAACAATCGCGTCGCCGTCGTCGGAGCCGGGTTGATCGGTCGCTCCTGGGCGATCGTGTTTGCCGCCGGCGGCTTCGAGGTCGCGCTCTATGACGTCGGCCGCGATGTCGTCGATGCGGCCCGCGTGCTCGTTGGGCAGGGGCTGCGCGATCTCGCCGAGCACGGCCTCCTCGATGATCCGCAAGCCGCACTCGCACGCGTGCGCGCGGCCGCCGATCTCGCCGATGCCCTCCATGGCGCCGTCCTCGTCCAGGAGAATCTGCCGGAGCGCATCGAGAACAAGCGCGCTATTTTTTCCGAGCTCGACCGGCTCGCCGCGCCCGAGGCAATCCTCGCCTCGTCCACCTCGACGATCGTGGCGAGCCTGTTTACGGAAGATCTGAAAGGACGGCATCGCTGCCTCGTCGCGCATCCGGTCAACCCGCCGCATCTCGTCCCGCTGGTGGAGCTCGTGGGCGCGCCCTGGACGGCGCCTGCGACCATCGACAAAGCCAAGGCGATCTATGCGGCCGTCGGCCAGGCGCCGATCATCGTCAAGCGCGAGGTCGAGGGCTTCATTCTCAACCGCCTGCAGGCGGTGCTGCTGTCGGAGGCATTCCGCCTGGTCGGCGACGGCTACGTCACGCCGCAAGATTTGGACAAGACGCTGAAGCACGGATTGGGCTTGCGATGGTCGTTCATGGGCCCGTTCGAGACGATTGAGCTCAACGCTCCAGCAGGGATTTCGGACTACTGCCGGCGTTATGGTGCGAGCCTGAGCGCGTTGAGCGCGGCGGACCCCGCGATCTACGAAGGCGACAACCTCGCGCGTATCCTCTCGCAATGGGGAGAAGCCTCGAGGGCCGATCAAGTCGCCGCGCGCATGCGTTGGCGTGATCGCCGCCTCGCAGCCCTTCGGGCGCACCAGCGTTTGCAGCCCGCTGACTGATCGAGGGCTGCTGCGCGCGCCCGAGCCCCCGCGGGCCTAGCGCACCGGTGTCGGGATTTGAATCAATTCGGCGATCTGCGCTTTCGACAGCGGGGTGGGGATGTACCGCGATGTGATCGCATCTTTCATGATAGCATCGAGGCCGACCACCTTATCCGGCGCCAGCATATCCTTCGTGTAGAACTCATCCCGCAATCGCTGGGCGATACCTTCGGATACGCCGGCGAACTCGGCGTAGCGCTTGAGCGCGGCGGGATCGGAATACATCCAATCGATGGTCTCGCGGTAGGCCTGCATGAAGCGGGCCAGGACCTCCTGGCGTTTCTGCAACGTATCCGCATTGGTGATGAGCACCCGGACCGTATCGCGGCGGATGGCGGGAACGTCCGTTGCTCGCGCCACGACCCGGATCTTGCCCTGCTCGATGGCATCGATGCCGAATGGCGCCTCCGCCCAGCCGACATCCACGTGACCCGACATGACCTGATTGAAGGTGGCGGTCTGTCCTCCTATCGCAATCGGCCTTGCTGCCTTGAGACGGTATTGCTTGATGAGATCGAATACGTCGTATTTGCTGGCCGCATTGCTCGTCCAATAAGCGATGGTTTTGCCGTTAATATCCTTGATCGCCTTGATCAGCGACGCAGCCTGAACATACCAGTAGTTGGCGGTGCCGGTTGTGTTCGCTCCGATCACCCGCAGCGGGGCGCCCTTGGCGTAGGCGCGCAGCACACCGATCGTGCCGACGCCAATCCCCACGTCGCTGCTGCCCGACGCCACCGATGATTCGACCTCGCCGTCCCGCGTGTAGAGCAGATCGAGCGTGATCCCGTGCTTGGTGAAGATGCCGGCGGACTGCCCGAGCTCCGGCGCGGCCGATTCCCAGGCCCCACGCTGCGCGGCGGAGAGCCTGAGCAAGTCCGCGGCCAATGCCTGCATCGTGACCGCCGAGACCGCTACAACGACCGCGAGGCCATAGCTTATGTTTCCGACTCTATGGCTCATTCTTCCCATCGGATGGTTGTCGCTCCCCTCCTCTGCGGAACATATCACAGTCGCTTCGGAGTCATGACCAAACTCGCCGCCGGCCGGCGGTCGCCACGTCGGGGATGAGACGTTGATTGGACGCGCAGATCGTGCAATTCCATCAGAACTCTAGAGAGAGGCGCGGCATATGGACGCCCCCGGCTCGCGACATCGAGCGTCGATCCGCAGCGCGCGCATTCTCGCTTGTGAGCAGGAACACTGAACCATGACCCTCGGTGATCTACATCCGGCGGCGCTCGTGAGTGGCGCAATGGACGCGGCGATGGAGGACATCCTCACCAAGATGCTCACTCACCTGAAGCTTGACGTGGTGGACATCGCCCTGGCATCGGTCACCGTCGCCAACATGTTCGCGCTGATGGGCGCGATTTTTTTCGTTACCACGCTGTTGATGCGCACGATGGTGCCCCTGCGGGTGGCGGGCATCGTCAGCGACGTGTTCTTCATCGGCTATGGCGTGCTGTCCTCCACGGTGACCACTCTGATCCTATATGTCCTGTTGTTGCCCATCAACATTTTCCGCCTCGCGCAGATGCTCAGACTCGTGAAGAGGGCGCGAATCGCCGCGCAAGGCGATTTGTCGATGGATTGGCTCAAGCCATTCATGACCAGACGCAAATACAACAAAGGTGACGTGTTGTTTCGCAAAGGCGACCACGCCAATGAGATGTTCTTCACGGTAACTGGAAAATTTCTC
>VAZM01000069.1 GCA_005883135.1 Alphaproteobacteria bacterium
GGCCCCGGCACGAGCATGCCGCCGCGGGCAAACGCCTCCTGCATCTCGGGCGCGCTCATGGCGGCGACGAACGCCGTGTGCAGCGTGGCGATGATCTCGGCCGGCACGCCGGCCGGCGCGAAGGCCGCCACCCATTGCGCCGCGCGCATGCCGGGAAATCCGACCTCGCCCAGCGTGGGCACGTCGGCATGTTGCGGCAGCCGCGCGTCGGCGGCCACCGCGAGCGCGTGCACGCGGCCCGCTTTCATCATTCCCAGCGGGATGGTGATGTTGAACCACGACACCTGGATATCGCCGTTGGCGAGGTCGCGCAGGATCTCTGCGCCGAGCCCTTGAATGGAATATGCACGAGGTCGAGACCGGCGCGTTTCGCGAGGATTTCGGTATTGATTTGCTGATAGCTGCCGACGCCGGCGCTGCCGTAACGAACCTTGCCCGGATGCTGCTTGGCATAGGCGAGAAATTCGCCGAAGGTGCGCGGCGGGAAGTTCGTCGTGGTGGCGAGAAAGAACACCGGTACATCGGCGAGCGGCGCGACGATCTGCACGTCGCGCTCGTAATCGAGCTTCAGTTTTTTCGCGAGCAGGACCGGCGTCAACGCGTTGGTCGAGATGTTGCCGATCATGAGCGTGTAGCCGTCGGGGCGGGCGCGCGCCATCTCCTCGATCGCGATGATTCCCGAAGCGCCGGGCTTGTTTTCGACGAATACGCTGCGGCCGAAGCGTTGCCGCAACTGCTCGGAATAAAGCCGCGCCACCACGTCGGTCAGGCCGCCGGGCGCATACGGTACGATGATGCGGACTGGCTTTGCCGGGTAGGTCTGTGCCGGCGCCTGTGTGGCGAGGACGGCAAGGCCAAACGCGCACGTCACGGCCCGCCAGAAGCGCCGCATCTCGCTGTCCTCCCCCGGCGCTAGTGTCCCGATTCCGAAGTTCGCATCATTGTGCTGCAGCCTCGTTTGCGAACTTCGGAATCGAAGGACACTAGCAACTTATTGATCCAGTGTGGCTTTGGTTCAGAAGTCCGCATTTCGGACGCGCTGCAAGAATGATGCGGACTTCTGAACCGCCACACTGATCAAGGCGCCAACTGCGGATTTTAGGAAGGCTTTGCGGCGCGGCACAAGCCGCTATCGCGCAAGCGAGGCGAACCCCGAGGGCCGACCGGTTTGTCGGCGAGAAGCGATCTGGCGCCGCTTAGGCGGGGGTACGCGATCAACTCGACGCGCGCCGCCACGGGCTCGCTGATGCCGCGATCAGCTCGATGGGCAGGCGGGGCTGGGCGTCAGCGGCTCGGGCGCCGCCGGCGCGCGATTCGCCGGCCGCACATCGGCTATCGCCTGCGCCGCGTCGCGCGCATGATCGGCGTTTTCCGCGACCCGTTGCAGGTACGGTTGCACCGCGTGGCCGAGCACCGTGAGCGCGATCGCCGGCCGACGTTGAAACAGCGCGCCGCCGAGCTCCCGCTCGAGCGCGATGATGGCGTTGGTCAGCGAGGGCTGCGTGACGCCGCAGCGTCCCGCCGCCCGCGTGAAATTTCGCTCCTCACAGAGCGCCAGGAAATACCGGATCTGCTGCATCTGCATGGCCCACCTCGCCGTCTGTTTGCTCGCGTCCGAGGCTGCCATCGGCGCCGGCTTTGGAGGGTGAGGCAGTTCACATAATGCGGATTTTCCTTGTCGGGGGCGCGAAGGCCGAATGCACTCACAGCGTGCATTCGCAAACTTCGCTTCTTTTGGAGAGCATGCAGCCATTCGCTCGGAAAAAACCAGCGACGCCGCAACGCAGGAATCGGGTATAATGATTCTACGACGAAACGCTCGCCAGGCGTGCTCGAGCGCACATGTCGTTTGCAAGACTCGTTTGCAACGGGGAGGGGAGCCCTCATGCCGAGTCCAGGCTCCAAGCAGCAGGGGGAACGCTCGCGTGACAAGTTGTCCCTGCTCCGCAGCCATCCGCTGTTTCGCGATCTTCCGCCCGGCGTGATCGAGCACCTCGGCTCGTACATGAAGACGCGGCGGGTGGCGCGCGGGACGTCCATCTTCGCCAAGGGCGACCCGGGGACCGGGCTCATGGGCGTGCTCGCCGGCGCGGTGAAAGTCAGCGTCGCCTCCGCCGACGGCAAGGACATCGTGCTCAACGTCTTTCGCGAGGGCGATATCTTCGGGGAAATCGCCTTGCTCGACGGCCGCCCGCGCACCGCGGACGCGACAGCCATGTCCGACAGCGAGCTCATCGTCATCGAGCGGCGCGATTTCGTTCCGTTCCTGAGCGGTCAGCCGGACGTGATGCTCAAGTTCATCGAGATTCTCTGCTCGCGGCTGCGCCGCACCAGCGAGCAGGTGCAGGACATCACGTTCCTGAACCTGCCGACTCGCTTGGCGAAGACCTTGCTGCAGCTGACCGGGGGCGTACAGGGCTCGGCGACGCCAAGCAAGGCGACCATCACCCAACGCGAGATCAGCCAGATGATCGGGATGTCGCGCGAAAGCACCAACAAGCAGCTGCGGGCATGGGCGAAGCGCGGGTGGATTCGGCTCGAGCGCGGAGGCGTCGGCGTGATCGCGCCGGACAAGCTCACCGCAATCGCGGCGGAGGGCGCGGACTTCGATCCGTCGTGAGGCGGCGTGTCGGTCGTTACGCCAGCGCGCCCACGACGCCGCGCGCGGCGAGCAGCTCGGAGAGCGTCCTGCGGGCGTGGAACATGCGGGTTTTGACCGTATTGCCCGGGATGCCGAGAATGGCGGCGGCTTCCTGCACCGATTTTCCGTGATAGTAGACGAGATCGATGACCTCGCGATGTCGGCGCGACAGGCGGCTCAGGCAGTCGCGCACGATTTCCCCGCGGTGCTTGATCGCGAAGCTTGCCTCCGGATCGTCGGCCGGATCGCTCGCTTGCGCGGCCGCTTCCTCGCAGGCGAGCTCTGGCCGGCGCCGCAACTCGGCGAGCGCCTTGTAGCGGGCGATCGCCAGCATCCAGGTGCTGACCGAGGAGCGCGCCTCGAACCGGTGCGCCTGCCGCCACACGTCGAGGAAGACCTCGCTGGTCAAGTCCTCCGCCGCCGCCTCGCTGCCGAGCAGCCGCAATATGAAGCGGTACACACGCGCATGGTGGCGGGCAAACAAAACCTGCATGGCGATCCTGTTGCCGGCTGCGATCTTGGCGATCAGCGCGGGGTCCGAGGTGTCGTGATCCTGCGCTTTGCCTGCCCGCCCGGCGGCGGCCATATCCGGGACAAGCCCGGCAAAGTCGCTGCGCATTGGTAGCTCCCCTGTTTTGGCCTACCAATATGCCTAGACTGCCCGTCGGAAACCTTCTGTTAACTACTTCACACAAATCAGGCGTCATCCAATGCCGAGGTCGACGGGCGCCAAAATGCCGAGCAAACGCAGCACCCGGCGCGCGATCATCATCGGCGGCTCGATGTCGGGTCTCTTCACCGCGGCGTTCCTGCGGCGGATCGGGTGGCAGGCCGATGTCTATGAGCGCTCGCCCGTCGAACTAGTCGGCCGCGGCGCCGGCATCACCACCCACCCCGAATTGCTGGAGGCGTTGGAGAAGAGCGGCGCCGGGACCCGTGATCTTGGCATCGAGGTGGACAAACGCATCACGCTTGACAGCGATGGCCGGGTGATCGCGGAAAAGCATCTGCCGCAGATCCTCACCTCGTGGGACCGGCTGCAGCGGCTCATGCGGGCGACGATCGCGGAGGCAAGCTATCACCTCGGCCACACCTTCGAGCGCGTCGAGCAGGATGGCTCGGGCGTGCTCGTGCACTTCGCCGGCGGAAAGCGCGAGCGCGCCGATCTCCTCGTCGGCGGCGACGGCATCCGCTCGAGCGTGCGCGAGCAGGTCGCTCCGGCGGTGCAGCCGGTCTATTCCGGCTATTACATCTGGCGCGGCGCGCCCAACGAAGCCGATCTCGCGGAAGCGACGCGCGCGAGCATTTTTCCCTACTTCACCTTCTTCCTGCCCGAGCGGCAGCAGGTCATCGGCTATCCCATCGCCGGGCTGAACAACGACCTGCGCGTGGGCCACCGCCGCTACAATTTCATCTGGTATCGCGTCGCCAATGCGCAGGAGCTGCGGCGGATGTGCGTCGACGCGCACGGGCAGCAGCACGCGCACTCCGTGCCGCCGCCGCTCATCCGCGAGGACTTGATCGCGCAGATGCGCGCAGAGGCGCAAGCGATCATGCCGCCGCAGTTTCTCGATTGCCTCGCCAACTTGCGCCCCTTCTTCACGCCGATCTACGACTTCTCGACCCCGCAATTGGTGTTCGCACGCGTGGTGCTGGTGGGCGATGCCGCCTCCTTGGCGCGCCCGCACATGGGCTTCGGCATGGCGAAGGCGGGCGGAGACGCCCAGGCGCTCGCCGCCGCCCTCGGGACTCATGACGATATCGACGCCGGGCTCGCAGCTTATAATCGCGCACGCCAGCCCATCGGCGAGCGGATCATGTTGCACGGGCGCAGGCTCGGCACGCACCTCGGGGTGAATTTGCAGGGCGAGGACGATCGCGCGATGTGGAAGCTGCTGCAGGATCACCGCGCCATGATGGACTGGATCGCGGTGCCGAATTTCTTGGCCGCCTACCGATGACTGCCGAACTGCCGAAGCCCGACTATGCGCGCAACATGCGCATCCTCGGCCATTGCGACCAGGGCGGCAGACCCGACGGCGTGCAGATCATGGTGCATCGCGGCCACGCCTATGTCGGCCACATGTTCTCCAAAGGCTTCAGCGTCATCGACGTGCGCAACGCCAAGCACCCGCGCGCCGTGAATTACCTCGCCGCGCCGCCGAACACCTGGAACATCCACCTGCAGACCCATGATGACCTGCTGCTCGTCGTCAACGCCAAGGACATGTTCGCGGCCGCGGAATTCGCCGACGAGAAGGCCTATTACAAGGGCCAGCTCGGCAACGTGGTGGGCACGGCGGAGCGGAAAAGCGCGGCGCGCGATTGGACCGCGGGGCTTGCGGTCTACGACATTTCCACGCCGGCGGCGCCGCGGCGCATCGGCTTCATGCCGGTCGAGGGCGGCGGCATTCACCGCATCTGGTACACCGGCGGCCGCTGGGCCTACGTTTCCGCGCTGCTCGACGGCTTCACCGATTACATCCTGCTGACGGTGGACATGGGCGATCCGGCGCATCCGCGCGAGTGCGGGCGCTACTGGATCCCCGGCATGAACGCGGCCGCCGGTGAGACGCCGTCATGGCCGGCCACGAGCCGCTACGGATTGCACCACGCGATCGTCGACGACGACGTCGCCTATGCTGCCTGGCGCGACGCCGGAATGGTGGTGATCGACGTCCGCGACCGCGCGCGGCCCAAGCTGATCACCCACCGCAACTGGTCGCCGCCGTTCGGCGGCGGCACGCACAATTGCCTGCCGCTGGCGGAGCGCGATCTCCTTGTCGTGCTCGATGAAGCCGTGCTCGATCACCAGGAAGACGGCCTCAAGCTCATTTGGGTGTTCGACAACCGGACCAAGGCAAATCCGGTGAGCATTTCCACCTTCCCCACGCCGGCGGAGGCCGACTATGTGCGCAAGGGCGGCCACTTCGGCCCGCATAACATCCACGAGAACCGACCGGGAAGCTTCGTGAGCTCGGAGCTGATTTTCGCCACCTATCAGAACGCGGGCGTGCGCGCCTTCGACATTCGCGACCCCTTCCGCCCGCGCGACGTCGGTGCGTTCGTGCCGGGCGCGCCCGCGCGCATGATGGACCACCGGCCCAATCGCGCGCAGGTGATCCAGTCGGCCGACGTGTTCGTTGACGCGGCCGGCCTCCTCTACTGCACCGACTACAACGCCGGGCTCTACATCATCGAATTCGGCGGCTGAGGTGGACGGCCGCGCGCGATCCGTCGCGCGCGCTCAGGTCGGATCGAGACCCTTTGCTTTATAGGCGGCAGCCGCGGCCGGCGCGGAGATGAATTTCACGAAGGCCTTGGCGGCCTCGTTGTCCTTGGCCTTGCTGTCGAGCGCCGCCGAGAACACGGTTATGACCTGAAGCTCGCCGGGAAACGGCCCCACGACTTCCACGCCCGGCACCGCGGCGAGTTCAGGAATTTGCTGGATGCCGATGTCAGCCTCGCCCGCGGCGAGCAACTCTCCGACGGCACCCGCCGTATCCTTGTGCTTGGCTTTGACCTCGGCCGTGATGCCGAGCCGCTCGATGACCGTCACGAAGTAGATGCCTGATGCGCCCTGCGACGAATAGGCGATGGATTTTGCCGCGAGCAGCGCGCGTTTGAGCGCCTCGGGCGAGCTGATGTCGGGCTTGGCAGCGCCGGCCTTGACCCCGATACCCATGCCGGAACGGGCGAGGTCGACACGGCCCACGACTTTTCCCGCCTTGGTGAGGTCGTCGATCGCCGCCGCCGTCAGCACCGCGACATCCGCCTGCTCGCCCTCGAGGTAACGGCTCTTAAGCGTCGCGGCGTTGCCCCAGACGATCGAGACTTTGTGGCCGCTGCCGCGTTCGAACTGCGCGACCAGCTCGGGCAGCGCCGGCTTGACGCCGATCGTCGACACCACCTTGATGTCGTCGGCGCGAGCCGTGCCGGCAGCCGCGAACGCGGCGGTGATTGCAAATCCTGCCGCCAGGGCAGTGCGTGCGCTAGTCCGCATGGCGTTCCTCCATGGCTTTCGAGTTCTCATCGCCTGTCGCCTCTTTCTCGCGGCGAGAAGCAGCTTTAACGATATTCTAATCGCCGCCGTCATGCTGACGGGCGGAGCTGCTCGCTCGAAATGTACGTTGTTTTCAGTGATGAAGTCCAATCAACGGCTCGGCTGGACGCGCGACGAGGTGTACTCACCACCCCGAAGACGCCACCTTGGCATCGTGACCATGTTCAGGGCGTCATCGCCGAATGACGTCGAGCGTTCGCATGAGTTGTTCGGCAAATACCGCCGATGGGATCGGAAGGTTACGGCCGCGCAATTGCCCAAGCACCAGGTCAGCGTGTGGGACATCACGGTCATCGATGCTGCGTGTCACTATTCCGGTCTGGCGATCGCCCGCCACCGCTCCGATTTGAATCTGGAAGGAAATCGCTCCGCCGCGCAGGACGACGCCACGCAGGAACTCGAATGAGTTTGACTCTGCCACAACGTTGAAATGCAACCCACTTCGGACGGTCACCTCGTCGAGCAATTGCCGTCCGCCAATGCTGCGCTCGGGCAAGGCGACCGGATGCGCCGCGCAGTCGCGTAGCCGCACGGCGCGACGCGATGCCAGCGGGTGCGTGGGGGTCATGAGCGCCACCAGACGTTGCTCAAGCTTCATGAGGGGCTGGAAATTCGCCAGATAAGGCGGCCGGAACACGATGACCAGGTCGACATCGTAAGCAGCGAGCGCGCGCATGGCTCTTTCGTGATCGAGGACCGCGACTTCGAACGCCACTTGGGGATAGCGTACTCGATATTTAGCGATCTCGTCTGGCAGGAAGTCGGGCGCTAGCGCTTGGCTACAGGCGATCCGAACCACGCCGCGACGCAAGCCCTTGAGATCCTCGATTTGCGATCGCATTCGCTCCACATCGGCGGATTGCGCGCGAACGTACCGCAGAAACATCTCGCCTGCCGCGGTTAACCGGACGCCGCGCGGTCGACGCTCGAACAGTTCGGCGTCGAGCTCCTTCTCAAGATCCATGATTCGGCGATTGACGGCGGAAGCGGTGACGTTGAGTCGTTCCGCGGCCTTTCGGATCGAGCCGGCGCGCGCGACTTCATCCACATATTGCAAAAGCCGCAGATGCCGCATGACAAAGGAGCTTCTGCTTTGCGATGCCTTTTCGGCAACACTCTAGCAAGAAATTAGCAGCAGATGGCAACGGTCATTTGCCCTACCAACGGGTCGGAAAGAGCGGCCAGGCACGCGAGTTGCAAGGCTCTCGGCACGGTCAAGAGGTCGCCGGGGCCGTCTGACCACCACCGCGGAAGCTCCGCGCCGCAGGCACGGATGCGGGCTCCCGTTTTGACCATGGAGCGCGCCAATGACCTTCAATTCGTTGCGCCGATATCTGCTCGTGGTTCCGGCAGCAGTCGGCCTCGCAAGCTTCGCCGCCGATCAGGCCGATGCACAGACCAGGCTCAAATTCGTGTTGAATTGGAAATATCAGGGGCCGCAGGGCTGGTTCTTCGTTGCAGCGGACAAGGGCTACTACAAGGCGGAGGGGATTGACGTCACTATCGACCAAGGCGATGGCTCAGCCGCCGCCGTTCCAAAAGTCGCATCCGGCACCTACGACATCGGTTTTGGCGACATCAATGCGTTGATCGAGTTCGCGGCGAGGAAGCCGGAAGAAGCGCCGCTCGCGGTCTATGTGTTGTATAACCGCCCGCCGTTCACCGTGGCGGTGAAGACCGACAGTCCGATCAAGACGCCAAAGGACTTTGAAGGCCGCACGCTTGGCGGAGCTGCGAACGACGGCGCGCTCAAGCTCTTTCCCGCGCTTGCTAAGATCGCCGGGTTCGACGCATCGAAGGTCAACATCACCACCATCGCGCCCAACCTGCGCGAGCAAATGCTCATGCGCGGACAGGTCGACGGCGTATTCGGATACGTCAACACCATTCTTTTTAGTGCCAAGCTCATGGGCGTCGATCCGGCGAAAGAGATGCGCTGGATAAATTACGGCGATTACGGCATGGATCTCTACTCCAACGCCATTATCGTGTCCCGCAAGCTCGTGAACGAAAACCCGCAAGCGGTGCGAGGGTTTCTGCGTGCCATGAATAAGGGACTGGTCGATTCCTTGAAGAACCCCAAAGCGTCCGTCGAGGCGGTTCTCAAGCGTGAGCCACTGATTCAGCTAAACGTCGAGCTTGAGCGCTTCGATGCGACCATCAAGGAGGAAATGAATCACCCCGAGATTGCGCAGATAGGGCTGGGTGACATCGATGATGCCCGCATGAAGAAAGGCATCGAGATCCTGGTCGATGCCAACCAATTGCCGCGCATGCCGGCGGTATCGGAAATCTTCGTGCGAGACTTCCTGCCACCGAAATCGGAGCGGCCGACGAAGCTGGTCGACGCGAAAAGCTGAATTAACTCGATGCTGCCTTTGGCCGAGTCAGCTTGCACGGCATCGTCTTGAGGGAGCCGGCAGCTACCGCGAAAGCCGATGGATCTCCAACTTAAAGGCCGTGTCGCCATCATCACCGGACCAGTCAAGGGCATGGGAGCCGCCGTCACCAATGCCTTCGCTGACGAAGGCTGCAAGCTTGCGCTCGTGGGCCGTGACACGGCGGCTATCGAGCCACTTGCCGGGAAGATAAAAGCCCGCGGCGGCGAAGTCATCGTCATCTGCTGTGACGTGACCGACGGGACACAATGCTCCGCGGCAGCACAGGCGACGCGCACCCACTACGGCGAACGAATTGACATCCTTGTCAATGTTGCCGGCGGCTCGGGGCCAATCGGCAAGACCGGCGTGGAGACCAGCGAGGACGAGTTCGATGACATCATCGCGCTCAACATGCACGGCTGCTTCAACACCATGCGCGCGGTACTCGCGGCAATGATGGCGCAGCGCTATGGCAAGATTGTCAACGTCGGCGGGACCTTCGGCATGCGCGGACGCGCCGGCCGTATGGCTTATTCGGCATCAAAATGGGGGTTGCGCGGCATCACCAAGAGTTTCGCGCTTGAAGTCGGAGCGTATAACATCAACGTCAATTACGTCGCGCCCGGCATGGTCGACGGCCCTCGCTTCCGCGACAAAGTTTGCGCCGACATGGCGCGCCGGCTCGGCATCTCGCCGGACGAGGCTGCGGCTCTCCATGCCGCGGATTACGCGCTCAAGCGTGTCTCGACCGACGTCGATGTCGCGAATGCCTGCCTGTTTCTTGCCAGCGATGTGTCGCGACAGATTACTGGCGCTGATCTTCCGGTCGATGGCGGCTGGGCAATGCTCTGAGGGGGTGATGAGCGCAAGCGCCGATCTCGTTATCAACGGAGGGAAGATCGTCACTCCAGACGCCGTATTCGAGGAAAGCGTCGCGATCGCGGACGGCGTCATCCTGGCAGTCGGTGCGGAGAGCGCGATGCCTTCAGCACGTGAGACGCTGGACGCGTCGGGGCTGCATGTCCTGCCGGGGGTGATCGACGACCACGTCCACTTTCGTGATCCCGGCTATCCCCACAAGGAAGATTTCGCGAGCGGCACTGCGGCTGCGGCATTCGGCGGCGTGACCACCGTTTTCGACATGCCGAACACTATCCCGCCGACGGGCACGCCTGAGATCCTGGCGGCCAAGCATGAGATGGCAGCCCAGAAGGCGCATGTCGATTTTGGCCTTTACGGGCTGCTCGGCGAAGACACGATCCGGCATGTGCCGGAGCTCGCCAAGACGGTCATCGGCTTTAAGCTCTACATGGGCAACACTTTCGGCAAGATCCCGACGCCATCGACCGGCGCAATGCTCGAGGCGTTCGAAGTGGTCGCCGCGACCGGGAAGCGAGTTTCGCTTCATGCCGAGACCAATTCGATTATGGAGCGTCGCGAGACGCGCATGCGGGATGCCGGCCGCGTTGATCCGCTGGCGCATCTCGCATCGCGCCCGGCGGTGGTCGCAGTTGAGGCCGTGAGCCGCGCCGCGATCCTTGCCGAATGGACTGGCGCGCGGATCCACATCCTGCACATTTCGTCGGCCGATGAACTGCGTCCGCTGCGCGAGGCCAAGGCGCGCGGCGTCGACATCACTGGCGAAACCTGTCCGCAGTACTTGTTCCTCTCCGCCGATGACTATGGCCGCTTCGCCGGCGTTATTCGGGTCAATCCACCGGTGCGGGAAAAGCGTAACCAGGAGCCGTTGTTCGCTGCGCTCGCCGACGGCACGATCGACGTGATTGCAACGGACCACGCCCCACACGCGATCGAAGAAAAGACGCGCAACGACATCTGGACTGTCGATTGCGGTTTCCCGGGTGTCGAGACGCAGATGCCTATGATGCTGACCGAGGTCGCGGCAGGCCGGTTTTCCATTTGCGACTACGTTCGTTGGAGCGCCGCCAACCCGGCCAGGATTTGGGGACTTTACCCGCGCAAGGGTGTCATTCAGGCCGGAGCCGACGCCGATATCGCCGTCGTCGATCTCAGCCGCGAGTGGACCATCGATGACGCTAAGCTGCAGTCGTTGTCGCGGATCACGCCATTCCACGGCCGTCGCACCAGGGGTTTGCCCTTACACACCTTGGTGCGGGGGCGCTTCGTCATGCGTGAGCGCGAACTGGTCGCCGCCGCGCGCGGATGGGGCCGCTCAGTGCACACCATCCAGCAGTTGCCCGCCCCAACGCCACGCAACATCGATGACACCATTACGGCGATCGTCAGGTTCCCGACGGTTGCGGGGCCGACCGGGCATGCGACGCCGCACCAACGCGGGAAGCGATGACTCATGCCGACCGCAAAGGTACATCGCATCTCAGCGGCTGCGCCTGACGATGTGCGTGGCATCGAGGACGCGATCATTGGCGGTCGCATCGATCCGGATGGGATCGTGGCGATCTTCGGCAAGACCGAGGGCAACGGCTGCGTCAACGATTTCACCCGCGGCTACGCCACGCAATCGCGATGACACCATTACGGCGATCGTCAGGTTCCCGACGGTTGCGGGGCCGACCGGGCATGCGACGCCGCACCAACGCGGGAAGCGATGTCTCATGCCGACCGCAAAGGTACATCGCATCTCAGCGGCTGCGCCTGACGATGTGCGTGGCATCGAGGACGCGATCATTGGCGGTCGCATCGATCCGGATGGGATCGTGGCGATCTTCGGCAAGACCGAGGGCAACGGCTGCGTCAACGATTTCACCCGCGGCTATGCCACGCAATCGCTTGGGCTGATGCTTCATCGATTCGTCCCGCGCGAGCGCGCCGCTGAAGTTTGTCTGGTGATGTCGGGCGGTACCGAGGGCGGCATGGCACCGCACTGGGTCGTGTTCGAGCGCTGCGAGGACAGCAAGGGGGAGCGGCCCGCGCTTGCACTCGGTCAGTCGCACACTGCGGCGTTGCCGCCGGAGCATCTCGGCCGCCTTGGGCAAGTCGATCAGGTCGCGGCGGGCGTGCGGTCCGCGATGGCCGCGGCAAACATCGAAAGCGTGTCGGACGTTCATTTCGTTCAGATCAAATGTCCATTGCTGACGGCGCAGCGGATCGCGGAGGCTGATAACCGTAGCTCGGTCGCAGTGCGCGATACGCTTAAATCGATGGGTCTGTCGCGGGCGGCGAGTGCGCTCGGCATCGCAGTTGCGCTCGATGAGGTCCAGCGCACGAGTTTGAGCGAGGTCGCGATTGCTTCAGACTTCGAAATTTGGTCGGGCCGCGCCAGTTGTTCGGCGGGAATCGAGCTGATGAACCACGAGATCGTGGTGCTCGGCATGTCACGCTCCTGGTCGGGGCCGCTCGCCATCGGCCACGCTGTCATGGCGGATGGGATTGACACCGAGCCAGTCCGGGCGGTGTTGCAGGGCCTTGGCATTCCCGCCAATGGGCAACTGACGGCGAGCGAAAGAAAGCGCGTGGTCGCCGTGCTCGCCAAAGCCGAGGCGAGTCATGACGGACAGCTACGCGGGCATCGCCATACTATGCTCGACGATTCCGACATCTCGCCGACCCGCCATGCCCGTGCTTTTGTCTGTGGCGCGCTCGCCAGCGTCTTCGGTCACGCAGAGATTTACGTCTCGGGTGGTGCGGAACACCAGGGCCCCGATGGCGGTGGACCAGTCGCGTTGATCGTGGATCGCCGCCTATAAATCATGCACGCACCTGCTCCGCCTGCGTTTGGGGGGAAGTCATCGTCGACGAGCTTCGGCATGCCCATGCCATTGAGGCGTCCGGAAAAAATGCGTGTCACGAATGAGCAAGGCCGGTAGCCCGGCATGGCATAGCGCTTGCTTCTTATGTGTGCAGGAAGACATCGGGTGCCTGGTAATGCTGCGGGAATGGGCATTGCGCCGTGAGCGGGAACAGGCGACCCCCGTCGGGGCTTGCACGACGCCGCAGCGCCACTCCGATCCCAGCGTCAGGGATCCCATGATCCAATTCGAATCGGTGACGCTCGCCTATGGGCGAGGCGAAAGTGCCGTCCAGGCGCTGGACAAGACCTCGATCAAGATCGGCGAGGGCGATTTTGTGGCCTTGGTCGGTCCTTCAGGCTGCGGCAAGTCGACAATCCTCAAGCTCATCGGCGGGCTTATTTCAGCGACCACTGGCTACGTTTTCGTCGCCGGTCGGGAGATCGGTGCGGAAGACGTGCGGATCGGCATGGCGTTCCAGAATCCGACGCTGCTGCCCTGGCTCACGGTCCGCCAGAACGTCATGCTACCGCTGAAAATCGTGCAGCCATTTCGTGCCGACTGGACGCGGAAACGAAAGACCGATTACCGCGACCGCGCGGAAGCTTTGCTGGCGCAGGTTGGCCTGTCCGGGTTCGGCGACAAGCATCCTTGGCAGCTTTCAGGAGGCATGCAGCAGCGTGCCTCGCTGTGCCGTGCGCTGATCCACGATCCGACACTGCTCCTGCTCGACGAGCCATTCGGCGCGCTGGATCAGTTCACCCGTGAGGAGTTGTGGGCGGTGCTCCAGGAGCTATGGCTCACGCGCAAGCCGACCGTGATCCTTGTGACTCACGATTTGCGCGAGAGCGCATTCCTGGCGAACCGCATCGTCGTGATGAGTGCGCGGCCGGGTCGCGTCATCGAGGACGAAACTGTGCCCTTCGAACGCCCCCGCACCATTGCAATGACGTATGACGCGGGTTTCGTCGCCTTGAACCAGCGGCTCCGAAGCCTGATCGTCGAAGTCCGCGCGGGCAACGAAGTCAGCCTGGGAGCCGCGGCATGATGGCAAAGCTGCGCCAGAAGGCGGCCTCCATCGCGCTTATCTTCGGCTTCTTCGTATTTTGGGAACTCGCCTGCCTGGTTTTGGGCGTGAGTGACATCATCCTGCCGCGACCTAGCCAGGTGTTCTACACGCTGTTCGAGCGCTGGCCTGCGATCATGCCGCACGCCGCACAGACGCTCTACACCACGCTGGTTGGTTTTGCCGTTGGCGTCGCGATTGGGGTTTTTCTGGGAGCTTTGGTCGGCTCGTCAAAGATTGCATATGACACGGCGTATCCGCTGCTGGTCGGCTTCTCGTCGACCCCGAAAATCGCAGTGGTTCCGATCTTCGTTCTTTGGTTCGGCGCCGGTACCGTGCCGGCGATTCTCACGTCGATCGCGATTTCGATTTTTCCGGTGGTGGTGAACGTCGCGACCGGACTCGCCACGACCGAGCCGGAGCTCGAGGTCGTCCTAAGACCCTTGAATGCCAAAAAGCTCGACATTCTGTGGAACGTCGGGCTGCCACGCGCCATGCCATATTTTTTCGCATCGCTGAAAGTAGCGGTCACGCTCGCCTTCGTCGGCACGGTGTTGGCAGAAACGGTCGCGTCCAATCGCGGTATTGGCAATATGATGATGATCGCGTCTTCCACCTTCAATGTGCCGCTTGTGTTCGCAGGATTGTTCATCCTCGCGACCCTCGGCATCTGCCTCTATGTGGGGTTCTCGCTCGCCGAGAAGCATTTCACCGGGTGGGCGAACCGCAAGAGCGAGATCGTCACTGTCTAAACAAGGATCGAGTTGCCGGGCGGTCCGATCACTGCACCCGAACCTGGAGGTTGCCATCATGCATGTTGCCCGACGCGTCGCGCCCCTTGGCGTGGCACTTGGCCTCATCGCGCTCTTTGTGTTTCCGGCCGCGGGCCAGTCCCTCACGCCGATCCGTTTCACCCTCGACTTCAAGTTCCAGGGCATCCACGCCTGGTACTACGTCGCGCGCGAGAAGGGTTACTTCAAAGCCGAAGGGCTCGACGTCGCGATCGACCAAGGGGAAGGGTCGGCGGCAACCATCACGCGCATCATGAGCGGCGCCTACGATGCCGGGTTCGGCGACATCAATGCGATCATCCAGCAGGCTGCGCAGAAGCCGGGCGAGCAACCGGTGATGGTCTATCAGATCTACAGCCGGCCGCCGTTCGTCCTGGTCACCAAGGCGGATGGGCCAATTAAGACTGTGAAGGATGTCGAAGGCCAAACGCTCGGCGGACCGCCTGGCAGCGCCACGCTCCGGCTGTTTCCAAGTTTCGCCAAAATCAACGGCATCGACGCCAGCAAGGTAAGCATCCTGAACATGGCTCCCAACCTGCAGGAGCAAATGCTCATCCAGGGACAGGTCGCGGGCAGTTTGGTCTTCAATGTCACAAGTTACATAAATCTGCTGCAGCAGCGGCAGGATCCCGACAAGGATTTTCGCTGGTTCAATTTTGGCGATTACGGACTTGATCTCTACTCCAACGGCCTCATGGTGTCGCAGAGGCTTCTGAAGGAGAATCCGAAAGCAGTTGCGGGCTTGGTAAAGGCAAGCAACCGCGCACTGAAAGAAGTGCTCGCCAATCCTGACGATGGAATTGCGACGCTCCTTAAGGTCGAGCCGCTGCTCAACGGCAACATCGAGAAGCAGCGCATCGCTTACGCCCTTAAGAACCTTATGACCTCGCCCGAGAATGCGGACATCGGGTTTGGCGACCTCAAGGACGATCGTCTGGCGCGCTCCATCGGCGTGATTGTCGAGGCCTACGAGCTGCCGAGGAAGCCTGCGGTCACCGACATCTTCAATCGTTCGTTCCTGCCGCCCAAGTCAGAGCGACAGATCGAAGCAAAAATGAACTAGGTGCAATGGACGCGACGACGCAGACTCTGATCCACGATGCGCGGGTCTACGACCGCGCGTTTGATCTCCACAAGCCGCCTGTGCGCGATGTCATTGTCAAGGCTGACCGCATCGTGTCGGTGAGCCTTCCCGACGAATTGGTGGAAGAGAAGCGGGCAATCAAGCAGGCAGCAGCGCAGGGCCAGTCCGGTGCCCGCGTCGTCGACGGCCGAGGGAAGCTGTTGATTCCCGGCCTCGTCAATGCGCACTACCATTCATACGACGTGCTCTCCAAGGGTCGCTTCGAAGATATGCCCTTCGATGTTTGGATGCTGCACTCCCAGCCGGCCTACTGGGGCAAGCGCAGCCGCGCGGAGCTGCGTGCGCGTACGCTCGTCGGTGCCATGGAATGCCTGCGGCACGGAATCACGACCCTGCAGGACATGAACTCGCTCGTGCCGCAGGACGAAGAAACACTCGATACCATTCTGTCGGCCTATGCCGAGGTCGGAATTCGCGTAGTGTTCTCAATCGCGGTCCGCGATGTCGCCGCGCTCGATATCGAGCCATTCCTGCCTGCCGGCATACCAGGCGAAGCCGCGGCGATTGTGGGGGGCAAGCCGGGCGACGCGCAAGCTGACATTGCATTCGTCGCGTCGCAGATCAAACGGCTGGATCCACTGCCGCCGCGGTTTCATTGGGCGCTGAGTCCCTCGGGACCGCAGCGTTGCTCCCAAGCTCTGCTCGAAGGGATCGCCGAGCTCTCCGAACGTCACAAGCTGCCGGTGACCACGCATGTCTACGAAACGCGGGCGCAACTCGCCAAGGCGCGCAGCGTCTATTCGCAGCATGAGGGATCGCTAGTGAACTACATGGACGCGGTGGGCTTGCTGACGGCGCGCACGACCATTGCGCACAGCGTTTACATCACGCCGGGCGAGATCGAAAAGCTGGCGCGCGCCGGCACCGGCGTAGTGCACAACCCGTTATCGAACCTCAAGCTGAAGAACGGCGTGGCGCCGCTCCTTGATCTCAAGCGGGCCGGCGTCAACCTCGCCCTCGGTTGTGACAATTGCAGCTGCAGCGACTGCCAGAACCTGTTCCAGGCCATGAAAATGTTCGCGCTGCTGTGTGCTGGAATGGATGGTGAGCCGCGGGGCATCTGTGCCTCAGACGCAATTGATGCTGCCACTCTCGGCGGCGCGCATGCGCTCGGGCTTGGCGGGCAGATCGGAGAAGTGAGGCCCGGAATGAAGGCCGACCTCGTGCTGATTGACCTTTCCGATTTTGCCTACCTCCCGTTCAACAGTGCGGCGCGCCAGTTGGTCTATTGCGAGACCGGGCGCGCTGTGCACACCGTGCTGGTGGATGGCAACGTCGTGGTTGAGAAGGGAGAACTGACCACCATCAACCAAGCAGATTTTCTCGAGGAAATCGCCAACGTTATGCAGACGGTCGACCACGATTATGCGGCGCTGGCGGCACGCCAGGCATTGGCGGTTCCCTATCTGCTCGAAGGCAACAGGGCGGTCCAGGCCGCCCCGCTCGGGCTTCGCCGTTTCATTGGCGACCTTGGCCACTGACCGGTTTTGCCGCTTCCATAGGCAACATGCCCGCATATTGATCAACCGGAGATCCTCGCGCGAGACTTGTGTGGGCAAGTATATGCAATGCCTCGAAGCACCGATGGCATGGGCAATGCATGAGCGTCTCCCAACGACGCCTGAGCGATCACGGGAGACAACCATGAAACGAAGGGACTTCTTGAAGACGTCGGCGGCCGTTGCGGGTGTGGCGGCAGTCGGAGCGCCTTTTGTCGCGCGGACACAGGAGCTTGATACGGTCAACGTCGGCCATTTGGTCGGCATCTGTATGTCGCCGCTGTTCTACGCCAAGGCCCGGGAATATTTCAGGGAAGAGGGCCTCAACGTTCAGATGAAATTCATGCCCAATCCGGGCGATGCGCTGACCGCGCTCAACAGCGGGGCGATGGATATCATCCACAACCCCTTCACCAACGCCTTCATCGCGGCGGGGCAAGGCGCGCCGGTGCGTATCATCGCGGGTAGTGGCGCGGGCGGGCTGTTTCTGGTCGCGCAGAAGGAGACTGGCATAAAGAACATGGCCGACCTCGCCGCCGCCAAGGGTAAGGGGCTTAAGATCGGAACCGTCCGCTTCAACACCTTCGAGCTCACGCTCTATCGCGCGCTGGTCAAGGCCGGCGTCGGCTACAGCGACTATGACATTGTCTGGTTCAACGACACCTTGGCGCTGGCAGCCGCGTTCGAATCCAAGAACCTCGATCTCGCGACCCATGTGGAGCCGTTCGCGACCCGACTGATCGATACGCTCGGCGGCGTGCCGATTGCGAGCAGCCTCGACGCCTGGGGGCCACATGGGCCGGATTGCGTAACCAACACCACCGCGCGCTATCTCGACAGCAAGCCGGAGGTGATCAAACGCTATTTGAAGGCAATCTTGCGCGCGGATGCGGCGATCAAGGCCGACTTGCCGAAGGCAGTCGACGTGCTCGACGGCGCCAAGTTCTATCGCGTCAACAAGGAAACGCTAGCGGCGGCGTTGCCACGGCAGATGCCGCAAGTCGACATCACCAAGGGCGGCGAAAAGGGCATGGAGATCGCGGTCGCCGACATGGTGCAGCTCGGCTATCTCAAGACAGCGCCGCAGATCGTCGATACAAAGCTACTGAAGCAAGTCTTAGCCTGAGCAAATGACGGATCGCAGCGGGACGTTGGAGCGCATCGGCGCTCCTGTGGCGCAGCCGCAGGCGCCGGAGGCCCTCGCTTCCTGGGAAAAGGGTGTCCTCAAGGCGTTCATTCCGTGGGTGGTTGTCATCGCGATATGGGAGATCGCGGCGGCGAACGGCTGGAGTGGCGCTGTCCTGTTCCCGCCGCCGTCGTCATTCCTGCGCTACGCGCTCGAAAGCGATTTCCGCGTCGGCTTCGGTGGCGACGCCATGCCGATTCCCGTCGCGATCGTCGTCAGTGCATTGCGCGTGCTTGTGGGACTTGCCATTGGCTTTGCGGCTGCCATTGCCACCGGCATCCTGATTTCGGCGTCCGGCGCGTTCGCCGACATGGTGATGCCCCTCGTTCGCGGGCTTGCGCCGATCGCGCCAATCGCGTGGATTCCGCTCGGAATCATGCTGTTCGGCATCGGCAATCCCACCGCGATCTTCGTAGTGTTCATGGGAGTATATTTCATTCTGACCATCTCCACGGTTGCCGCCGTCAATGCCGTCGACCAGCGCCTGATCAAGACAGCGCGCAGTTATGGCGCGAGCAGGACGCAGGTCTGGACGCGTGTGATTTTCCCGGCGGTGCTGCCTCAGGTCTTCACCATGCTGCGGATCAATTTCTTCGCCGCTTGGATGGCCGTGCTGGCGGCCGAGATGGTCGGTGTGAAGAACGGACTCGGCATGATGATCATTCTCGGCCGCGAGATGTTCAATACCAAGCTCATCTTGCTCGGAATGTGCATGGTGGGTGCGACGGGCTATCTGGTCGATGCCCTGCTTGTGCAGATCCAACGCCGTATTTTGTGGTGGCAGCCCGCGCCATGACGACGCTTTCATGCCGACACGTCGGAAAGGTGTGGCCGGGTGCGGGCGGCCTCTCGGTGACCGCGCTGAGTGATGTCGACCTTACCGTAGAAAGCGGGGAGTTCGTCGCCATCCTTGGTCCTTCGGGTTGCGGCAAGAGCACGCTGCTTGAACTGATCGCAGGCCTTGAGCCGCTGTCGTCAGGGCGCATCGCGATCGACGGAAAATCGGTTTCGGGTCCGGCACCTGGAGTCGTCATGGTATTCCAGGATCATTCGTTGTTCCCGTGGCTCTCGGTGAAGGACAACGTCGGCTTCGGGCTCGCCATGAAGAAGGTGCCGAAACCCGAACGCGAGCGCCGGGTCGCGCGGCTCTTGGAACGGGTACGACTGTCGAAGTTCGCCAACCACCGACCGCATCAGCTTTCCGGTGGCATGAAGCAGCGTGTGGCGATCGCCCGCGCACTGGTCGAAAGTCCCGAATTCATCATGATGGATGAGCCATTTGCTGCCCTCGACTTTCAGACCCGCGCGCTGATGCAACGATTTCTGCTGGAAGTCTGGCTCGAATTCAAACCGACAATCATTTTTGTCACCCATCATATCGACGAAGCGGTGCTGCTTGCAGACCGGGTGGTGGTGATGTCAGCTGGGCCGGGCCGGATCATCGAGGAAGTGCGTATCAACCTGCCACGACCGCGCCGGATGACCGATCCGGGCTTCAACGACTTTCGCGCGCGTTTGACCGAAACGCTTGAACGAGAGGTTATGCGAGCGCACGTCGAAGACGAGCTCCGGCTGGTTTCGCATGCCGCGTGACTCTGCGCCGCTTGCGCTCGGCTTCGCCGACCTGTTCGATCACCTCGGTACGGGCGATCTGCGCTACAGCGCCTCCGCGCAGGCGCTTTCCGGGCGCGATATCGCCATCGAAGGATTTCTCTCGCATGCGCATGGCTCGCGGCCGACGATGCTGCTCGTCGACCAGCCGGGCGTGTGCCCCGACTGCTCGCCGGCTCCGGCCGCAGTCATCGCGCTTCCTGACGCATCGTCTTCGCCTCGCGAGGGGGCTGATGGGCCCGTCCGCGTCGTAGGTCGGCTCAACTATGGTTTTCGCGTCGACGCGGGCGTGGCCTCGATCCTGCGCATCGAAAATGCCACAGTGTTTCCCGCGGAGACGAGCGCTTGAAGCAACTCATTCACGGGGGCCGGCTGCTGACCGCGGGCCGGCTCGATGGCGCACCTGCCGATCTCTTGATCGACGGCGACACCATCGCGGCCGTGCTGTCGCCGGGCGAGAACATCACGGCTGACGCGAAGCGAATCGACGCTACCAACTGTCTGCTGATCCCGGGCCTGATCAACGCCCACACCCACGCCACAGTTGCGCTCTGCAAGGCGATGGTGGACCGCTGGTCCCTCGAACTTCTACTGAACGGGTATCCGTGGACAGCGGGTGGGCGCACCGTCGAGACCAAATACCTATCGGCCAAAATTGGCGCGATTGAAATGGTGCGCAAGGGTTGCACCGCCTGCTACGACCTTGTCGCGGAAATCCCTGCGCCTTCGGTCGAAGGCGTCAAGGCCGTAGCACAAGCCTATTCCGATGTGGGCATGCGTGCTGCGATCGCGCCGATGATGGCGGACACGACCTTCTACCGGGCGATCCCTGGGCTGATCGACTCGATGCCGCCGGGAATGCGCGCGAAGGTCGAAGCGATGTGCACTGCGCCGTATGACGCAAGCCTGGCGACCTGCCGCACGCTGATTGAGAACTGGTCGTTTGAACACGACCGCTTGCGGCCCGCGCTCGGACCGACCATCCCACATCATTGCAGCGACGCCTTCATTGTCGGCTGCCGCGACTTGGCAAGCGCGCATGGTATCGGTGTGCACATGCACGTCGCAGAATCTAAGGTTCAAGCGGTGGTCGGCCCGCGAAAATTCGGAACGACGCTGGTCGGACATCTGCTCAAGCTCGGGCTGATCGCGCCGAATTTCACCGCCGCGCACGCGATCTGGATCGATGACGACGACATGGAGCGGCTCGCCGATGCCGGCGCATCGGTCGCGCACAATCCAGGCAGCAACATGAAGCTCGGATCGGGGCTGGCAGCCACGCGCAAGATGCGTGACCGCGGGATCACCCTTGGCATCGGGACAGACGGTTGCGTGTCATCCGACAATCAAAATGTGTTCGAGGCCATGCGCATGGCGGCGTTCGTTTCGCGCGTGCAGGGGCCCGATCCGCGCCAGTGGCTCACCGCGGAGGAGGCCTTCGAAGCCGCGACGAAAGGGGGTGCCCGCGCGCTCGGCATGGAAAACCTCATCGGTCAGCTTGCCCCCGGCTTCAAGGCCGACGTGGTTTTCCTCGACTTGACCAGCATCAACTACGTGCCGCTGAACGAGCCTCTTTATCACGTCGTATTCGTGGAGGATGGTACCGGTGTCGACCGTGTCATGGTCGGAGGACGCATGCTTGTCGAAGGCGGCAAGGTATTAGGCGTCGACATGGTCAAGCTGGGCGCCGAAGCAAATGCCGCGACGAAGCACCTGGCCAAGGTCAATGCTGCGGCGCGCGATTTCGTGCGTGCATTTGAGCCAGTCGTGCTGGACTATTGCGTGGGACTCGCGCGCGAGCCTTACCATGTGCACCAGTGGTGCGGGCACTAAGCCTAAGAATTTCACGCCTTTCTTCGCCGGCCGCAACCAAAGAAGTCGATACGGGGCATTGCTCCCGCTTAAGCAATCTCACCGGGCATCTCACTCTCACCATGTGCTTCCAGCAGTGCGAGCAGGCGCTTGCGCATGAGGACACCCGGCCGATCCGAGGGCATGTGCATTTCGATCTTGCGACTTACGTCGATGATGGCATCGGGGTCGGTAGACTCTAATATGTCTCGGTCCTCCTCGATGATGGCCGCGTCCCAATCGATCAGTTCCTGCGTAGAGCAATCTTCCTCTCGATCGTTGCGGAAGAGGATTTGCACCAACTGGATACTTCCGTCGTCGATCGGGGTGGCCGAATTGAATATGATGTGCCGCAGTCCGGAAGGGTATTCCATATCCAGCGTGCGGCAGAACGGCATGAACCAGGCATTGCGCATGTGGCGTGTGGTGACGGGGTCGCTCGTGCCGGTCACGCGAAACGCAGCCGGTGGGTTGTTGATGGGAACGATGCTTTCGGCCTGGAAGCCATAATCAGTTTCCACCAGCTCGTATTTTTGGGGCTTGGGTTGATCGAGCTGCCCGAAGGTCGACTTGTGAACGAACGAGAAGTGCGCGTTGTCGAATGAATTCTCCATCATCCGCAGTGGTGCGGTATTCCAGCGGTCGTAGAACTGGTGGATGCGTCGATAGGATGGATCACGGTCCTGCGGAAGATCGGGGATGGGCAGCAACGGGTCATCGAGCGCGACCCATGCATATCCGTAGCGCGTGTCGCAGTGGAAAGCCTTGACGCGCGCGTCGGGCAGCGGCTGATCGGGCGAAAGCTGCGGGATGCGCACAAGCTTGCCGGCGCGATCGTAGGTCCAGCCGTGATAGCCGCAGGTGAGATGGCCGTTGTTGCTCCAGCCTTTCGACAGCTTGGCGGTGCGGTGACAGCAGCGATCGGCAAGCGCCGCCGGTCTCCCCTCGCCGTCGAGGAACAGGACGATTTTCTCGCCGAGCAAGGTGAACGGCCTTGGCCCATCCGCGAGCATGTCAGTCGGCACAGTCGCGTACCAGAAGCGCCGTAGGACCTTTTGTTTAGTGCACAGCATGGATGCTTCCTCCCGTGGAGAATTCCCCTACGCGCTCAAAGAGCATGGACCTCATGCTTCGGTCCCGACCTCGCTTTCATGCCACGCGCCCAGCGCCAGCCTGGATAGGCCGACCATCATAGCGAACAGGCCTACTCCGGCGAGAGTGATCAGAAACAGCGCGGCGAACATGCGCGGAATGTCGAGTTGGAACCCCGATTGCAGGATTTCATAAGCGAGCCCCGCGCTTCGTCCTCCGGTGCCGGCGACGAACTCGGCCACTACGGCCCCGATCAGCGCGAGTCCGCTGGAGATTCGCAATCCACCGAAGAAATACGGCAGCGCGCTTGGAATGCGCAGCCGCCACAGCGTCTGCATCCGTCCCGCCCGGCTCATGCGGAACAGGTTCACCAAGCCGGGATCGACGCTGCGCAACCCCAGCGTGGTGTTGGAAATGATTGGGAACAACGCCACCACCGTCGCGCAGACGGTCAAAGCGACCTGCGTGTTCTTAACTAGGATGATGATCAATGGGGCAATCGCCACGATGGGCGTCACCTGCAGCAGGACCGCATAGGGGAAAAAGCTCATTTCGATTGCGCGGCTCTGCAAGAACAGGAACGCAATAAGGGTGCCGATCACGATCGCTGCGAAGAACGCCTGCAGTGCGATGCGCAGGGTCATCCCCAGCGCCGTCAGCAACACGGGCCAGTCGCTGACGAGCTTCGTGCCGATGTCGCTCGGCTTTGGAAAGAGAAAGACCGGAATGTTGAAGGCGCGGCAAGCGGTCTCCCAGATCACCACGACGATCACGCCCACTGCCAACGGCGCGGCGACGGTCATGAAGGTCTCGGATTGGGCGAGCGGGCGCACCGCGGGGGTCTCTCCTATGAGCGCATCTGCTCCACGGAGACTTCGGTGAGCAGCGCCGAGAGCGCTCGGCAATGCTCGGCGAAACGCGGGGAGTTGCGAAAGCTTTCATGACGCGGGTGCGGCTCCTCGATCGTCATCACCTTGCAAATGCGGCCGGGCCGCGCGCCCAGGACGATCACGCGCGTGGACAGGAACACCGCCTCGTAGATCGAGTGGGTGACGAATACGGTCGTCAGCTTGCGCTCCCACCACAAACGAATGAGGTCGGCGTCGAGTCGATTGCGGGTGAATTCGTCGAGCGCGCCGAAGGGCTCGTCCATGAGGAGCAGATTGGGCTCGATGACCAGGCTGCGTGCGATCGACACCCGCATTTTCATGCCTCCGGACAGCTGGCGCGGGTAGTAGCGGGCGTACCCTTCGAGCCCCACACGCGAGAGCGCGTCGGCGACGCGGCGGCGCGACTCGGCTGAGGGCACGCGGGCAAGATCGAGCGGAAGCCGCACGTTCGTCTCCACGCGCGCCCACGGCATCAAGGTCGGGTCCTGGAACACAAAGGCGATCGATCTGCCACGGGCGCCGACTTTGTCGAACGCGCCCGACCGCCACAGGATGCGGCCTTCGGTCGGCTCGATCAGATTGGCGATCAGCTTGAGCAACGTACTCTTGCCGCAACCGGAAGGGCCGATCAGGGTGAGGAATTCGCCGCCGGCAATCGTGAGATCGATCGCGGCGAGCGCGCGCGTGCCATTGGGAAAGACCTTGTCGGCGGATAGAATCTCGATCACCGGCGCGCCTGCGCCAGGGCGCTCCTCGGCGTCTGCGGACAGCGCGGGATTGGGCGCCAGCACGGCCGGCTACATCGAGAGCTTGAGCGTCTTGACGAACCGGTCGGTAAAGCCCTGCTTCCAGTCGACCTCGGGCTTGAGCAGCCCGGCGGAAACCATGAAGTCGTAGGTCGCATTCCAGCGCACCTGCGTAATGATTCCGATCCCCATCGTTTGCGCGTCGCCACCGTCGAGCGCCTTGAGCGCCTTGAGCTGCTCGATGCCAAAAGCGATCTGCGCGTCGCTCATTTTCGGATTGTCGGCCTTGATGAGTGCGTTGCCCGGCGCCGGATCGGCCATGTAGCTCTTCCAGCCTTCGAGGGATGCCTTGACGAAGCGCGCGGTGACGTCCGAGCTCCGGTCGACGAAGCCGCGCGTGGTGACCATGGTCGTGCCGTAGGGCGGATAGCCGTCGCGCGCGAACAGGAAGAACTTGACCGGCACGCCTTGGAGCTTGGCCTGATACGGTTCGGAGGAGGGATAGGACTGTTGCACCACGTTCTTGTCGGCGAAGAAGGGTTGCAGGTTGAACGTGTAGGGCTTCGTCTGTTCGTCGGTGTAATTGAATTTCGCCTTGAGCCAGGGCCACCACGTGGTGCGGCCGGCGGTCGCGACCAGGATCGTCTTGTCCTTGAGGTCGCCAAGCCCCGCTACGTGATCATGTGCCATGATCCCTTGCAGATCGAACTGGAAGGAGGTCGCGACCGTGACGACGGGGTGGCCTTGCTCCAGCATTTTGAGGACTTGGAGGTCGTAGCCCATCATGAAATTGGTTTCGCCGGCCAGGAGCAGTTGCGCCGCATTGACCTGCGGCCCGCCCATCTTGAGCGTGACGTCGAGCCCGGCTTTCTCGTAGAGCCCGGTCGCCTTGGCCTGGTAGAAGCCGCCGTGCTCGGCTTGGGCGAACCAACTCGTTAGAAACGTGACCTTGTCGGCGGCACTTGCCTGGACCGACCACAGCACGAGAATCGCTGCGGCGGCCGCCTTCGATGTGCGTAAAAAACCAAAGCTCAAAGCCTTCGGAAACATTGCGAGCCTCCGGTTGATCGAGTTTGGCCCCATTCATTGCAAGCCAGATGCCACGGTGAGGCAGAGGAAATGCTGGTCGGACCTTTCAATCGTCGCTTCGAACCGTAGGCAAAAGTCTGAATAGCTTCGACAAATCGACTTGTGGGCTATAGGCGCCGGCAGCCCTAACCCTCGCACACAGGCGGCGCGGCGCGATCAAATGCTCAGTTGTTCGGCAAATGCCGATTTTGCATGCAGTTGGAGCGATGTCGTTGCGGTCGGGCAGCGCGCGATGATCGCCGATCCAGTCCGCTAATAAATCCCGGGGAGGAGCCGCGACGTGCGGCTGCGGTAGGCCTCGTACTCTTCGCCGAAGTGCGAGCGCAGCAGCCGCTCTTCCGCGTTGATGCGCGCGATGAGCGGCGGGATGAGCAGCGCCGTGAGCAACACGCCGAGCCCGGAACGGAACGCGAGCGCCCATCCTAGCGAGCTGACGAGGAGGCCGAGATAGCTGGGATGGCGGATCACGCCATAGACCCCATGCGTGACGAGCGTGTGCCCGCGCTGGATCGCCACCAGTCCGCTGAAGCGGCGGCCGAGCACGAACACCGGCCACATCCGCAGCGCACCGCCGGCGGCGAAGAGCACGACGCCGAGCCAGCGCACCGCATCTCCGTCGATGGTCCACAATTCCATCCGGTCGTCGTAGGCCGGCACATACACCAGCAACAGCGAGATCACACCGAAAGCCGCAAGCACCCAGCGGTTGCCGCGATCCTCGCGCTCGCCGGGGCTGAGATTTCCGGCGCTGAACGGCGCGAGAGCCGAGAGTAGGAAGAGCACGACCGTCAGCGCGATCAAGGCCGGGTGCGAGAAGAAAGCGGCAAAGCCGCCCCGGCCAAGGATGGCGAGTCCGAGACAGGCGAGCGTCCCCAGAATGGTTAAGACGATCAACTTCGGGCGTGGCGTCATGGTTAGTCTACCTGCGCAGTCTGACTTTTTGCCGCAACATCAGGCGATTTGCCGGCGGACCTCGCCTCGTGCAAAGTGGCGGCGGGGCGGGCTTAAATTTCCATGCACGTTTCGAACCGGAGAGACCATGTCCGAGGCCAATCTCGTCGGCGGCTCTGCGCGCGACCGCGAGCAGATCCTCAAGCTGCACGCTGACTACATCGACGCCAACGCCCGCTTCGACTGGCACAAGCTCGAGCCGATCTGGAGCGATGCGCACGAGGCCACGTTCTTCAACCTCAACGGCCACACCTATGAGGGCCGCGAGCATTGGTTCCGGCTGTGGAAATTCTATGGGCAAAACGTGGCGTCGAGCCACTGGACGCCATTCGATGTCGGCGGCGTGGTAGGCGACGACATGGCGGTGGTCTGGTGTCATCGCCGCACCAGGCGCAAATGGACCGGCAAGGCGCCGCCGCCCGAGGAAATCCATTACGGCGGCGAGGAGTTCATCACCCGCTCGACCATGGTTTTTCACAAGGAAAAGGGCGACTGGCGCGTCGTGCACGCGCACTTCTCGCAAGCAAGCTCGGGCGAGCGCCCGGGTGGGGTGTGATGCGCAGTCTTGAGGAACACCGTCGTTCCCGCGCAAGCGGGAACCTATAACCACAGGCCTCTGGATATGGGTCCCCGCTTGCGCGGGGACGACCTAGAGCGACGGGGAATAGGCGTGGCCGAGCTACCGAAGCTGAGCGTGCGTCTGTCGGGCGCCATCGATCCGCGCCAGTGTCTCGGGCTCGCCCGCATCGCCGAGGCGAACCGCTATCACTCGATTTGGTTCGCCGAGAATGCGTTCGCCCGCGGCGTGCTGCCGGCGGCCGCGGCCTGCGCCGCGGCGACGCGCGGCATCGGCATCGGCATCGGCGTGTTCAACCCCTACAACCGGCATCCCACGCTCATCGCGATGGAGATCGGCGCGCTCGACGAGCTGGCGCAGGGCCGCGCGCGGATCGCCATCGGTTCGGGGATCGCGGCGTCGACCGAGCGCATGGGGTTGAGCGCCGATCGCCCGCTCGCCGCCGTGCGCGATGCGATCACCATCGTGCGCGCCATGCTCAAAGGCGAGGAGGTCGACTACGCCGGAGCCGTGTTCTCCGCGCGCAAGGTCAAGCTCGACTTTCCGGCGCTCCGGCCCGACATGCCGCTGCTCATGGCCGCACGCGGCGAGCAGGCGCTCGCGCTGTGCGGAAGGATCGCCGACGGGCTGATCATCTCCAACTTGTGCCCCGCGGAATTCACGCAAGCGGCGGTGCTCGCGGTTGGCGAGGCCGCGCGGCAGGCGCAGCGACCGGCACCGACCGAGGTCGTGCAATATATTCCCTGCGCGGTGCGGCTCGACCGCGCCGAAGCCTATGCCCTCGCCAAGGCGGCGCTCGGCGAGATGCTGGCGTCGTTCTGGTCGCTTGGCGAGCGTGTTCCCGCCGCCAAGGCGGCATTGCTGCGGACGAAGGCGCTGTCGGAATCCGATTTCGCCGCGGCGGTCGCGCGCCTGCGCGCGGGGGAGCGCCCCGCAGAGGCGCTCGACGACCGTTTCGTCGAAGCCTTTGCCATCGCCGGCACCGCCGAGGACGCGCTCGCGCAAGCCCGCCGCTATGCGCAAGCCGGCGCGAGCGAGCTCGTGCTCACCTTCGCGGGCCGGCGGCCGGAGCCCGATATGCAATATCTCGCCAATGCCGCGCGCGGCAGCAGGTGACGTTGAGACTGGCGCAACGCACTCGGTGGACTCCCTCTCCCCATTTGGGGAGAGGGTTGGGGTGAGGGGGATAGGATCTATCGAGAGACCCTAACCCCTCACCCCACCCCTCTCCCTATGGGAGAGGGAGCAGATCGAGCCCGCTGCCCGTTCGCAGATCACGCGGCACGACTTCAATCGCCGTGAACATAATGACATGTGCTGCCTTGCGCACTGCAAACGCTACAGCCGCTGCTGCAGGAAGGCGCCGATGCGCGCGATGGCGTCGCGGCCCTCCGGTAGGATGCGAGCGAAGTGGTGCCAGGCATGGGGCATCCGCGGCCATACTTCGATGTCCACCTCGCACCCGGCCGCCCGCAATTTGTCGGCCATGCGGATCGCATCGTCGCGCAGGATTTCATCGCTGCCGACGTGGATCAGCGTGGGCGGCAGTCCCGAGGCGTCGCCGTAGAGCGGAGAGGCATAATGATTGCGCGGATCGGCGCCGCCGAGATAGCCGTTCGCGAGCGCCGGCAGTATCGCGACATCGAGCATCGGGTCGGCGGCGGCGTTGAGCTTCAACGACGGCCCGGTCAGCGCCAGATCGGTCCACGGCGAGACTGCGACCGCGGCCGCCGGCAAGGCGAAACCCTCGTCGCGCAGCTTGTAGAGGGTCGCCAGCGCCAGGCCGCCGCCTGCCGAATCGCCGAGGAAGGCGATCCTTGCGGGATCGAACCGAGCGGCGAGCCAGCGATAGACGGTAACCGCATCCTCGAGCGCGGCCGGGAACGGATGCTCGGGCGCGAGCCGATAATCGAAGTAGAGCACGCAGGCGCGCGCCGCAGCGCCGATCCGCCAGGTGAAATCCCGCAGGAGCGCCGCGGTCCCGAGCGTGTACGCGCCGCCGTGGAAGTAGAGAACGCAGCGATCGCCGCGCGCCTGGTGAACCGCCACCTGGACGCTATTGACGCCGCTGCCGTCGATGACCGTCGTGCGCGTGCCCGGCGGCGGGCGCGGCACGAAACGCTCAACGCGCTTGAGCCTCGCCCGAACCATCGGCGGGGGCAGCGTCCGCCGGCCATGCCTCCTTTTGAAGAAGCGCAGCGCCAAGCGCAGGACCTCGGCCCGCAGGCTGATGCGTTGACTAGGCGCACCGCCCATGCGCGCGGGCAGAACCGGGGAGCGAGAATCGATGTGCACGCCGCAATCAGCCTTCTTTTTGCTTCACTGACAGGGAAATGTCCGGCACCGGCAGGGGCCCGCTCGTTGTGTGGACGGCGGATTGAAGCATAATGAGGGCCGATCGGGAATCGCCGCCGGGCTGTGCGAGGCGGCGGGCGCGACGATGGCGGGTCGATGTTGCTAAGGGGGGAGCGGTCCGCAGCCGCATGTCCAAGTCCAGCGTGGCACTGAGCAATCTACGCGCCTTCGCCATCGTCATGGTGGTCGCGTTCCATGCGTTCATCGCCTATCTCGGCTCGCAACCGGCGGCGCAGCTGCCGTTCGACATCCCGCCTTATGCTTGGCGCGCGAACCCGATCGTCGACAGCGCGCGCTGGTTCGGCTTCGACCTGTTCTGCGCGTTGCAATACGTCTACCTGATGCAGCTGCTGTTCTTCCTGTCCGGCCTGTTCGTCTGGCCGAGCCTGTCGCGCAAAGGAAGCGGCAGATTCCTGTATGACCGTTTCGTGCGGCTGGGCATTCCCTTCGTGGTCGGGCTCTACCTGCTCATGCCGGTGGCGTTCTATCCGGTCTACCGCGCCGGCGCGGTCGATCCGAGCTGGTCCGCGTTCTGGTCGCACTGGATCGCGCTGCCGTTCTGGCCGAGCGGACCGATGTGGTTCTTGTGGGTCCTGCTCCTGTTCAACATCGCGGCGGCTGCGCTGTTTTGGCTTGCGCCGCGCGCAGGCGAATCCTTGGGCCGGCTCGCGGCCAAGGCCGGCGAGCATCCTGGCCGAGCTTTCATCGCGTTCGTCGCCGTCTCCGCGCTGGCTTACCTCCCGCTCTCCGCGGTGTTCGCGCCGTGGGAATGGGTGCAGTTCGGCCCATTTGCCGTTGTGCCGAGCTTTGCGCCGCAATACCTCATCTACTTCTTCGCCGGCCTCGGGGTCGGTGCGTTCGGTTTGGACCGAGGTCTGCTCGCGGAAGACGGGATGCTGGTGCAACGATGCTGGCATTGGCTCGCCGGCGCCGGCGCGGCGTTCCTGCTGTGGATCGTTCCGACCGCGCTGATGGTCAACGGAACGACGCTACCGGGCCTGCAGCTCGCCGCCGACCTCGGTTTCGTGCTGTGCGGCG
>VAZM01000123.1:0-1969 GCA_005883135.1 Alphaproteobacteria bacterium
CCGCTTCGAGACCAAGGAGTCGGAGGACGCCGGCGTCCAAGGCCGCTTCCATTTCCATCCGGAATGGGCGGGCTACATGGGCAAGGCTTACAAGGCGCCGACGTTCCACGTGACCGCGGTGACCATGCGCGATCCGAAGACCAAGCCGATCATTTTCGCGCTGGGCGTACACACGCTCGATGACCACAACATCGACACCACGGTGCGTGAGGCGGCGCTCTATGAGCTGTGCCAGCGGCTGCAGCCGGGCATCGTGCAGAACGTGGTGATCCCCTACTGCATGACCGACTGGGGTGGCTGCATCATCCAGGTCAAGAAGCGGCACCAGATCGACGAAGGTTGGCAGCGCAACTTCCTCGCCGCGGCGCTCTCCTGCTCGCAGGGCATGCGGCTTGCAATCGCGGTGAGCGAGGACGTCGACCCCTACTCGATGGACGACATCATGTGGTGCCTCACCACGCGGGTGAATCCGCGCACCGACATCCTCAACCCGATTCCCGGCGGCCGCGGTCAGACCTTTATGCCGGCCGAACGCATGACCGCGGGGGAGAAGCAGTGGACGGCCTCGAACACCAATTTCGAGGGCGGTATGGGCATCGATGCCACGGTGCCGTTCGGCTACGAAAGCGACTTCCTGCGTCCGGTCTATCCCGTCGATCGGGTCAAGCCGGAGGACTTCTTCAGCGGGAAGGACATCGAGAACGCGCGCTCGCGCATGGTCGGATGGGTCCACTCGCTCGCCCGCTCCGGTCGCTGAACCGCAATTTGCGTCGTCACCACCGGGTTTAGGCCGGCAATCCATCCGCCTTTGCAAACGACCTGATGCGAGAAAAGACGGATGGGCGGGTCATAAGCGCGTCCACGCGCGTCCATAGCCCGTCGAAGACGGGCGTAAACGCCCTTAGCGACGCGCTTCTGCCCGCGCACGAGCGGTGAAAAGAGTAGCGCCATGCTGCTGTCGCACGTGTTGATCATCGACGCCACGGATCGGCTCGGCTGGCTCGCGGGGCGCCTGCTCGCCGATCTCGGCGCCGATGTCATCAAGCTCGAACCGCCCGGCAGCGACCGCAGCCGCGCGGAATGGCGCGCTTTCAACGTCAACAAGCGGATTCTCGAACTCGATCCGGAACCTGCGAGCGCGCGCTCGCGGGTCGAGGAATTGCTGCGCACCGCCGACATTTGTCTGCTCACGCCGGCTGCGTCCATCCCCGGTCTCGATCCGCTCGCCTTGCGCCGGGATTATCCGCGCTTGGTGGTCGTCGCGATCCGGCCGTTCGGCGGCGTCGGCCCGCGCAGTGCATGGAAGGCAAGCGACATCGAGCTCATGGCCGCCGGCGGCGCTATGGCGCTCGCCGGCGAGCCCGACGGCATGCCGGTGCGGGTGAGCGAGCCGCAATCCCACGGCTGGGCCGGCGCGCACGCCGCCATCGGCGCCCTCGTTGCGCTGTTTCGCCGCGACGCCACCGGCCGCGGCGATCTCGTGGATGTCTCCGCCCAGGCCTCCGTCATCGCCGCGCTGTCGCACGCGCCGGCGTTCGTCGACCTCGTCGGCATCGAGCCTACGCGTGCCGGCGCCTTCATGACCGGCCGCTCGATCAAGGGCGCGCGCTATCGCGTGTTCTGGCCCTGCCGCGACGGCTACATCAATTTCATCTTCTACGGCGGCGCGGCGGGGCGGCGCACGAACGAGCAGCTTGTCGCCTGGATGCGCCAAAGCGGCGCCGAACTCCGCGCGCTCGCGGCGATCGATTGGAAAACCTGGGATCCCACCAAGGCCGACCAGGCGGAGGTCGACGCCATCGAGGCGCCGGTCGCCAAGTTCTTTGCGCGCTTGACCAAGCGCGAATTCCTCACCGAAGGCCACCGGCGCGAGATGCTGGGCTACCCGGTCGCAACCGTCGCCGATATCGCCAGCGATCCGCAGCTTGAGGCGCGCGCCTTTTTCCAGACCGTTGCTGGTTCGGCCGAG
>VAZM01000123.1:1991-13407 GCA_005883135.1 Alphaproteobacteria bacterium
AGCGGCCGCCGCTGCGTCACCATCCCGGCGCGCCGTTCCCGGCCGCGCCGGCGTCCGTTGGCGTGCCGAGCGCTGCGGCGCGTCCTTGCACGGGCTCGGCGCGCGGAAGGCAAACCCTGAGTGCGGTCGGGCAGGCGCTTGCCGGGCTCAAGGTGCTCGAATTCGGCGGCTACGCCGCAGGCCCGCATATCGGCAAGGTGCTGGCCAATTTCGGCGCGCGCACAATTCACATGGAATCGAAAGAGCGGCCGGACGGGTTCCGCATCCAGTATCCGCCCTTCAAGGACGATCGTGCCGGCTACAACCGCAGCGGCTGCTTCGCCTTCTTCAACGACTCGAAATACAGCGTCACCGTCGACCTCAAGAAGCCGGCGGGCATCGCGCTCGCGCGCCGCATGGCGCAATGGTGCGACCTCATCATCGAGAATATGCGGCCCGGCGTGATGGATCGCCTCGGGCTCGGTTTCGGCGCGCTCGCGGAGCGCAATCCGCGGCTGGTGATGCTCTCGACCTGCAACATGGGGCAGACCGGGCCGCGTGCGGACCAGCCCGGCTTCGGTTCGCAGCTCTCAGCACTCGCCGGCATGTGCGAGCTGACCGGCGTTCCCGAAGGTCCGCCGATGCTGCTCTATGGTCCCTATATCGACTACGTCGCCTCGCTGCTCGGCGCCTCGGCGGCGCTCGCCGGCGTCCTCCGCAGCCGGCGGACCGATAAGGGCGCGCTGGTCGATCTGTCGCAATACGAATGCGGCCTGGTGTTCATGGGGGCGGCGCTGCGGGAGTTCTTTGCCAGCGGCCGCGTTCCCACCCGCTGCGGCAACGATGACCCGGTTGCCGTGCCGCACGGCGCCTTCCCGTGCGACGATCGGGAGTGGGTCGCCTTGTCGTGCTGGTCGGATGATGAGTTCGCGGCGCTCGCGGGGGTGATCGGCGACGTCAACCTTGCCGGCGAGCCGCGCTTTGCGACGGCGTCGGCGCGGCGAGCGAACCGCAAGGCGCTCGATGCCGCCATCTCTGCCTGGAGCGGGCAGCGCAGCGCCGAGGCCGCGGCCATCGCCTTACAGGCGGCCGGCGTCCGGGCCTATCCGGTGGTGAGCATGACCGGCCTATTCTCCGACCCGCAGCTTCGCGCCCGACGGCAATTCCGCGTGCGGCGCCATCCGGAGATGGGCGACCACGCCTATTGCTACCCCGGGTTCGATCTCGCCGAAGCTCCCGGCGACATCGTCGGACCGGCCCCCTGCGTCGGCGCCGATAACGATTTCGTGTTCCGCGAGCTGATTGGATTGAGCGAGTCGGAATACGACTCCTACCGCCAGCAAGGCGTGTTCGATTGAGACGTGAGTTCTGGACGCGCAACTTGGGCCGGATTCGCAGGGCTGAGCGACGTCGCTCGGGCTGATCTCTTCCGGTGAGCCATGCGGAGCTCGAGGCTCATGCGGGGCGCACAGGAATACCGGGCGATTGCCCCTGTATTGCGCCCGCGGCATTGCGAAACTTGTACGCACGAACTAAAGCTCGGTTTAGCAATGGAGGGATGGCTAGCGGCGCCAGATCAAATCATGAGCGCCAACTCGCAGCAGCCCGGTCCATCCGACATCGGGACCCCGGCAGCAACTATCCCGATTAGCTTGCGAATATTGGCTATCGTCCTTCGAGCGCTGTTTATTGGGGCGCTCATCGCGGTGACGGTCCGCGTCAGCAGCCCTCAGAGCGAGACTCTCAGCTCCGTCTACGAGACACCGGGCGATCTCATCAGGCTTGCCCTCGGATTCGCGGTGGGTCTGTGGATCGTGATCCATCTCTTCATGCTTCCCCGGACCGCCGAGGGATATAGGACGTGGGTCTACCTCGGCCTGGTCATTGTCCCGCTTGCATGGGCGGTTGCTATCTACATCTGGTGATGCCCCTGATCGTTCAACCGATCACGCGCCGGCGGAGGGAGAGATGCAAACGCGCAGCTCGGGCGAGAGCATGATGAAATCGCCAATATTCCTGCTCATCACGATGGCGGCGGCGGTTCTCAACGCAACGCCTGCGGCCACCCAATCCTATCCGAGCAAGCCGGTGCGGATCATCACCGCCAACAGTGACGTGTTCGTCCGCGCGCTCGCCGACGAGCTGCAGAAGCGCTGGGCTCAGCCGGCTATCATCGAGAATCGTTCCGGGGGAGGGATGAACATCGCCGGCCGCGCGTGTGCCGATGCGCCGAACGATGGATATACGATCTGCATTTTGCCCAACGAGACGCTGACGCTGAACCAATTTACCTACAAATCGATCCCGTTCGATCCGGCGAAGGATTTCGAGCCTATCACCAACGCCTTTATCAACACCCAGGTCCTGGTGGTGAGCGCGGCGCTCAACGTCAGCTCGCTCGACGAGCTCGCCGCGCTTTCCAAGGCCAAACCTGGGACCTTGAGCTATAGCGCGCTGGCCATTCCCATGCAGATCACCATGGAGAATTGGAAGGAGAAGACCGGCGCCGATCTCATCAGCGTTCCCTCGCGCGGCGGCGGCGACATTGTGACCGGTATTTTGACCGGAACGACGCCGGTGGCGATCGTCGGCTTGCCCAACTTCATCGCTCACATCCGCAGCGGCACGGTGAAAGCGCTGGCCGTCGATTCAGATACCCGCTCTCCGCTATTTCCCGACGTGCCGACCCTGAATGAACTAGGTTTTCCGAACCTGGCGCCGGTTTACTTCGGGTTCGTTGCCCCGGCTGGTACTCCCAAGCCCATCATCGAGAAATTGCATGAGGAGATCAGCCGGATCGGCAACGAGCCGTCGTTCCGTCAAAAACGGCTCATCGATATCGGCATACAACCGGTTTTCGACACGCCTGAACAATTTGTCCGTTATTTGGAGGAACAGCGAGCAAACGCGGCGCGGCTCGTTCGCGATTCCGGCTTCCAGGCGCGTTAAACGCGTCAAAAAAAGCCGAGGCACTCGCAGCCCGCGCCGGCGCGGAAGCTGTGCTTCGCCCGCCGTTCGACCATATCGATGACATGGACGGACCCGTCGCCCTGGCAAGCGACAAACAATTCGTCACCGCGGAACGCCATATCCATCGGCTGGCTGCCGACCTTGATCGCGGTTTGCTGCCGGAAGGACGCGTCGATGAGACTCACGGTGCCGCTGTTGAGGCTGGTGACGACGATGAGACTATCATCGGGCGCATAGCGCGCGATCTGCGCCGGCTTGGGCACGCCTTCCAGGCGCACTTCGTCGCAAACGCGGCCGACTGCGGTATCGATCAGGAACAGCGAGGGTTCCGCATCATCAACCGCCACGATCGTCCGGCCGTCAGGGGAGATCGCGATGCCGGCGAGCGGGCGCGGCGTCTCGATTTTGCCGAGCAGCTTGCGTCCCGGCAGGTCGATCACCGACACAGTGGCGTCCTCCTCGTTCTCGGTGTAGAGCCGCTGACCATCGGGCGAGATGACCAGCCGATGGCCGTTGGTCGACCCGGAATCGATGGCACCGACCACCTTGTGCGCGGCGGGGTCGATGATCGCGACGACGGCGCTATTCTCGCAGGTGATGTAGATCATGCCGTCGGGCGCGAGTCTGAGCGTATGCGGCGCAATGTAAGGTGTGAGGTCGATATCGCCGACATGGGCGCGTCTTTGCAGGTCGACTATGCAAAGAAGATGATCCGGATTGGGATTGCGGCCATGGATTCCGTCGCCGAAGATCGGCACATAGGCGAGCCCCGTCTCCGGCAGGACCAGAAGCTCGTGCACCGTGCGGGGAAAGCGGTCGAGTACAACCTCGGTTGCAAAACTGACGGGGTTAAGAAACAGAACTTTTGTGCCGATCTTGTCGACCGCGATCATTCCGTTCGAGGGATTGGCGCTGCTGCCCATGTCATTGCCTTCGCTGCCGATGCATCTTACCAAAAACGCCAGGAAGTACCCGGCTTGAGCGCTCGATATGCTGCTTCTGTGCCGTTGCGCTTACGAGCCACCCGGCAGCTAAGCGCCCAGCGCAAGGAAGACTGGAGCAACGGCGACCCGGGGGGCTTAACCCTTTCCCCCGATCCTTGCCCGCGGGCGACAATAGAGCCCAGGACGTCCTTGCAACACAATGGATTTCGTGCGTTTGCTGGCATACAAACGCCCATGACGCGCGCTGATCGTTGGTCATCGCGGAGGAAACCGAATGCGGCGGCTCATTATCGGCATGACCGGCTCCACCGGCGCCATCTTCGGCGTGCGGATGCTCGAGGCGCTCAAGGGCAGCGAGATTGAAAGCCACCTTATCATCAGCAAATGGGCGCAGCGCACGCTTGAGCACGAGACGCGCTACACTGTCGAGCAAGTACGCGCGCTTGCCAGCGTCGTTCATAGCCAGGGCGACATGGGCGCTTCGATCTCTTCCGGCTCGTTCAAGACCGATGGTATGGCGGTCATGCCGTGTTCGGTGCATACGCTTGCCGGTATCGCCAACGGTTACGGCGAGCACCTGGTCCATCGTGCCGCCGATGTCGTGCTCAAGGAGCGCCGGCGGCTCGTGCTGGTGGTGCGCGAGACGCCGCTATCCGAGGTTCATCTCGAGAACATGCTCAAGCTGGCCCGCATGGGAGTGACCATCGTGCCCCCGATGCCGGCGTTCTATAATCACCCGCAGACGGTCGACGACATCGTCAATCACATCGTCGCCCGAGTGCTCGACCAGTTCGATTTGCCCGCGCCTTTCGCCAAGCGCTGGGACGGCCACCTGCATACGGCGACCAAGATCGCGACGGTGGCGGGAGGCTCGGGCCCGGCCGCGAAAAGCGGGACGTGAGTGCCCCATTTTCGGTCCCTAGTCCGGATGAACTAAGCAACGTTCGCCATGCTGGCGGCCGTCCCGGATTTAGCTTCGCTCGATCCGGGGGCCGCTCCCCACGCGCTGGAATTTCCTTCTGTCGCGGCGCATACTGGGTTGGTCGACGGAGGCGCACGCATGCCTCTCACCGGACCAATTTCCACCGGCGGGACGTTCTTTTGTCCCCATTGCGGAGCACTTTATTCGGTGACGCACTCGCGGCTCCCCCGAAGCGAAAGCAACGTTGCGAAATGCGTCGTGTGCCGGCAGACGATGGACAAGTGGGACTCGACCAAAGTCCCCACTTACAAGCTTATTCATCGGCCTGAAGATGCCTGACCGCCAGCCGCGGACGCCATCCGTCGCTTCCAGCCCCGCTGAGCAGAGACAAGCCCATAGGAGACCGCGATGACGCGACCGTTCGAGGGCATACGAGTGATCGACGTCACGCATGTTCTGGCCGGGCCGTTTGCGGCCTATCAATTGGCCGTGCTCGGCGCCGACGTGATCAAGGTCGAGCACCCTGAGGAGCCCGATCAGAGCCGCAGTTCCGGCACCGACAAGGCGCTCAACCGCCGCAACATGGGCACGGCGTTCCTGACGCAGGCCTCGAACAAGCGCGCGATCACGCTCGACCTGAAGCGGCCGGCTGACCGCGACATCCTCAAAAAGCTCGTTGCCACGGCCGATATCTTCGTCGAGAACTACCGGCCCGGCGCGTTCGAGGCGCTGGGCCTAGGTTACGAGGCGCTTTCTGCCATCAATCCGCGGCTGATCTACGCCTCGTTCTCGGCCTTCGGCCAGCGCGGCCCGCGCGGACCGCAAACTGCCTACGATCACGTGATCCAGGCTGCGTCCGGCATCATGGCGATGACCGGGACCGAGGACGTCCACCCGGTCAAATTCGGCGCGCCGGCAATCGATTACGCGACTGGCATGACGGGTGCCTTCGCCTTGGCCTCGGCGTTGTTCCAGCGCGAGCGCACCGGACGCGGTCAGCGCATCGACATGGCCATGCTCGACGTGGCCATGATCCTGATGAGCTCGCATTTGACGGGATATCTGCGCAACGGCGTCCATCCCAAGCCGCACGGGAACCGCCATCCGCATGCGACCAACGGCGCGTTCGAGACCAAGGACGGACTCGTCATGCTGGGCGCCAGCAATTTGCGCCAGCAGCGCCGGCTGTGGTCGGTGCTCGGGCGCCCCGACATGATCAAGCGCAGCAACGACGAGCGCGACGCTGATCACGATCGCGAGATCGCCGTGCTTTCGGAGATCATGCTGACGCGCACAGCGGACGAATGGGAGGAGTTTCTGCAAGCGCGCCATGTCCCGGCCGCGCGCGTGCGCACTATGGGGGAGGCGCTTGCCGACCCGCAGCTTGCGACCCGCGGCGTCGTCCACCGCCATGCCGCCGCCCCGGGACTTGAGGGCGGCTTTGGCGTGCCGCTCGCGGCCTTCACCTTTGCACATGGCGGCCCCCGCATCGACACGGCCCCGCCCGCGCTCGGCGAGCACAACGAGGAAATCTTCAGCGAGCTTGGCGTCGGCACCGTCGCGCCGCAGAGCCGCGAAGAGAAGCCTGCGCCCGTCGAATAAGATCGAACACCTGATAGGAGCTCGAACCATGGCCACGTACACCTGGGACCACATCCATTTGCGAACCGCCGATCCCGAAACAACCGCCCAGTGGTACGAGCGCATGCTTGGGGCTGAGGTGATCCGCACCATGCAGCAGGGCAAGCCCCGCATCGACCTCAAGCTCGGCGGCGCCAACATCTTCATCGCGCCGGTGGCGCCGGGCGACGGCGTCAATCCGCCGCCGGTGACGCCTTACCAAGGCCTCGATCACTTCGGGCTCACGGTTACCGGCATCGACGCCATCGTCGCTGAGCTCAAGGGCAAGGGCGTCGAGTTCAGCAAGGAGCCGACCACGGTGCGGCCGGGCGTGCGGGTTGCCTTTCTGCGGGCGCCGGAGGGCGTTTCGATAGAGCTGCTCGAGCGCAAGCCGGTCTGAGCGCATGGGTGGCAAGCCAGCCTGGTCATTGCCGCCCTGCACCCGGCAAGCCATGTCAGGAGACCGCGAGCTCTTGCGAAAGGTTGGAGTAGCGCCCATAGGCCGAGCCGACGGGAAGCGGCGAGCGAGTTGAGGAGTTGAGAGCCATGGAAGCGAAACGGTTTCCGGTCACCCGCACGGACGAGGAGTGGCGCCGTCTGCTCACCCCCGAGCAATATCAAGTGATGCGGCGCCACGGCACCGAAGCACCCGGCAGCTGTGCGTTGAACTACGAGAAGCGCCACGGCACCTTCGTCTGCGCCGGCTGCGACCAGCCGCTGTTCGTGTCGAAGATGAAGTTCGAGAGCGGCACCGGCTGGCCGAGCTTCAACGATCCGGTAGCGGGCGCGGTCGAAACCTCGACCGATCGCAGCCACGGCATGGTACGAACCGAGGCGCATTGCAGCCGGTGCGGTAGCCATCTCGGGCACGTATTCGAGGACGGGCCGCCGCCGACGCATTTGCGCTACTGCATCAACGGCGTCGCCATGAACTTTGAGCCCGAGGCGACATAAGCGGGCTTGGCCCAAGTCCTCGCTCGCCCAAGTCCTCGCTCGTCCAACGGCCTGGCCAGGGTCTTTCTATGCCGTGACGCAGTCGCGGGGGCGGCCGTCGAACATGGCCCGCGCGTTGGCGAGAATGCGATCGAACCTGGCGCGATCGGACTCGATAATGCCCTCGGTATCGTTTCCGGTCTCCACCGTTCCGCCGACGACGATGTCGCTATGGCGGCAGAACGCGTACATGATCCTCCTATTCCCGCAGCCGCCGCTGAAGAAATAGAACTGCTTGGGCAACGTCCTTCGCAGCACCACCAGATGGCCGCGCTTGGCAACGACGTCATCATCGTTCATCAGCGCCTTGGCGCCATAGCCGGTGCAGTTGACAATGATGCTTTCTCTCAGCGCTGCGAAGTCGTCCCTGCTTGCAAACTGCCGTTTGCGCAATCGCACGCCGCTTCGTTTCAGCTCGGCGACGAGTTGCGGCAGCAGGATCGTCGGGTTGATCAGCCAGGTCCTGTATTCGCGGCCGATGATGTTCAGTTTGGCGAACGGGAGGGTGCCGGATCGGTACTGGGGCACGACGTCGTGCGGCGTGCACTCGTCGTAGGCGCCATTCCATTGGTCGAGCGTGTAGTCTCTTCGCAGTGCGATGCCATAGGTGTGCCAGTGCGATGACCTGTGCAGCTCCATAATCCTGTCGCGCGAACGCCGCAGATAATCGGCGAGGATCTTCTTCTCCTCTTCACTCTCATATTCCGCGCAGATGCCCGAAGGCTCGAACTGACCGGCGGCCACGAACGAGGTCGTCCTGCGGACGTCGAGGTCTTTGGCGTAGATGGTGATGCGCAAGTTTCGCCACCTGCGCCGAAGCTCGGCCGCGACAGTCAAGCCGATCACCCCACAGCCGATCACCGCGATGGACGGGCGACGTATCTCGCGCTTCAGGGTGGCGACGTGGTCGGCGACGACGCTGGCGCATCCGAAGCTGAGCGTGATCCCGGCGCCGCCGTGTCCGTAGTTGTGAATTAAGAACTTGGATCCGTGCCGGCTCGGAATGAGCTCGTCGTCGAGCTTGAGGCAGACGCCGCCCTCGCGGTGCGGACGAATGCCGACGAGATACGCATCGCTCGCCCGCAAAAGCGAGAAATCTGGGTCCGGCAGAATCTCTCCGCCGCGCAGCCGCGCAGCAGGGTGATCGTCGGCGAGGCTTCGCGTTACGGCGGCGGGCATGGCCAGAAGGCCCGCCGACGCCGTGGCGCCATGAAGGAGTTGGCGTCGTGTCAGAAGCGCGGCTGTCACGGAATACAAAAAGCCCGGCAGTCGAGACTGCCGGGCCCCGTCATTTGTTGGCTTTGCCTGCTCGATCAGGTGAGCAGGCTTGCAGCCGCGAGCACGATCCCTGTGACGAACGCGGCAATGCAGGAAAACAGCAAGATGTCATTCAGGACTTTGGCCATGACAGCCTCCCCCTACGGAAGTCCCCCTTCCGCTGGCCATAGGCGATCCTGGTACCATGGCTAAAAGGTGGCAGAGCTCGGTCAAAAATGCATGCCTTCGGGGGTCGCCGATTCTCACGCCGCGTCCGGCGCACGGACCGTAGGGGCCACGGCGTGCCGGACAAGGGACCGAGGGGCCGGCATTGAGGGCTGCTGCTACCCTGCAGCGGGCGTGGGCGCTCAGCCGTCGTCCCGGGTCACCTCTCGGTGCAGGCGAGCCGCTCGGGCTATTCCAGCCCTGCATGATGACCGGGTCCGTGCTCCTCCTGGATCGGCCCAGGGCACAACGTGCTGAACCCGGTGCTGGTCGGGGCGTATCGACGCGGTTTTCCCGTCGCTACGCCACAAACGATTCCGAGGCGGGACTCAAGATGTTTGGCGACGGCTGGTTCATGCGCCGAAGTAAACATCCCACTGACCGCCTGTGGATTGAGTTCGCTTGCTGCCGATAAGCGTCAACGCCCAGGTCTCTCGCCGTCAGTCCGTCGCTTGAGAGGTGGGCTTTCGGAACTTTGTGCGGTTTTTGCAACGGTTCGTATTTTTTTGAATCGCACCGCAATCCCGCACTGGTTTCTATTGCAATGTCGCCTGATCACAACAACGGGGGGCTTCATGAATGTGCAGGCGACGTACTACCGCCGACGAGCGATTGTGGCGAGGCAGTCTGCTGCGGAGGCGATGGATCCATCTGTGAGGGCGGCGTTCGCAGAGGTTGCGTGCCACTGGCTCGGCTTGGCGGAACACACCGAGTGGCTGCAATCGATGCAACGCGAGAGCATTCGGAGTGGCGGGAGCGGCGAGAGGGGAACTGTCGTTGCCGTGCTCCGCAGCCGCTAGGCGGCGGAAAAAAGAATCCTGGGGCGAACGACGCGGGGAGGGAATCGGAGCAAGCCTGCTTGCTGCGAGAGGAGGATTGTCGTCATGGATCCCGAGGATAGCCGGATCATCGCACGCTTCCAAAAGCGGTTGGGACAGTGGCACCCCGAGTTGGTGGACGAACTCTATCGGACTTCGCTGGAGCTTGAGGAGCGGGGGCTAAAGAAAAGTCCCGAGTATCGCAACGCTCTACTGCGGGCAGATCAACACGCGTGGCGGTTGGTCGAGTGTGCGAGGCTCAGCGGCTCGGATTCGCCTGTGCCCTCCGCTTCCGCGCCGCAGGACGAGGAAGCTTTGCCGTCGTCGGCGCCGGGCCATCCGCCGCCATCGCGGGAGGGGGACTGATCGCCGCCTGCCGGCGCTCTGCTCAATTCGCCGCGGTATAGGCGGCGCGGACCTTGCTCAGCAGGGCCGGCGAGAGGTTGCTGACCTCGGCCACGAGCGCCTGCAGTTCTTCCCCCGGCATCGGCGAAACGCCGACATGGATCTTCTGCGCGTCGGCGAGCAATTCGGCATCGGTCATCGTCGCGTCGAACGCGCGCCGCAGCGCGGTCAACCGATCCGCGGGGACGCCCGGAGTTGTAAAAAATGCCGTGCCAACCTCGGTCGCGTTCATGATCGCGCCGAGAATCGCGCGCTCCTCGTCGGTGCGCGCGAGGTCGACGGCGGTCGGAACATCGGGTAGCTCGCCGTGCCGCTTGAGCGCGAACTGCACGAGGATCGTCACGCTGCGATCGCGCAGCCAGTCGGGATGCGCGACCTTCAGTGCGGTCCAAGAGGTCGAATGGCCTTCCACCTCGCCGCGCTCCACCGCGAGCATGGCTTCGCTCGATCCCTTGTAGCCCATGACGAGCTTGAACTTCGTTCCGGACACGTTGTTCATGACGGTGGGATAAATGGAGACGGTCGAGCCGACTCCGGTCCCCGACAGCGTGGCCTGGAATTTCTGGGCGTCGGCGAAGGTTTTGACCGGCGAGGTCTTCCACATGAACACCACGTTGACCAGCGAATCGAGTCGGCCGATCCAATTGAGCTCGGCGGTCTTGAAGCGCACGCCGTGCGTGCCAAGTTTCTCGTCAAGCGGAATGGTCGGCGCGCCGATGCCGATCACGGTGCCGTCCTTGGGGGAGACGTTGAAGATCGTGTTCACCGCGAGGAAGCTGCCGGCGCCGGGCTGGTTCTTCGGCACGAGCGTCGGGTTTCCCGGAATGTGCTTGCCGAGATGACGCGCAAGGAGCCGCCCCAATGTGTCGTTGCTGCCGCCGGGCGGATAGCCGATGACCAAATCGATGGTCTTGCCGGTGTAGAACTGCTCCGGCGTTTGCGCTGAGGCAGCCGCACCCGAGCCGACGATGCCGGCGGTCAGGATGGTCAAGATTGCGCGTCGACAAACCCGCACGGCATCGTTCCTGATTTCCCTCCGCTCATCCCCGCCGGGCGGGGCAGCTTCGTTGCGCGAAGCGCTGGTTGCGCCGCAGTGTAGCACAAGAGGCTTTTGCGCAGCTTCGACGCGCTGCGCGCCAATGCGCGGAATTCAGCATTGGCCCTTTCCCATATCGACGACCTAGTTCTGTCCATACGTCGCAGGCGAAATGTCGGGCACCGGCACGCCATCGTCGATTGCGTTGCAGCGGATCGCTTCCGCCTTCGCCTTCTGCTCGGCCGCC
>VAZM01000507.1 GCA_005883135.1 Alphaproteobacteria bacterium
TCGCGCGGTGGTACCCTATGTCGCTATGAGCCTGGTGCTGCTCGTCATCATCATCATGGTTCCGGCGATCGCGACGTGGCTGCCGAACGTGCTGAGCTGATCTCGCAAACCGCGGCAGGGCCTACGGCAGCACCGCCGTGGCTTCGATCTCGAGCCGCGCTTGCGGTTCGACCAGGCGGCCGACCTCCACCACCGCCATGGCCGGAAAATGCCGCCCCATGATCTCGCGATAGGCGGCGCCGAGCGCGGCAAGCTCGCCGAGATATTCATCCATGTCGCGCACGTACCAGGTCAGGCGCCGGCTTCCTCGAGCACCGCGGCGATGTTGGCGAGCGCCTGCTTGGTCTGCGCGACGAACCCCTCGGCGAAACGGCCGCTTTCGTCCTGGCCGATCATGCCGCCGACGAACACCACGTCGCCGCGCGCGCGCATGCCGTAGGCGAACCCGCGCGGCCGCGGCCAGCCCGGCGGCTGCAACACCGTGTTGGACGCTACGCTTTCCGACACTTTAGGTCTCCTTATGGTCTGTGATTGCCGGGCCTGACCCGGCAATCCATCCCTTTGCAAAACTTTTTGCGAAGAGGATGGACCCGCGGGTCGTAAGCGCGTCTACGCGCGTCTTCGACGCGCTTCTGCCCGCGGGTGACGGGAAGCCCCGCTGCGAGCGAGGCAGATGGCTCTTAATGCGCATCATGACGCAAGCTTGTGCGAGGCGGTGTCGACGGCCATGCGGCGCAGTTCGAAGCGCTGCAGCTTGCCGGTTTGGGTGCGCGGCAACTGGGTGACGTACTCGATGGTGCGCGGGTATTTGTAAGGGGCGATCGCCGCCTTGACGTGCTCCTGCAGCGTCTTTGTCACCGCCGGATCGCCACTATAGCCTGGGTGCAGCACGACATAGGCCTTGACGATCTGCCCACGCTCCTCGTCGGGCGCGCCCACCACGCCGCACTCGGCGACCGCCGGATGCTCGAGCAGCGCCGCCTCCACCTCCGGGCCGGCGATGTTGTAGCCGGACGACACGATCATGTCGTCGGAGCGTGCCTGGTACCAGAAGTAGCCGTCGGCATCCATCAAGTAGGTGTCGCCGGTGATGTTCCAGCCGTCCCGCACGTAGTGCCGCTGGCGCCCGTCGGCGAGATAGCGGCACCCGGTCGGGCCGCGCACGGCGAGGTGGCCGATCGTGTTGGACGGCAGCGCCTTGCCGTCGGCGTCGACCACGCGCGCCTCGTAGCCGGGCACGGCCTTGCCGGTCGCGCCCGCACGAATCTGTTCCTCGGGGGAGCCGATGAAGATGTGCAGCATCTCGGTCGCGCCGATGCCGTCGAGGATCTTGATGCCGGTGGCCGCAAGCCAGGCCTCGAAGGTTGCCTTCGGCAAGGCTTCGCCGGCGGAGACGCATTTGCGCAGCGAGGAGATGTCGCGCTCCGCGAGCTTCGCCAGCATCGCCCGATACGCGGTCGGCGCGGTGAAGGCGATGGTCGCCCCGAATTTCTCGATTGCGGCGAGCAGATCATCCGGAGAGGCCTTCTCGACGAGGACCGTCGCGGCGCCGACACGCAGCGGAAACAACACCAATCCGCCGAGCCCGAAGGTGAAGGCGAGCGGCGGCGAGCCGATGAAGCGGTCGCGAGCTTCCGCCCGCAACACATGCCGCCCGTAGCTGTCGCAGGTCGCGAGCATGTCGCGGTGGAAATGCATGGTGCCCTTGGGCTCCCCGGTCGTGCCCGAGGTGAAGGCGATGAGGCACACGTCATCGCTTGCCGTGTCGCAGGGGATAAAGGTGTCGTAGCCCGGCGGCGCCATCAGCGCGTCGAGCGTGTCGGCTCCGCCGCCGCCCCAGTGGACGATGCGCTCGAGATCCGGTGCGAGCGCGCGGGCTTTCTCCATCTCCTCGGCCAGCCGGTGGTCGCACAGCGCAAGGCGGATCTTCGCCTTGCCGATCGGATAGGCGATCTCCTTCGCGCGCAAGAGCGGCATGGTCGCGACCGCGACGCCGCCGGCTTTGATGACGGCGAGATAGGCGGCGACCATCATCGGATTGTTGGGTCCGCGCAGCAGCACGCGATGGCCGGGCAGCATGCCAAGCACGTGCGTGAGCACGTTGGCCATGCGGTTCACGCGTTCGCAGAGCTGTGCGTAGGTCAAGGTCTCGGCTGGCGAGACCAGGCACGGCCGGTCGCCATGACCTGCTGCGACCCAGCGGTCGAGCAATTCAACGACGCAATTCATGCGGGACGGATAATTCAACTCCGGCAGCTCGAACAGGAAATCCGGCCATTGCGCGCGCGGCGGCAGGTTGTCGCGCGCGAACGTGTCGAGATGCGCGGTCATGGCTGTCGCTCCTCGGCAAATTCCATCATACGCACGGCTCCGCTCTATTCCCCGCGTGTCACTCCGCTGCCAGCGCCGATTTTCCTGCCCGCTGCTTCAAGACCTCGCGAGCGATCACGATCTTCTGCACCTCGGTCGCGCCTTCATAGATGCGCAGCGCGCGGATCTCGCGATAAAGCTCCTCGACCTTAACGCCCTTGGTCACGCCGAAACCGCCGTGCAGCTGCACGGCGCGACCGATCACCCGCTGCGCCGCCTCGGTCGCAAACATTTTCGCGATTGCCGCCTCGCGCGACACGCGCGCGGCGCCCTGGTCTTTGGTCCAGGCGGCGCGATAGACGAGCAGGGCGGAGGCGTCGACCTCGCTTGCGCTGTCGGCGATTGCGGCCTGCGTGAGCTGCAGTTCGGCGAGCGGCGCGCCGAAGAGCTTGCGGCTGGCTGCGCGTTCCACGGTTTCATGCAGCGCGCGGCGCGCGAAGCCAAGCGCGGCGGCACCCACGGTCGAACGGAACACGTCGAGGGTCGCCATGGCGACCTTGAAACCGTCCCCCGGCCCGCCCAGGCGATTGGCGAGCGGCACGCGAACGCCTTCGAACCGCAGCGTGGCCAGCGGATGCGGCGCGATCACCTCGATGCGTTCGGCCACGCTCAGTCCGGGCGCATCGGCGTCGACCAGGAAGGCGGAGAGGCCCTTGGCGCCGGCCCCCTCGCCGGTGCGCGCGAATACCACGTAATGATCGGCGATCCCGCCGTTTGAAATCCACGCTTTGCTGCCGTCGATGCGCAGGTGCGAGGCGCCGTCGGCCTTGGCCGTTGTCGCCAGCGCGGCGACGTCGGAGCCCGCCTCCGGCTCGGAGAGCGCGAAGGCGGCGATGGCGTGCCCGTCGCGCACCGGCGGCAGATAGCGCGTCTTGAGCGCCGGCGAGCCGAACAGCGTAATCGACGCCGTGCCCAGGCCCTGCATCGCGAAGGCGAAGTCGGCAGACACAGCGTGCGCACGTCGAGACTGCGATGCAGCCCGCCGTGCTCGGCCGGAACCACCGCCTTGAGGAAGCCCGCTTCGCCGAGCGCCTTGACCCGCGCCCGGCACGCCGCGTCCACATCCGCGTGCGGCAAGCCGGCAAGCGTCGTGTCGGCGAAAGGCGCGAGCGCCGCGGCGAAGCGGCGATGCCCGTCGTCGAAAAACGGCCAGCTCAGAGTTTCCTCGAGACCCATCTCAATTGCCCTCGAAGACCGGCTTCTGCTTGGCGGCGAAGGCGCGGAACGCGCGCGCAAAATCCTCCGTCTCCATGCACAGCGCCTGGGCGACCGCCTCGGCCTCGATGGCGGTCTCGACCGACATTGCCCACTCCATGTCGAGCATGCGCTTGGTCATGGCGTTCGCGAATGTGGGCCCGCCGGCGAGGTCGGTAGCGAGCTGCTGCGCCTGGGCGAGGACCGTATCGGCGGGCGCGAGTT
>VAZM01000124.1:0-314 GCA_005883135.1 Alphaproteobacteria bacterium
TGGCATTGGTGCTGGGCAACCGCGCGGAGGATGCCTTCCGCTTGGCGATGATCGGCGCGGGCGGCGATCTACGCGTGTTCTGGTCGAACGGACTCGTCGGCTCGATCACGACGCTGGCGATCGTCCTGTTGTTCTGGCCGCTCCTCAGCCCGCTATTCGAACGCGCCAGCCGGCTCTGGCGGCCGGCCGGCGGCTCGCGCGCGGCGTAGCGCGCAATCCGGCTGATTCGTCATGCGGTCGGCCATCCATGTCTTCATTGAGGCCGCAAAAGATGCGGATGCCCGCAGCATAAGCGCGTTCACGCGCGTCTTCCG
>VAZM01000124.1:363-10190 GCA_005883135.1 Alphaproteobacteria bacterium
CGATCGCGGCGTTGGCAAGCCGCCACATATCCCGCTCGCCGTCCTGCGCCAGACGCGCCAGGCTTTCGGCGAGCCGTACGCGCATGTGCTGCGGATCAGGGTGCGCGAGCTCAGGATCGGTTTTGACGAACTGCCATGACTTCTCGAACGCGGCGCTCACCAGCTCCGCGGTGTCGGGGTCGAGGCGTGCGTTCGAGCTCATTTTTTTCCTCCCCGTACGCGTGTTGCTTTTCCTATCTCACGCAGAGGGATGGCAGTCCAGCGCGCAGTTCCATGTTGCGCTGCCAAATTATGCTGCAGTGCCGCGCAACTCTCTCGCTCAGATCGATGAACGCCAGCGGCGGCGACGATGATACCGCTATGCCGCTTCGCTGATCCTGCGTCCGGTCCAACGCCGGTAAGCCCATTCGGCGGCGAACGACGCCGCCGCGATGAGCACGAGCGCGGCAAGCGCGCGGGGCTGCTCCTGCTGGATATAGACGCACAGGACGGCGAGCATCGCCAGGCAGGTGAGTAGCGACAGCCACACCAGGACTGCGTTCGCTCCCGTGGCCTTGAGCACTTTGAGGTGGCCGGCGTTCACCGCCGCATAGATCAACAGGAAGGCGGCGCTTCCCATCATTGCGATGCCGGAGAGGTCGAAGCTCAGCATGACCGCAAGCACCAGCGCCGCGGTGAGCAACAGCCCGCCGGTCGCCCCGCGCCATTCGGTACGCGACAGACCTGCCGGCAATCCGCCGTCGCGGGCGATCATGTAACAAACGTTCGCCGCGCCGAAGAGCGTCGCGTTGATCGCCGAGGCGGTCGAGAACAGCGCCGCGATGGCGATCAGGTGGAAACCGAATTGACCCAAGAACGGCTTCGCCGCCTCGGCGAGCGCATAGTCCTTGGCCCGCTCGATTTCGTAATCCGAGAGGTTGCCGGTCACGGTCAGCGACACGGCGAGATAGAGCGCGATCACGAGGAGCACGCTGGTATAGAGCGCGCGCGGCAGCAACCTCCTGGGATCGCGCATGTCGGCGGCGGCGTTGGTCACAAGGCCGAAGCCCTCGTAGCCGATGAACAGCACGCCCGCTCCGAACAGGATCGAGCTTGTTTCGGGCCAAAGCTCGGGCGACAGATAACCGGGCCTGATGAACCACAAGCCCACCGCCGCAAATAGCACGAGGATGGCGAGCTTCACGGCGACGATCACCGTTTCCCAGCGGCCCATGAGGCCGGCACCGAGCGCGTTGATCAGCGCCAGCACTACGACCGCGGCAATGGCCAGCGATTTCAGCAATACCGGCGACGGCGTGGTGGTCACGAACGTGGCGGCGTAGCCGCCGAATGCCGTGGCGTAGAGCGCCAGCGAAATGATGTAGCCCGCCCACATGAACAGGTTGAGCCCGCCGGCGAGCACGCCATCGCCGAAGCTCTTCACCAAGAAATGCACGGCGCCGCCCGCCGACGGGAAAGTGGCCCCGAGCTTGGCATAGGAATAGGTGGACAACAGCGCGACCACGCCGCCGATCGCGAATGCCAACCACATCGCGTTGCCGGCGGCGTGCGCCACGACGCCGAGGATCGAGAAAATTCCCGCCCCGACCATTCCGCCGACGCCGATCGAGACGGCGGCCACCATGCCGATCGGCGCCGATCCCGAGGTGGCACGAGAGACATTCGTCGCGGCGTTCATGGTTGCACCCTCAGGCCGACTTTCGCATCAGCACGTCGCGTTTGCTGCTTTCCGACTAGCAATTCATTCTCCCCATGCGGCCTCGCGCCGTCTCTTAATGGCACATTTGCTTGCGCGGCAGAAGGTGCGCATAAACCTGCCGCATACTCGGTCTCCTCCCTCTTCTACTTGGGAGACGGCCCGGGCGAGGGGCTACCGGCGGCAATGATGGATGCGAACCCCTCACCCATTTCTTGATGTTGCATGGACGAGCAGCCCTCTCCCGCCGGAGAGGGTACGGGCAGCGATAGTTCGCCTGCGACATGGAGCTTAGAACAAAGCGCGATGGCTAAACGCAGCGACGTCGAAATGGCGCTCCGGCGCCTCGCCCCGCGGATACCGCCGCACGAGTTCGCCGCGGCGGTGGACCATGCCGTCGATAGCCCGGGACTGAACGTCGCGACGGCGGAGACCGCGGCATGGCTGTCGCTCGTCGCCTATGTACGCCACACCTTCACCGACTACGACGAGCTCCTCCGCGAAGGCTACGACCAGGAGAGTGCGAGACACTTCGTCACCGACGAGATCGCCGCGACCCTGGCCGGTTGGGGCGTGAGGCGGCGTTTGAGCCCGCAGGATTGATATATGAGCACGCAGCCATTGTCCGTCATGCCCGGCCTGGTGCCGGGCAGCCACGTCGTTTGCCTAAGACATGGTGGCCATTGTTTCCCCCAGACGTAGATGGCCGGGACAAGCCCGGCCATGACGACATGGTGCCTAGTTCAGCTTCGTGGGGCGCAATAAGCGAAGCGCATTGCGCCTGGTAGGCAGGCCCTCACGCGGTCAGCTCACCGCCAGCGGCGCCAGCGCATCGATGTCGGTGACCACATCGATGATTGCAGGGCGGCTCGCCCGCAGCGCCTGCGCGAGGGCCGGACCGATCTCGGAACCTTTCTCCACGCGAATGCCAAGCGCACCCATGTCCTCGGCGATGCGCGCGAAGTTGACCTTGCTGAAGGTCCACATCTCCCGCGCCTGCTCGGTCTGCGTGCCGCCATAGACGCGGTCGAAGCCGCGTTTCGATTGATTGCCGCCGGAATTGTTGTTGACCACCGTGACCGCGTTGATGCGCCAGCGCGCGGCGGTCTCGATCTCGGCGATGTGGTACCAAAGCCCGGCATCCCCCGTGAACGTGATCACCGGCCGGTCGGGGCACGCGCATTTCGCCCCCAGCCCCGCCGGGAAGGCCCAGCCGAGGTGGCCGGCGCTGCGCATGTAACTTTGCCGCGGACTGGTGAGATCGAACATTCCTCCCATCCACATCCCGGCGTGCCCGGTATCGACCACGACGATGGCGTCGTCCTGCACGTTGCGGGTGAGCTCCGCGCAGATGCGCTCGGGCCGGATCGGCGCGGCGTCGGCGGTGAGCAGCGCTGCGTACTTCTTCGACCACTCCTTGCAGATTCGCTGCGCCTCCTCGACCCAGGCTTTGCGTTTGCCGGCGCTGGCGCGATCGGCCGCCGCGAGCATGCGCGCCAACGCGAGCTTGGCGTCACCATTGACGCCGGCGAGAAGCGGGTAGTTGCGGCCGATCGCCTGCGGATCGATGTCGATCTGGATCGCCGGCGTGCCGATCTTCGGCACCGCCCAGAAATGGGTGGTCATGCCGCCGGTCTCGGTGCCGACGAAGCAGACGAGATCGGCGGCGTTGACCACGCGGTTTGCGCTTTCGCGCGAATAAGTGCCGACGACGCCGACCGCGAGCGGATGATTGCCGGGAATGGCGTCCTTGCCGTTGAGCGAGGTGGCGACGGGGATCTGCAACGCTTCCGCCAGCGCCACCAATTCCGGCGCGGCGCCCGAGGCGCGCACGCCGCCGCCGGCGACGATCACCGCCCGTTGCGCCGCCTGCAAGTGCGCGAGCGCCGCCATCACGCTCGCATCCTCCGCCGCCGGGCGATAGGGCGGCACGCGCGCGAATTGCGGCTCGCACATGGGCTCCATCTCCGCCTCCTCGGCGTCGATCTGCCCCTCGTTGCCGCGGAATTGCAGATGCACCGGGCCGGGCGTCCCGGAGGTCGCGACGCGAAACGCCTGCCGCACCATGTCGGGAAAGCGCGCCACGTCGTCGATGGTGGCGTTGAACTTGGTCACCGGCTCGAACGCCGGCAGGTCGTCGACCTCCTGGTAGACCTTGCGGAACTTGGTCCTGGGCTCGCGCCCGCCCGTCATGGCGATCACCGGCGAGTGGGCGAGCCAGGCATCGCGCAGCCCGGCTGCGAGGTTGAGCGCGCCGATCACCTGCGCGGCGCAGATGCCGGGCTTGCCCGACGCGCGGGCGTAGCCGTCGGCCATGTAGGCGGCGGCCTTCTCACCGTGCACGTGCAGGCGCTTGATGTCGGTGCGGCTTTCCATCACCGCGAAGGTTTTGCGCAGCACCGCCGGCACGTGAAAGACGTGGGTCACGCCGTAGCCTTTGAGCATGTCGGCGAGGCATTCCGCCCCGGTCATTCTTCGATTGTGTCCGAGCATCATGGGTTCAACCGTTCGATCCTGTCAGCCGCGACGTTTGGTTTGCAGGCCGCGCGCGGCGCACAATGACATGCAGACGGAGGATGGCAAGGAAGGACCCGATCCGAGCTACGATCCGCCCAGTCACCCCTGACGCCGGAGTGCTGCATGAAAACTAGCAAAGACCGCATCCTCACAACCCACACCGGCAGCCTGCCGAGGCCGAAACCGCTGGTCGATTTCGTCCTCGAGCGGGAGCAAGGCCGCGCCGTCGATGCCGCCGTGTTCGAGGCGGAAACTGCCAAGGCAGTCGACGAAGTCATCGCACGGCAGATCGCATCCGGCATCGACGTGGTCAGCGACGGCGAGATGAGCAAGCCGTCCTACACCACCTACATTCGGCACCGCGTCGCCGGCATCGCGCCGGATCCGCGCGCCGCCGAGAAGGGCCGCGACATCATGATCGGGCGCGATCTCCTGGCGCATCCGGATTTCGCCGACCGCCGGCGCAACTTCGCCGACCTGCCGTTTCCGGGTTGCGTCGGGCCACTGCGTTATCAGGATCGCAGCGCTCTCGACCGCGACCTCGCCAACCTCAAGGCGGCTGCGAACAAGGCGAAGCCCGTCGACGCGTTCATGACGGCACCCTCGCCCGGCATCCTCACGCGGTTCGTCATCAACCTGCATTATCCGACCGAGGACGCCTACGTGGCGGCGCTGGCGGACGTGATCAAGACCGAGTATCGGGCGATCGTCGAAGCGGGCTTCCTACTGCAGATCGATGCGCCCGACCTCGCCTCTGCGCGCAACAATCAGTATCGCGACCTGAGCGACGACGAGTTCCGCAAAATTGCCGAGCGCAACATCGAAGCGCTCAACGCTGCGACGGCCGACTTGCCTGCCGAGCGCATGCGATTGCACATCTGCTGGGGCAACTACGAGGGCCCGCACACCCACGATCTGCCGCTGACCAAGATCATCGATATCGCGTTCAAGGCGCGCCCGCAGGCGATTAGCATCGAAGCCGCCAATCCGCGCCACGAGCACGAATGGGAAGATCTGAAGACCGTCGACATCCCGGACGACAAGATTCTCATTCCCGGCATCATCGACTCGACCACCAACTTCGTCGAGCACCCGCGCCTGGTGGCACAGCGGATCGGTCGCTACGCCGAGGTGATCGACCGGGAGCGCCTCATTGCCGGCGTTGATTGCGGTTTCGGCACCTCGGTGCGGCGCGATCCAATGGTAGCCGACAGCATCGTTTGGGCCAAGCTGCGCGCGCTCAGCGAGGGCGCGGCGATCGCCAGCAAGCGGCTATGGGGCTGATCCTCTCTGAGTGGGAGCGGCATGACGATGCATAAGCTATGGCGGGTCGTGCCGCGGCGGCGGGTCGTGGCGCGGCAGCGGGAGACTTTTTGCGTGGCGCAGCCAAGTCATCGAGGCGTAGGCCCCGAGCCAGGAGCCGAGCGCCGCAAACACCACGTAGAAGGCATTCTCGGTGTAGCTGATTACCGCGAACGCCGAGAGCATGTACCAGATCGCGCTCCAATTCGCGGCCCAGACACGGCGCCTGCTGGTCACGGCGGCGGTGAAGAACACGTAGGCGGCGTCGGTCGCGGCCGTGGAGGCGACGACGCCCAAGGCGACCAGTGGGTTGATGGCGAAGATCATGTTGAAGATCATGTTCGAGTCTCGGCGATGGATTTGCAGTGATTCTGGCAAACGGCATTAGGGCAGGTTCGTGTGACATGAAATCGTCACAGGCGGCATCTGCAATTCTCACCACGCGCTCGGTCTACTCCCCTCCCCCCAACCAAACCCCGGCTTGCCGGGGTTTGGTCGCTTAAGATTGTGCCGGAAGCGGGCAAGCCCGCAGCCGGCTGGGGAGGGGTTGGGGGTGGGGGTGGCGCGGTGTATCGCGGGCGGCGCCACTGAGGCCTGACCGCACGACCCCCACCCCGCCCGCCTCCGCTGCGCTTTGGCGCATAGCCGACGCACCGCGTCGGCGTTCTTAGCGGCAACGACGGCGGCCGAAGGCCGCCTGTGCCTCCCCACAAAGGGGAGGGTAAGACGGAGTTCGCGGCCGTGTTCCTGTTCAGTCCACGCGCCGAAGTGCTTCAACAACAAACGAACGGCTTTGCCCGCACGCGCCGATCACTTGATCGCCAGCGGATTGGTCGGCGATCCCACCGCGCCAGTGATCGGAATGGCGGGGGCGACGAACATGAACTCGTAGACCTTGTCGGCCGCGCAATCCTCTGCCAGGTCCTTGAGATAGAAAATCTCGCCCATGGTCATGCCCATGATCGGGATGGTGATCCAGTGCCAGGGCTGGTTGATCCCGCCTTCGGTGTTGTTCGGCCGCACCTCGCAGCCCCAGGTGTCGCTGGCGAGCGCCGCGAGCTCCGTGCGCGCCACCCAGGCGAGCGTCTCGAAGGCAAAGCCCGGCGCGTCCCCGCCGGGATAGCCGTCCCAGCTGCCGGCCTTGAGGCAGCGCTCCATCTGGCCCGTGCGCACGATGACGTAGTCGCCGCGCTTGAGGCTCACCCCCTGCGCCTGCGCGGTGCGATCGAGATCGTCGCAGGTAATGCCGTAGCCGTCGTCGAGCGCCTCCTTGCCGAGCGCGCGCGCGACGTCGAGGAGGACGCCGCGGCCGACCATCCTATTCTTGGTCTTCTCGATGCCGCACTTCTGCGCGCCGGCCGAGGTGACTTCGCGGCAGTCGTAGCCGTTCCACATGCGGTCTTCGTAGAAGACGTGACCGAGCCCGTCCCATTGCGTGCCGCACTGCAACGGCATGGTCACCATGTCGTCGGCGGCGCGGATGCCGCGCTTGTCGAGCACGCCGGAATAGGCGTCCGTGCCGGTGCGGATCATGGTGTGGATCGGGTTGGTGCGACCCATCGCCGGATAGTTGCTCTTGGCGCCCTGCGGACCCGTGTGATCGAAATTGAGCGCCAGCGAGATGACCTTGCCTTTACGCACCAGGCTTGCCGCGGCGACGATATCCTCGGCACGGGTGTAGTTGAGGGTGCCGATCTCATCGTTCGGTCCCCACTTGCCCCAATTCTTGTATTTCTCGGCCGCGTCGCGAAGGTCCTGGCGTGTAATTTTTCGTGCCGTCATGACGATTCCTTTTTGCGCAAGAGCGCCGAGCGCTTGCTGGCGAAAACCCGCCGAAGCCGCCGCGGGGTTTACTACGCGGCGCGCGCGGGAGATGATAGCATCAATAAAAACCTAAGGGAGGATCGAGTGGCGAGGCCCGTGCGCGCGCTCGCATGTGTTGCCGCGCTCCTGTGCGTGCTGGCCGGGAGCGGCTATTCGTGGGCCGATGGGTATCCCGTCCGGCCGATCCGTTTGATCGTGCCGTTCGGAGCCGGCGGACCCACCGACGTCATCGGACGCATCGTCGCGCAGAAATTGTCGGAGAGCTTAGGGCAGCAGGTCTACATCGAAAACATGCCCGGCGCCGGCGGCAACACCGGCGTGGCCACGGCGGCGCATGCGGCGGCCGACGGCTACACCATGCTCGTGGTGAGCACCGGGTTCATGGTCAATCCGAGCATGTATGCGAAAGTTCCCTATGACCCGGTCAAGGACTTTGCGCCGGTCACTTTGGTGGCTGCCTCTCCCAACGTGGTTTCGGTCCACCCCAGCTTTCCGGCACCGACGCTCAAGGAGCTGATCGAGCTGGTGAAGGCGAATCCCGGCAAGTACAGCTTCGCGCAGCCCTCCACCGGCTCGACTCCGCATCTCGCCGGCGAACTGTTCAAGCAGCAATACCAGCTCGATCTTGTCACCGTGCCGTTCAACAGCGCGGCGCTGGCGATCAATTCGACCATCGGCGGGCATACCCCGATCGCATTCACGGCGCTTCCGCCGGCCATGACGAACATCAAGGAGGGAAAATTGCGCGGCTTGGCGGTGCTCAGCGTCAAGCGCGCGGCGGCGCTGCCGGAGGTACCGACCAACGCCGAAGCCGGCGTTCCCGATCTCGAGAGCGACACGCTGACCGGCATTGTGGCGCCGGGCGGCACGCCGAACGACGTGATCGAGCGCTGGCGCGGCGAAATCGCGAAGGCCGTTGCCGCGCCCGACGTGAAGGAGCGTTTGCAAGCATTGGGCTTCGCTCCGGTCGCCAACACGCCCGACGAGTTCGGCGCCCGCATCAAGGCCGAGATCGCAAAATGGAGCAAGGTCGTCCACGACGCGCACATCCGCGCCGATTGAGCCACGCTCCAGTCGACATTGGGCAGAACACCCTCGAGCCACCTAGGTAACGATCGAATCCTCGAAGTGACAACGGCTGCCGACGCCATCAGCGAGGGCCGCACGCCGACCCGCGACCGGTGGCCCGCGCCACTCCGGGGTTCTCGTATGCCCGAATCAGATTGTCAGGTGCGTGGCTAACAGCCTGAGCAAATAGCCATGATGCGCTTCAACCGCTGGCTCTCTTCTTCTTCTCTTTCGCGCGGCTTCTTCGAAGAAATTTTGGGAAGGACAATCGTATCCCCCTCATCGAGGGCGCCTATTTCGTTAAAGTTTTTGAAAGCCGACTTCGCAGAATTTGGCTCAGCCGGCTTCGCAGAATTCGGCTCGGCCGACTTCGCAGGATTTGGCTGAATTGGGATCGACGTGGTTTCCGGCGCGGCGTCGGCGGTGCGAATAGGCGCAGCGGTCGCCTGCTGCGGCTTGGCAGGAATGGGTGCAGCGCTCGCCTGCTGCGGCTTGCCAGGCGTCGCCGTCTCCGCGACGTAAGCCACGCTCGGCAAGAAATCGTAGTTGATCGCGAACGTGTTTGCCGAAATCGGAGCCTCGAGCACACCAGGACCGCCACGCGGACCGAACCTATAGTTCACGCCAAAACGAAGGATATCGTCGCGATAGCTGGCGGACTCCGTGGCAGCACCCGCCCCCAGGATACCGGGTATCCGGATGTCGCCGTGTTTGAGACCGTTGGCTTCGATGTGAAGATACTCGAATCGCGCGGACCAGTTGCTCGACAGCGCCACATCGACTCCTGCGCCCGCGGTCCATCCCAGCCCGGTCGCCGATTGTGACTGGAAGGCTCCGGTCACTCCTCCCGCCGTCAGCGTCAAGTTGTCTTCAGCATTTACCAACGCAGCCCCTGCCGTGACGTAAGGCAATAGCGAATCAAAGGCCAAACCGACACGCGCTCGTCCGGTTGCGAGGGATTTAATCTTCGTTGTCGAAGTCGCGGTGCAGGTAGGCGTACAGAAAACCGGGGTGGTGGTCTGCTGACCGGACCACTGACCGTCCGCCTCCGCACCAATGACGGCCATCCCCGTCTGCCAGTTAAAACCTATTTGACCTCCAGCAATGGCGCCGGTTGGCTTGCTGGAGCCCAACACGTCCGTACCGCCCAGCTCGGTTGGGCCAACTCCAAATGGTGTTGTCGTGTTGCCAGTCAACGCGCCCGTGAAAATTGTGTGTGATGATCCCTTGGCCCATCCGTAACCGGCATTCGCTCCAAAATAGAGGCCGGTCCATTCGACTGGAAGCAGACGACCTGGATAGGAGAGCTGCGGCGGTGGCGCGAGCGGTAACTCGGCCGCGACAGCTTTGCCGGCGACAAAACAACCAGTCAAAAGCGCGATCAAAAGTCGCGTATGCATCACGACGCTCCCCCGTCACC
>VAZM01000508.1 GCA_005883135.1 Alphaproteobacteria bacterium
GACAGGGATGGATGGAACCGGCTCGTGCCGGCAGTTCGTCCCACAGGCCGCCCGGCTTGGCTCCCGGGCGGCCTTTGTGCATGGGCCGTGAGATCAAGAGCCAAAGCTGGCGACGCGCACCGTGCAACGGGAACCGCGCCCCGTGTCGGATGAAGTTCGGTCAATGTGACACGCCAGAAGTCCGGCCGAACCATATGCCTACAAGCGCAGCAAGTGCCACGAGGGCCAGAAACCCGTTGATGGCAACCAAAACCCAGGCCGGGATGCGTGACACATCGACTGGCGGTGGCGGCACGCCCGGCTCGAGATGGCGCCATACTGCTGCCCCAAAACAGAATGCGCTGAACAAGACGAGGACACTGCCAGTGGCAATGATCAACCACTGGGGAACAACTTCGGAAAGTAGCGCCTTCGCCCCAATGCCGCTCGCCAGCGCCAAGAGGCCGGTGCGCACCCAAGCGGCGTAGGTGCGCTCAGCGGCAAAGACGGTGCGGTCGGCCGCGAGCTGAGTCGTGCGTTCGGCGCTGTCCTCAACGCCGTATGTACTGCGTTTGATCTTTTCTGCGCTGTCGGCGAGCTTTTCGCCGCTGCGCTCCAATGACGGCTTGGGCACGATCGGACCTATGTGTCAGGAGAATAACGCGGCTGCAGGCCGCTTGTTCGCGCCTCCCTGCACTGAGCGATTGCGCCCTACAAGTTACTATCCGAGCGGGGTTTTCACATCAGATGCTCACATGCTTAACATCAACCACCATGAGAACCACGCTCGATATTGACGGCCCTATTCTGCGAGAGGTGAAGGCCATCCACAAAAGGGAAGGCCGATCCATGGGCACGATCGTCTCGGAACTGCTTGCCGAGGCGCTCGCCTGGCGCCGTCCGTTGCGTGCCCGCCCGCCGTTCCGCTGGACCTCTCGACCCATGAAGTCTCTGGTCGATCCGATGGACAAGCAGGCCGTCTATGGCGTCCTCCATGCGGATGAGTCGTGAGCTATTCCCTCGACGTGAACGTGATCCTCCATGCCGCGTCCGCCCTCATCCTTCGAGACGGCGCCCTCATGGTGAGGTGCCCGCCCTCGCCCTTCGAGACGCGCTTCGCGCTCCTCAGGGTGAGGGCGGGCTTCTCGAACCACGCGCCGCTCCTCAGGACGAGGGCCGAGCCGTCCGCCCGCTACTTCCTCAGCCCGGCAGCCTCGGCGGCGGCGGTCCACTTGACCGTCTCCCGCGCAATGAATTGCGCAAATTCGTCGGGCGGTCCGCCCATCGGCTCGAAGCCTTGCGCCCGCAGCTTGGCCGCGACCTCGTTGGCGGCGAGGGCGTCATTGGCGGCCGCGCTGAGCTTGTCGATGATCGGACGCGGCGTGCCGGCGGGCGCCACCAGGCCGAACCAGACGCCGGCCTCGAAATCGGGCAGCCCGGCCTCGACCATGGTCGGCACGTTCGGCGCGACGTGCGCGCGCTTGACTGAACTTACGGCCAAGGCCTTGAGCTTGCCGGAATCGACATGCGGCAGCATCGTCGAGGCCACCCCCAGCATCATGGAGACGCGCCCGGCGAGGAGATCGGTGACTGCCGGCGGGCTCCCTTGGTAGGGCACGTGCACGAGCTTGATGTGCGTGCGCACGGCGAACAGCTCGCTGGAGAGATGCGGCACGGTGCCGATCCCGACCGACGCGTAGGTGAGCTCGCCCGGCTTCGATTTCGCCAAGGCGACCAGCTCCTGCACGCTCGCCACACCGAGCGAGGGATTAACGGCGAGGATGAGCGGCAAGAGCGTGAGCGGCGTGACCGGCGCGAAATCCTTGGCGAAGTCGAAGCGGAGATTGGGATTGATCGCCGCGTTCGTCAGGTTCGAGGACGTACCGATGTACAAGGTATAGCCGTCCGCCGGCGCGCGCGCGACGAACTCCGCGGCGATGCCGCTGCCGGCGCCGGTGCGGCTCTCGATCACCAGCTGCTGGCCGAGCGTCTCGCTCATGTGGGCGCCGACCAGGCGGGCGGTGATGTCGGCGGCCGAGCCCGGCGGGAAGCCGATGATCAGCCGCAGCGGCTGCGATGGAAAATCGCCGGCGCGCGCTCCCGGCGCGGCAGCAACCGCCGTCAGCGCCATGACCAGCGTCAGGATCAGCGCCCACACTGCACGCCGTTGCATAGCACGACCTCCCCTTGCGCTTTTCTTGCGCCGTGTCGCTCGTTGCGGCGACTTTGGCGGGATCATCTTATGTCGGGCCGCGGCAAGAGGCGATGTCGCTTATTGGCACAGCGCGGCCCGTTGCGGCGGCACCAAAGCCCTCCAGCTGAAGCGGCGCCGGCAAGCGGCTAGGTCGCAAGGACCGGCCAGAACCGTGCGTCATACCCGCGCACACCACGCAATGCTCGTCCTCATCCTGAGGAGCGCGCAACGGAAGGGCTGCGGCAGACTCCAATACGGATGCGCGCGTCTCGAAGGAGGAGGACAAGCCGGTGGACTCGCCCTCATGCTTCGAGACGCATCGCAGCGCGGCTCGCCTGTGGAAAAACTTGCGCCTTCGTCGCGCTGCGCTGCTCCTCAGCATGAGGGCGCAACGCGCGCAAACTGCCCGCCCCGCGCGTCAGCTGCGGAAGTGCTTCGAGAGCTTCAGCCCCTGCGCCTGGTAATTCGAGCCGATGTGCTCGCCGTAGAGCGAGTTGGGCCGCGCCAGCATCTTCTCGTAGACGAGGCGGCCCACGATCTGCCCGTGCTCGAGGATGAACGGCACTTCGCGCGAGCGCACCTCGAGCACCGCGCGCGCGCCGCGCCCGCCGGCGCCGGCGTAACCGAAGCCGGGGTCGAAGAAGCCGGCGTAGTGCACGCG
>VAZM01000509.1 GCA_005883135.1 Alphaproteobacteria bacterium
AGCGAGGCCATGTCGCCCTTGGGATCGTCGGTTGCATGCATGGCGCCGTCGAAATGGGTGCCGACGTGAAGCGCGGTCTCGATACGCTGCGCAACGATCATCTGCGTCTGCAGGTTCTGCGCGTAGTACATCCTGTTGCCGGCATAACCGACCCATCCGGGGGTATGCACGTTCATCACATGGCTCATATCGACGATCTTCATCGCTTGCACCCTCGCGTTCGCTCGAGCGACAGCTTATACGGCAAACTTTAGAAACTCAGCGCCGAACGCACGGCAATCACCCACGCGTTCGGCCGCAAGCTTCCGTCGCTGTTGAGAACCCCGCCGCCCGGACGGATGATGTATTGCACCTCCGGCTGCAGCATCCACCAGGGCGTTACCTGCGCCTGGTACATCATCTCGATCATGGTTTCCCCGCTGCGTATCGGATAGAGAAAGTTTCCGAACAATGCGGTATCGCCGTCGAGCCCGCGCGCATTGTCGCCGACGCGGGCATACGCGGCGGCAATCCCGACCTTGTCGTTCGGCCGGCGAGCGATGAGTCCTTTGTAGACGAAACCCCCATCGGCATAGAAATTGATCAGATTGCGATCGTTCGGCACGCCGCCGGCGCGAACGAATGCCGAGAGGCCTTTGTCGTCGCTGCCGGGTACGCGATAAAGCATCTGATCGATGACGCCGTAAACGCCGGAATCGCCGGTGTGGTCGAGCGGGATGCCGGTCGACTGCGGGTCCGCAAGCGAAAGGCCGGTGTTGTCGACGCGCTGATCGGCAAATCGCGAGCTGGTGTGATACCAAGCTCCGAGTCTGTAAGCGCCGGGAAGGCCTTTGGCATCCTTGCCCTGGTTGGGCAAATAGCTCGCTTCGGCGATGAAAAACGCGCCGCCGCGAAAGCTCACGACCGTGCCGGTCGGAAGCGTCGCAGGTTGATTGGAGCCGTTGCCTCCGCTGGGGTCACCGCTGAACACGGCAGCCTGAAATGCCCACTCATCGACGGGCTGGATGCGCACGCGAACGCCGGGAGCAGGGAGCGGATAGGCTGGGCCTCCGGCCGGAAGATTGGCGGCCAGGAACGTCGGCCAGCTGATACCGTTGTTGATGAAATTCGCCGCGGTCTGGCTCTGGAGAAACTGGCTGTCCGCCGACATCAGGCCGGCACGAACCGACAACTTGCCGGCCAAGGCATTCTGCTCGTACCAGAATGAATAGAGCCGGGCGACCGGCCCGGCCTCGAGATTCGACACGGCCAGAATGTTGCCGAGATAGGTCGGGCTGAAAAGCGGCCCATGGGTGATGAGCCCGTGGGTATGGAATTTGCCGCCCTCCCAGCCGATGAGCTTTTGCAGATCGATATCGAGCTGCGGCTGAAAGATTCCGATTGCGACGGCGCCGGGCTTGATGCCGCCGCTGACATTCGCCAGAAAATCGTTGGTGTAGTTGAGCGTAATGGTGACGCCGTTGCGGTCGAGATAGGACCGCAGCCCACCCCAATCGCCGGTCAAGGTGGCGGGCGGGGAGGCGGGCGGCGGCTCCGACCGCTGACCCTGCGCCCAGGCGGGCGAGTGGCAATCCCCAGCCAAGCCGGCCAGAAGCAGCGCGGCAGCAGCGAAAATTCGTGTCCAACCACGTTCGGCGATCCCGCCCATCTCCCCCGCCCCGGAGCGATTTGCGCGAGATTCCGCTGCGATTCAGGCAAAATGTTGTAGTGAAATGATCGAGGCCGCGTCGGGTGCGGGGAGGTTTCGATGTTGGAAGGGGTGATTCTGCTGTGGTTCGTGTTGACGGCCGCAGCACTGCTGTTCGTGGCGGTGGACATCCGCACCACGCCGGAATCTCCGGTGCTCAAATGGGGATTCGTGCTGCTGACCGCATATACCGGCGTGGTCGGTGCGTTCCTCTACGTGCTCGGCTGCCGCGAGCCGCTGCCCGGCTTGCACGAGCGCTACGTCGCTGCGCGCTGGCGGCAGACGCTGGGATCGACGATGCACTGCGTCGCCGGCGACGGGGTTGGCATTATTGCCGGCGCCGCGCTCTCGAGCGTGCTTGGGCTCGCCGGCTTGGCCGAGATCGTCCTCGAGTACGTTCTCGGCTTCGCCTTTGGTTGGACGATTTTCCAGGCGCTCTTCATGCGCGACATGGCGGGAGGCTCATATTTGCGCGCGCTCAGCAGCACGTTCATCTCGGAACTGCTCTCCATGAACCTGTTGATGGCCGGAATGGTGCCCACGGTGATGGCATTGAAGTCCCGCATCGCGTCCGCGGCCGATCCGACGACGCCGCACTTCTGGTTCGTGATGTCGATGGGCCTGCTCGTCGGCTTCATCTTCGCCTATCCGATGAACTGGTGGTTGGTGGCTTATCATCTCAAGCACGGGATGATGACGGTGCGCCCGGCGGCGGCCGCCGCGCACGGCATGCATGGCGCACAGGGCGCTCACGCCGCCCCTTCTGCCGCCCCGGCCATGGTCATGGGTAGCGGCCCTGCTCCCTGGCCGCCGGTACCGGTCATGACGTTGCTTTCGTTTCTGGCACTGGCGGCAGGGGTGGCGATCGCTTTCCTATTGCGGGCCGGATGAGTGAAGACGCGCAGCCTGCTTCACGGCAACGCGCGCAAACGATACCCTCGCTATCACCCCAGCAGGCGCCCGCGCCCGCCCGAGGAGGCTTAGCCCATGCTTTCACGCCGCGCGTTCCTCGTCTCCGCCGCCGCGGCTTCGGCCGCCACCACGTCGGCGCGCGCGCAGCCGAACGCGGATGCCGCTCTGCCGACCGTGTTGCGGATCGAACGCCGCAGCATCGAGGTGAACGGCAAGCCGGCCTCGGTGCTCGGCGTCCGCCAGCCCGACGGCACGTTCGGGATTCGCACGGAGGTGGGCAAGCGATTCCGCGTGCGGCTGGAAAACAGGATCGAGGAGCCGAGCCTGATCCACTGGCACGGCCTCACGCCGCCATGGCAGCAGGACGGCGTCCCCGGCGTCTCCGGACCGCCGATCCCGCCGGGCGGCAGCGCCGA
>VAZM01000510.1 GCA_005883135.1 Alphaproteobacteria bacterium
TCATGCACACAGACCTCGGCGCCAAGCGCGGCGATCTCGACGTGGTGAAAGGGCGCAGCATCGGCGCCGCGCCGTGGGTCGAGATGGGTCTGCGCCGCCTGCTCGTCGAAGCCGGCATCGACCTTGCGCGCGACCAGGTGAAGATCGCACCCGTGCCCGGCGCGCAAGGGGCCGGGGTGAACTTTGGCGTCACCGCCGCCAAGGCGCTGGAGGAGCGCAAGCTCGATGGCTTCTGGGCGAACGGCATGGGGGCCGAAGTCGCGGTGCGGCGCGGAGTCGGCACCGTCGTGCTCGATGTGCGGCGCGGCGACGGACCGAAGCCGTGCTTCAACTACACCATGGCCTCGATCGCCACGACCGACCGCTTGATCGAGCGCTCGGCCGAGACCGCGGCTGCCGCCGTGCGCGCCGTGGTCAAGGCGCAAGCCACGCTGAAGGCGAATGTCGCGCGGGCGAGCGAGATCGGCCGCAAACTTTTTCCGCCCTCGGAAGCCGAGCTCATCGCCGAGCTCATCCGCCGCGATCTTCCATACTACGATGCTTCGATCTCGCGCGGCTTCGTTGCCGGCATGAACCAATTCTCGCGCGACGTGGGCATCCTCACCGGCGACGTGCCGTATGAGCGCGTCGTCGCCACGCAATTCTCGCATTTGTGGACGGCTTGAAGGTGATCACGGCGTGCGGTTGCGGAAGCTGCCTCAGCCCTCCCGGAGCGGCGGCAGCTTGGCAATGAGCTCGACCAGCTTCTGCGGCATGATTGGTGTCTGCGCAATGCGCACGCCGAAAGGCTGCAACGCGTCCTCGATGGCGGAGATTACCGCGGCCGCCGCGGGGATGGTGCTCACCTCGCCCGCGCCCTTGGCGCCGAGCGGATTGAGCGGTGACGGCGTCTCTTTGTAGAGCGTCGCGATCACCGGCACCTCCGTGGCGCTCGGCAACAGGTAATCGGCGAAGCTCGTGGTGAGCGGCTGTCCGGTTTCGTCGTATCCCATCCACTCCAGCAACGCATTGCCGATGCCGTGCGCCACGCCGCCACGCACCTGGCCGTCGACCAGGAGGGGATTGATCAACGTTCCGGAGTCTTGGAGCGCCACGTAGTTGAGGAGCTTGACGCCGCCGGTCTCGGGATCGACCTCGACCTCGGCGACGTGGCAGGCGTTGGCGTAAGCGAGCGCGTCGGTGCGCCAATTGACGCTGGCGTCGAGGCCGGGCTCGATATCCGCTGGGAAGCCATAGCCGGGCGCGCCTTTGAGGATGCGCGCGAGCTCGCCGAGCTTGATGGAAAGTTGCGGCGCGCCGACCACGCGCACCTCGCCGTCCGCGATCTCGAGATCGTGCTCCGCCGCCTCGAGCACATGGCTCGCGAGCTTCTTCGCCTTGTCGGCAACCGCCCGCGCGGCAAGAAGCACGGACGAACCGGCAGTCACGGTTTGACGGCTGGCAAAGGCGCCGAGCCCGAGCGAGACGAAGCTGGTATCGCCCGGCACGACGGTGACGTCCTGCGCCCGCAGGCCGAGCTCGCCCGCGCAAATCTGCGCAAGCACCGTGCGCAGCCCCTGCCCGATGGCGGCGGCGCCGGTGAACACCGACACGCGTCCGGTGTTCGAGACGCGCACCAGGCCGGATTCGAACGGACCGCGCCCGGTGCCTTTGATGCCGTGCGCTAGACCGATGCCGATATAGCGCCGCGATTGTCGCGCCGCGGCTTGCCGGTGGCGAAAATCCTCCCACCCCGCCGCGCGCAGCGCCTGCGCCTGCGCGGCGGGATAATCGCCGCTGTCGTAGCACACGCCAGCGCCGGAGCGCGCCTTGAGCGGCTTGGTGTAGGGCATCTTCTCCGCCGGAATGAGATTGCGCGCCCGCACCTCGCCGCGGTCGAGCCGCAGCTCGCGCGCCAGGCGATCCATCAGCCGCTCCATGGCGAAGGCCGCCTGCGGATAGCCGGCGCCCCGCACCGACGACACCGGCGTCTTGTTGGTGGCGGCGACCACCACGTCCATGGCCAAGGCCGGAAGCACGTAAGGGCCGCTCAGCATCGACGCCGAGTTGTAGGGGATGTTGACATCCTGCAGGGCATACGCCCCGAGATCATGGATCAGCCGGCCACGGATGCCGAGAAGTCTCGCCTGCGCGTCCACCGCGATGTCGAGCGACCAATATTGGTCGCGCTCCTGGGCGGCGTTGGTGAAGTGCTCGCGTCGGTCCTCGATCCATTTGACCGGCCGTTTGACTAGTTTCGAAGCCGCCACCACCGCGATGTCTTCAGGATAGACGCAGAGCTTGGGACCGAAGCCGCCGCCGACATCGGGCGTTGCCACGCGCAAGCGGCTTTCATCGAAATCGAGCAGCGCGGTCAAAGACTGGAACAGGTCGTGCGCCTTCTGCGTCGAGGCCCACACCGTCATGCTGTCCTCGCGCCATTCCGCCAGGATGCCGCGGCCTTCGATCGGATGGGCGCCGCCGCGATGTTGCCAGAGCTCCTCGTGAAAAACGTGCGCGGCAGCTGCGAACGCCGCGTCGATATCGCCATAGGCGACTTTGTAGGCGGCGGCGATGTTGGTGTTGAGCTCGCGCCTTACCGCAGGCGCAGTCGGCTCGATCGCGCGCCGCGCGTCCGCCACGGACGCAAGCACGTCATAGTCGACTGCGACTATTGCGGCCGCGTCCTCGGCGACGTAGCGGTTGTCGGCAAGCACGATGGCGGCCGGCTCCCCGACATAGGATACTTCCCCATCGGCGAGCGCGAACGACCAGTAGCGATCGAGCGGCGCCCCGGAATTGGAGTGGCGCAGCATGCGTCGCTTGGCGAGAACCGGCGCCAGATCGTCGAGCGTGAGCACGGCATGGACGCCTGCCAAGGCGCACGCGGCGCTGCCGTCG
>VAZM01000511.1 GCA_005883135.1 Alphaproteobacteria bacterium
ACCATTGCGCAAACTGTGGCGGCAAGTTTGGTCTTGTCTGCTACCACCACTGGGGCCTGCGCTTCTGCCGCAAGGTTTGCAAGCACAACTTCCTTGCGAAAACAGCGAAGGATTACGCGCACCTAAGGACGTGCTTTGGCTTCTTGGGTCGCGGCAAGATGCACTGAGCTGCCGAGCACCCCGCAGCTTCGGATCCATCCGGATCAGATCGCTCCGGCCGCTATCCCTCCGGAATCAGGAGGCTTTATCTCGCGGCGGCGTGACGGCTTCGAACGGCGGCATGATCATCCCGGAGATGGGGTCGACCCACACGAGGTGATCCTCGATGGTCTTGACCCCGGGAATCCGTTCTGCGGCCACGCGGATTGCCCCGCGATGCCGCTCATCGAACAGTGTGCCGGAAAGGTGCACGACTCCATTGCGCACCACGACGTTGATGAGGCCGACTGGAGCCCACGGCTGGCTCTTGAGCTCCGCATAGAGCCGCTCGCGAATGGACGCGTCGGTGGCCGGGCCCGGCTTCGTCTCCCCGCAGCGCCTGCAATAGATTGGCGCGGGTCACGATACCGACGAGCTTACCGTCGCGGACCACAAGCACACGCTTAATCTGGTGGCGTTCCATGAGATGGACGACCGCATCGAGCGGGGCATCCTCTGTTACCGTTCGCACCTCCGGAGTCATCACATCGCCGACCTTGCGCCCGGTCGTTTGCACGTACTCGGTCGCGAGGCGCCCCGGACCCAACAGAAATTCGATCCACCTCGGCCGCTTGCGTTGGGTCCCCGTTTCAGTCCGGCGTAGCAGATCGCCCTCGGTCACCATTCCGACCAGGGAACCGCGCGCGTCCACGACCGGCAAGCCGCTGAACTTGCGCTCCAGCATCACTCCGATTGCTTCGCTGATCGAGGCGTCAGGGGAAATGCAAACCGGATCAGGAGTCATGACATCGGCGGCCCGCATGGCGAATCTCCTCGTCCGTTTGAATATGTTGGATGCCTCTCGCGGATCGGATCAAGCCGACCAGTGCGCGATTACGCCAGTAGCTCTTTCTGATTAAGACTTCAACCCGAAGTCCTCGTCCTTACGATTTCAATCAGAGCGCTTGTCACGCCTCGATGATGAAGGTGGTCATCGACCTTGATACCGGTGAATTATGCAGTGCTGGGCGCGGCGCTCGTCCGGCGCGCCTTGCGCCATCAGGTGGCTCGCGACAAGCTGCCGGACGAGGACATTCACCTGGCGCGAGAGGTACGGCCGTATGAGTAGAGAGCTGTGGCGCTCATTCTCTACCGGAGGCCTTCTCCTAGGAGCGCTCTTTTTTGCCGCCTCTCTGACTCCGACGCTGCTGCCACGGACGTTTTTGACTCAAGGCGTGCTATCGGGATGTGCTCTGGCGTCCGGATACGGCCTCGGCGTACTCGGCGGTTCGCTCTTGGCCTACATGGAGGTTGCGCGGCTCAACGGTTTCCTGCGCGTTGCCAAGCTCGCCGCCGCGACCGGCTGCGCGATCATTGCCGTCATCTGTCTCTGGCAGGCAGCGCAATGGCAGAATTCGATCCGTGAGTTGATGCAGCTGCAGCCGGTCGATACGGTGCATCCACTCGAAGTCACCCTGATTGCGCTGGCGGTCTTCGCAATCCTGATCGCGCTCGTGCGATTCTTCCGACTGACCCTGCGCTTCGTGGCGACAAAAGCTAACCGCTTCTTGCCAGGTCGGGTGTCCACCGTCATCGGCGTCATCGTAGCGGTTGTGCTGTTCTGGTCGCTGATCAACGGAGTTCTCTTTCGAGGAGCCCTGCGCGTCGCAGAGGCGTCCTTCCAGGAATACGACGAGCTTATCGAACCCCACACCGCGCCACCGACCGACCCTCTGAAAACCGGAAGCAGCGCTTCGCTGCTCGCTTGGCACAAGCTAGGACGGGCGGGGCGGCAGTTCATCTCATCGGGGCCGACCCGCGAAGACATAAGCAGTTTTTCGGGCAGGCGGGCGCTCGACCCTGTTCGCGTCTATGTCGGCTTACGATCGGCGGACACGCCGGAACTGCGCGCCAAGCTTGCCCTGGAAGAATTGAAGCGCGTCGGCGGGTTCGAGCGATCCGTGCTTATCGTGGTGACGCCGACCGGGACCGGCTGGGTTGACCCGGCGGCGATGGACAGCGTCGAGTATCTACACGATGGCGCCGTCGCGAGCGTCGCCCTGCAATATTCCTATCTCGCCAGTTGGCTTTACCTGCTCGTGGACCCGGGTTACGGCGCCGATGTCGCACGCGCCCTCTTCAACGAAATCTACGGATACTGGACCACGCTTCCCAAGGACAGCCGGCCAAGACTTTATCTGCACGGGCTCAGTCTTGGCGCCATGAATTCCGAACTGGCGATGGATCCGATCGAAATATTGGGCGACCCCTTCGCCGGCGCACTTTGGAGCGGGCCGCCTTATTCGAGCAGGCTTTGGCGTTGGCTGACCGACCATCGTAATCCGGGGTCGCCCGCCTGGCTTCCCCGGTTTCGCGACGGATCGTTCGCGCGGTTCATGAATCAGCATGGAGAGACTGCCGATCCGACCTCCGCTCCCAATGCGGCCTGGGGACCGATGCGGGTCGTGTACCTCCAATATGCAAGCGACCCCGTGACCTTTTTCGAGTATCGCAGCTTCTATCGCGAGCCGGATTGGATCCTGCCGCCGCGCGGCCCTGACGTGTCGCGGCAATTGCGATGGTATCCGCTTGTAAGCCTTCTTCAATTGGCGCTTGACATGTTCATGGCAACCGACGCGCCGATCGGCCACGGCCATGTCTATGCCGTCGAGCACTACATCGACGCATGGATCGAGGTGACGGACGTTCACGACCGGGACCAGGAATGGATCGCTCGGCTGAAGCAGCACCTCTCCAAACGGTACCCCGCCACTTTAACAAGCGCAGAACTTCTTGCTGGAGGACGTCTGTGACCAGCCATCCTTCGTCTTCTTGAAGCCGTACAGCAATTTTGCCAAGCTCGCCCAATGCAAGGCGTCACTAAGGCCATTGTGCAGAATCCGACGGTTCGCGCTGCAGTCCTGATCGTATTGGTTGCTGTCATCAGCTTTTACTTGGGCACGAGCCCAGTGCGCCGTGGAATCCTGTACCACGTCGGAGTCTTTGCTCCCTCGTTAGTCGCCGCCATCGCCGCCGGGTTGTCAGCCTGGAGCTGGAAATGGTTCTGGCTCGTGCTCTTGATATGCGCCGGAGTCACGGCGCTCATTCAGATGCTCTCCTACCAATTCGGATGACTCGTTTTCCCGCGCGCTGCCTCTACGCGAGCGATGGCGCGAGGTGGACGAAATTCGGGCGAGCTTCACATCGTCCGGGTAGCGACCATTTCCAGAATAGATACCCGACGTCGGAACGGCTGCGATGGTCGCCCGGCGACTACGCCACCAGCTTGGCGCGAAGCCGCGTGTATTCCTGATCGGTGATCGTTCCCGATTTCTTGAGCCGATCAAGTTTCTCGATTTCGTCGGCA
>VAZM01000125.1 GCA_005883135.1 Alphaproteobacteria bacterium
CTTCCTTGCGGTCCTTGAGGATGAGCGCCGCGAGCTTGGGGTCGAAATAGCGCCGCACCGCCGCGTCGGTCTCAAGGAAGAATCCCTTGGAGTCTTTGCCTATATAGTTGGCGTAGATGGCTTCCACGAATGACTTGGCGGAAGGCTCCCCGGCCCGTGCGCGAACCGCGGCAAACGGGATGCAAATGCAGACCCCCATTAACAGCTTGCGACGCGTGATCATGACGAGCCCCTCTCCTGTCAGCGGTAAATCATGTTCAGTTGAGTCCGGGAGGGCCGCAGGCGGCGCCCCTTGCCCGCGGCGCAGGGTTCCATATTTGTTCGCCCTTGAAAATCGTTTGCGGCTCAACCACGTCGTCGCAGTCACTCTTATATGCCAGGGGATTTGCCCATCATGACCGTCGTCGATGAGAGCCGTCAGGAAAGCCGCGCCTTCGATGCCGATGTGGCCAGGCTGCTGCACCTGATCGTCCACTCCGTCTATTCCGACAAGGAGGTCTTCCTCCGCGAACTGATAAGCTTCGCTACGAAGCGATCGCCCATCCCGAGCTCTTGGGAGACGATCCGGCGCTGCGCATCACGATCCTGATCGACCCCGACAAGAAATGCCTGACCGTCGAAGACAACGGCATCGGCATGAGCCGCGAGGAGCTGGTGCAGGGGCTCGGAACGATCGCCCATTCGGGGACCAAGGCCTTCATGGATCGCCTGGAAGCAGCGCAGGGCTCCGACAGCGCGAGCTTGATCGGCCAGTTCGGCGTCGGCTTCTACTCGGCCTTCATGGTTGCCGATCGCGTCGAGGTGTTCTCCCGCCGCGCCGCCAGCGAGGAAGCCTGGCAATGGTCGTCCGACGGCAAGGGCACCTTTTCGGTGGCGCCGGCGGCGCTCGCGGACGCGCCGCCCCGCGGCACTCGCGTCGTTGTACATCTGTCGGAGGATGCCAAGTCCTACATCGAGCGCTTCCGGCTCGAGCGCGTGATCAGGGCGCAATCTGGGCACGTGCCGGTCCCCATTTCCATCGTGGAAAAACCGGGGGAGACGGCGTTCGAGCTCGCCGACGGCGCCGCGCTTTGGGCCAAGCCCAAATCCGAGATCTCGACCGCGGACTACACCGACTTCTACCGCAGTATCGCCGGCCAGCTCGACGAGCCCGACCTGACGCTGCATTTCCGCGCCGAGGGCCGGCACGAATACACTGTTCTCCTGTTCGTTCCGGGCTCGCGGCCGTTCGATCTTTTCGATGTCGACCGCAAAGGCCGCATCAAGCTTTACGTGAAGCGCGTCTTCATCACCGACGACGCGGAGATCTTGCCGCGCTACCTGCGCTTCGTCCGCGGACTCGTCGATTCGTCCGATCTGCCGCTCAACCTGTCGCGCGAGATGATCCAGGAAAGCCCGATCCTGACGGCGATCAGGAAGGCGGTCACGAGCCGCGTGCTCGTCGAGCTCGAGAAGCTCGCGGAGAAGGAGCCCGCGACCTACGCCAAGATTTGGGACAATTTCGGCGCCGTGCTGAAGGAAGGGATCTACGGTGATTTCGAGCGGCGCGACGCGTTGCTCGCGCTGTGCCGCTTCAAGACCACCGCCTCGGGCGACGCCCGGCGGAGCCTGAAAGAGTACCTCGCGTCGCTCAAAGCGAACCAGACCGCGATCTACTATCTCGCCGGCGAGGATATGGCCCGCCTCGAAGCTTCGCCGCATCTGGAAGGCTTCCGCGCCCGCGGCGTCGAGGTGCTCCTGTTGGCGGACCCGATCGACAGCTTCTGGGTCACCTCGGCCCCCGCATTCGACGGCAAGCCGTTCAAATCGGTGACCCAAGGAGCGGCGGATTTGGCGCTGATCCCGCGCCTCGACGCCAAGGATGAGAGCGCGAGCGAGACCGATCAGGCGGTCACGAATTTTCTCGGCTTCGTCAAGGAGACCTTGGGCGAGGCGGTATCGGACGTGCGCGCCTCGGACCGCTTGACCGAGAGCGCAGTCTGCTTGGTGGCTTCGGAAACCGGCCTCGATCGCCAGTTGGAGAAGATCCTCGCCGGCAGCGGCCGCATCCAGAGCGCCGCCAAGCCGATCTTGGAAATCAACCCGCGCCACGAGATCGTCCTGGCGCTCGCATCGCTCGGCGACGACGATCTGGCCTTCAAGCAGGATGCCGCACACTTGTTGTTCGACGAAGCGCGCGTGCTCGACGGGGATCGGCCCGCGGATGCGCGGACGTTCTGTGACCGGCTCGGGCGACTGTTGACGCGAAGTCTCGGCAAGCAGCCTGCTTGACAGCGATGTTGGCTGCTTGCCTTCCTCCATGCCTGTCGGCTTAGCCGAGCGGCTGTCCGCGCCCCTCGTCGGAGCTGCCGCTCCTGGGCATTTTCCGCGGCCGTTTCCGCACGCGCTCATCACCGACGGCGCGGCGCGTTCGTTGCGCCTCTTCGTCGAGCGCCCGCAGCGCATCCATCACCTCATCGAAGCGAACGGGGCGCTTTCCTCCCGGCAGGCACCGCAAGGTGGGCACCGCCTCCAGCGCGCATGCATCCGATGCCCATGAGGCGAGGATCGCACGCTTCTCGTTGAGCGTCAGATCGGGATCGCCGACTACATCCGAAGGATGGTCGAAGGCCTGGGACGGATGCAAAAGCGCGTCGAGATCGCAAGCGTCGTCGAACTGATCGTTGACGGCTGCACGATGAAATCTCTGCATGGCCTTCCTCCATCATTTGACCTGAATCGTGCGCGGCTTGGCTTCCTCGACCTTGGGCAGCACCAGCGAGAGCACGCCGTCCTTGAGCTCGGCCGCGATCTTGTTCTGATCGATCTTGCTCGATAGGCGGAAGCTGCGCGAATAGTTGCCGACGTTGTACTCGGTATAGAGCGGTTGCAGCCCCTGATACTTGGAGAAATCCAGTCGTCCCTCGATCTTGAGAGCGCCGTCTTCAACGTGGATATCGACGCTGCTTTTGTCGACGCCGGGCATTTCGAGGACGACGTTGAGCGCATCGTTGGTCTCGTAGATGTCGGCTGTCGGTAAGAACGCGCGCGCGGGTATCGTCGACTCCTCTTTCTTGTCGAGCTCGCGCTTGTGCTGCACCTGCAATTCCTGTCTCGTAGCCATGACCGTGCTCCCGATGTTGCGCTGATGTCCAGGTTCTCACTTGATCTTGATGCTGTGCGGCTTGTCGCTCTCGGCTCTGGGCAAGAACAAGGCGAGCAGGCCGTCGCGGTACTGGGCCTTGATGCGATCCGGATCGACTTGGACCGGCAGCGACAGCGTCCGATCGAACTCGCCGGAGACGCGTTCCCGGCGATGCACGCTCACGCCGTTGGAGTAGTCGACGCGCTTCCTGCCAGAGATGCGGATGGTGTTGGCTTGGGCCTGGATTTGCAGGTCGTTCTTGTCGATGCCCGGCAATTCCATCAGGGCCAGGATGTCGTCACCCTGTTGGAAGACGTTGATGGGAGGGAAAGGTCCGCGACTGGTGGTCATGTCGTGAAGCCAGTCGCTCGCAAATCTTGCTTCGAGCTCGCGCTGAAGGCTGAGCAGCGCATCGAATGGATCGGCAAATGCGGTGATCATGCTGCACCCCTTGCTGCTGGTATCCCGGGGCGAACAACAATCGCACGTGGAGCGCGTCGCCCCTCGGGCAATCGATTTGGGATGCTCTTTGGCACTGTCAAGGGGGGAGTGCCAACATTGTGGCAGAGGCTTGCGACGTACTATTAACATATTAGAATCGTTGGGATTTCCACTCAGGCGCCCTCCCCTTAGCAGACCAGAAAGGGCCCCGTCGGTTTCAATGCCGCGGGGCCCGCGCCCGACGCCGGAGCGAGGCTTACCGATCCCCGCCGGTACGTTTCTCTGCGGAGCTGGCCACCTCCGGCACCAGCGCGGCGACGCGCGCCGCGAACGCTTTCGTCCCCAACGAACCGCCGAGGTCGTGGGTGCGCCATTGCGGGTTGGCAATGGCGCGATCGAGCGCCTCCTCGATGACCGCGGCGGCGCGCAGAAAGCGATCATCGCTCCTGCGCTCCCCGAGCCAAGCGAGCAACATCGCCGCCGAGCCGATGAGGGAGGCCGGGTTGGCGCGATCCTGCCCGGCGATGTCGGGCGCCGAGCCGTGCTGGGCCTGCGCCACCGCGTGCACGTCGCCGGCATTGAGCGAAGCGGCAAGGCCGAGGCTGCCGCTGATCTCGGCGGCGAGATCGGAGAGAATGTCGCCGAACATGTTGGTGGTGACGATCACGTCGAACGCGGCGGCATCGCGCACGAGCAGCGCAGCCATGGCATCGATGATGCGCTCCTCGTACTCCACGCCGGGTGAGCGCGAGGCCACCGCGCGCACGCAGTCGAGGAAAAGCCCGTCGGAGACGCGCAGCACGTTGGCTTTGTGCACGGCGGTCACTTTCTTGCGCCGGCGCGCGGCGAGCGCGAAAGCGGCCTGCGCGATCCGCGTCGAACCCGCGCGCGTGATCTTGCGCACGGAAAGCGCGAGGTCCGCCGTGGGCATGAACTCGCCGGAGCCGAGAAACATCGAGCGATCGGCGTAGAAGCCCTCGGTGTTCTCGCGCGCGATGACGAGGTCAACCGGCGAGCCGCAGCGGGGCGGCAAGCCGCCGCGGCTGCGCGCCGGGCGGATGTTGGCAAACAGGTCGAGATACTTGCGCAGCTCGCCCGACGGATTGCGGCCGCCTTGCGCCAAAGGCGGATAGTCGTTGTGCGACACCGGGCCGAGGATCACGCCATCCGCCGCTTTGGCGGCCGCGAGCGCGGCCTCCGGCAAGGTCGTGCCATGCGCGCGCAGCGCGGCAAGCCCGATCGCTACCGGCGCGAAGCTAAGACCGAGCTTGAAGCAGGCATCGACCGCGCGAACGACCTCCATCGTGGCGGCGGTGATCTCCGGCCCGATGCCGTCGCCCTCCATGACGACAATGCGGACCGGCGCCGACGGATCATGCGCTGTCATCGCCTCTCTCCCTGGCCACAAGCTAGCAAGTCCGCGGCTGGTTGACGACGGATCGCGAGGACGGGCATCATGCCAGCCTCGTCCTCACCGCCATCTGGTTTGCATGCAAGACCGCAGCCCCCCGCAAGCGTCCGTGCACGACAGCGCCGCGGCGCCCGCCGATCTGCTCAACCTGCACGAGCTCGTTGCCAAGGCGCGGCAGAACCTGAACCAGAACGATTGGGACTATATCGTCGGCGGCGTCGAATCGGAGACCACGCTGCGGCGCAATCGCATGGCGCTCGACGCCATCGCCTTCCGGCCGCGCGTGTTGCGCGACGTCAGCAAGGTCGATTCCTCGGTCAGCGAATTCGGGCGCAAACTTCGCCTGCCGGTCGTGCTCGCACCGGTCGGCTCCTTGGAGAGCTTTCATGCCGCCGGCGCCGAATCGGTCGTGCGCGCGGTCGACAAGTTCGGCGCCGCGCACATGCTCAGCTCGGTGTGCGACCCCGGGCTCGAGCAGTTGGCAGCGGCGGCGCCCAAGGCGCTGCGCTTCTATCAGCTCTATGTGCGCGGCGACGAAGGCTGGGTCGACGATCACGTCGAGCGCGCCATCGCCCACGGCTATGCCGCGTTCTGCCTCACGGTTGACACCGCGCATTACAGCCGGCGCGAACGCGACATCGCCAAGCGCTTCGTGACCGCCGGGCGGCGACGGGTGCAAGGCCGCGCCTTCCAGGCCGGGCTCGACTGGCGCACGGTCAAACGCATCAAATCCCGCTTCAAGATTCCGCTCGCCATCAAAGGCATCGCTACGGCGGAGGACGCGGCGATCGCGCTCGAGCACGGAGTGGAATGGATTTACGTCTCCAACCATGGCGGCCGCCAGCTCGATCACGGCCGCGGCTCCATGGACGTGCTGCCGGAGATCGTGGATGCGGTCGCCGGCCGCGCCAAGATCATCATCGACGGATCGATCTGCCGCGGCAGCGACATCGTCAAGGCGATCGCCGCGGGCGCCAACCTGGTCGGGATGGGCCGCATGCAGTGCTTTGCGCTCGCCGCCGGCGGCGAGGCCGGCGTGGTGCGGCTGCTGGAGCTGTTGGAAGACGAGGTGCAGCGCTGTCTCGGCTTGCTCGGCGTCAACACCTTCGCCGAACTCGACCGCACCTATCTGCACGCCGCGCCGCCCGCCAACGCGCCGCACGTCTTGAGCGCGTTCCCGCTGCTCAAGATCGAGGATTACCGCTACTGACGCAGGCGTCAGTGCCAATACGGCGGATATCCCGAATGCCGGTCCTCGGCATCGAGCAGGCGTAGCATCGCCGGCCATTCCAGCACGCCGTAGGGGCGGCGCGTGCCCGGCTGATAGAGATGCGCGGTATGCGCGAGCACGTTTTCCCCGGGCATGACCAGCTCGGCGCGCGCCGCCATGGCATCGACCTGCGAGCGGCAAGAGAGTTCGAGCTGGTACATGGTGTTGAACGCCTGCTGGATGGTGGCTCCGCAGGTGAGGAGCCCGTGGTTGCGCATGATCAGCGCGTCATGCGGGCCGAGATCGGTGACGATGCGTTCGCGCTCGTCGAGGTCCACCGCCGGCCCCTCGTAATCGTGATAACCGATATGACCGACGAAGCGGATCGCGGTCTGCGACAGCGGCAACAGCCCGCATTTCATCGCCGATACCGCGATGCCGGCCCGGGTATGGGTGTGCAGCACGCAGGCGACGTCCGGGCGCGCCTTGTGGATCGCGCCGTGGATGACGTAGCCGGATTTGTTGATGCCGTAATCAGTCTCCGGCTTCCAAACGATCGCGCCCTCGACGTCGATCTTGACCAGGCTCGAGGCCGTGATCTCCTTGTACAGCATGCCGTAGAGATTGATCAGCAGGTGGTCCTCGGAGCCGGGAATGCGTGCGGTGATGTGGTTGTAGATGAGGTCGGTCATTGCGTATTTGTCGACCAGGCGATAGCAGGCGGCAAGGTCCACGCGCGCTTGCCATTCCTCGGCTGAGACCTCCGCGCGGATCGACTTGAACTCCGTCGTATAATTCATGGATAGTTTCCGTCGCTTTGCACCGTCGGCACCGGCAGCATAGCGCCGGTGCATGGCCGAGGCCAAGAGAAGGGTGGCGGCAAGACTAGTGTCCCGATTCCGAAGTTCGCATCATTGTGCTGCAGCCTCGTTTGCGAACTTCGGAATCGAAGACACTAGCAACTTATTGATCTAGTGTGGCTTTGGTTCAGAAGTCCGCATTTCGGACTCGCTGCAAGAATGATGCGGACTTCTGAACCGCCACACTAGGAGGAGCGACGTGGCGATAGGCGAAATCCTGCGCAACAACGTCAAAGAAAAGCTGGCCCGGGACGAGGTGGTCGCGTCCATGACGGTGCGGCTCGTGCGCACCGTCGAGATCGCCCGCATCGCGCGCACCGCCGGCTTCGACACCATCTATGTCGACCTCGAACATTCGAGCTTCTCGCTCGACGCGTGCGGCCAGATCTGCATGGCGGCGCTCGAGGCCGGGATCGCCCCGTTCGTGCGCGTCCCCGCCAACACGCCGGAGTACATCGCGCGCGTGCTCGAAGGCGGCGCGCTCGGCGTCATTGCTCCGCACCTGCGCTCGGCGGAGGAGGCACGGGCCGTGGTGCGGGCGGCCAAATTTCCTCCGCTCGGCGAGCGATCGAACGCCAGCGGGCTGCCGCACCTGCATTTCCGCTCGTTTCCGGCGGCGGAGGCATATGCCGCGCTCAACGCTGCCACCATGGTCATCGTGCAGTTCGAGAGCGCCGCAACGCTCGAGCGCGCCGATGAGATCATCGCCGTCGACGGCATCGACATGGTGCTGGTCGGTCTCAACGATCTCTTGGCCGACTGGGGCATTCCCGGCGATTACGACCATCCGCGGGTGCGCGAAGCCTATGCCAAGATCATCGCCGCCTGCCGCCGCCGCGGCAAACACTGCGGCGTCGGCGGCCTCGCCACGCGTCCCGATCTGGTCGCCGAGTTCGTGAAAATGGGGGCGCGTTACGTGTCGACCGGCACCGATCTCGGCTTTCTCATCGGCGCCTGCACCGCCCGTGCAAGCGAGGTCAAGAAGATCAAACTCTGATCGTCAACCGCGCGGATTTTCAGATGTCGCCCAACGCCCGCTGGGCGGATAGCCCAAAACGGTGCAGATCGGTGCCGTGTACGTCGAGCCAGACCTTGGCGCGATCGAACTCTGGATAAAGACGCTTCACCAGCCGCCAGAAGCGCAGCGAGTGATTGAGCTCGACGAGATGGCACACCTCGTGCGCGGCAAGATAGTCGAGGACGAACGACGGCGCGAGGATGAGCCGCCAGGAAAACGACAATACGCCCGCGTTCGAGCACGAGCCCCAACGGCTCGATTGGTCGCGCACGTAGATGCGTTTGATCGCAACGCCGAGCTTGGCCGCGTAGTCCCGGCTTGCGGTTTCGAGATCGCGCTGCGCCTCGCGCTTGAGAAAATCGCCGACGCGGCGATTGACGTGCGGCGGCTCGCCGGCGACGCAGAGCAGGCGCTGTCCGCCGTTATCGGTCTCGACCCAGACCGTGCCGCGCGCGCCGCGACGGTTGACGATGCGATGCGGTTCCCCGCGCAACGGCAGTTCGAGGCCGTGGGCGAAAGGCGCCGCCTCCGGCAACCGCTTGAGCCGCGCCGCGATCCAGCCGCCGTGCTTCTGCGCGAAGTCTTTGGCTTCCTTCACGCTGCCGCGCGGCGGCATGGTGAGGACCACCTCGCGCGAGGCGGCATCGATACGCAGCGTGTAACGTCGCGCTTGGCGATGACGGCGCATCCGCACCGGATAGATCGCCTGGTCGAAAATGACTTGGACGACCGAGGGCTCGCTCGGCCGACGATAAAGGAGCGCGCGCACCGACATGGATCCACCCTGCAGCAACCCCGGGCGAATACTGCCATACTGGCAAGAGGGCACAGCACGGCCCGCGACAAATAAAGGCCCTTCCCCAAGAGCCGGGGTTCATCGCGCTGCGCGCCACAATATCTGGTGCTCCTTAAGATTTGAATTCGCTTTCATAACATTTCGGCGGCGCCAGGCCGCCGCGGGGTGCGCGGCCACGCATTTCTCTGTGCTGGCTCGGGCCGAATTTAGCAGTGGGTCCAATAAGTTCGACCCCGCGGGCGTAGGACCCGAAGTGACGAATCACACGAAAAGCTTTGCTGGACGCGGCTTCGGGGCAGATTTCGCGAGGCGGAGGTCCCCGGGACGACGAGCGCGCGTTACTCGTTCGCTGCGGTGGCGAGCGCGGGCGGCGGCGGGGCGCCGGCGGTCAGTGGCACCGCCGTCAGCTTGGTCGATCCGCGCCGGCCGGAGATGCGCCCGACTGCGGAATTGTTCGACAGCACGAAGTCCGAGATACGCGGCACGATCTCGGCCCGGAATCGCGAGCCATTGAACACGCCATAGTGGCCGACCGCGGGCTGAAGCCAGTGCGCCTTGCGCTCGGGCGGGATGTTGACACACAGCCGATGCGCCGCCTCGGTTTGCCCCACGCCGGAAATGTCGTCGTTCTCGCCTTCGACCGTGAGCAAGGCAACGCGACGGATCTTGCCCGGATCGACACGGGTGCCGCGATGGGTCATCACGCCTTTCGGCAAGTCGTGACGCACGAACACGGTCTCCACCGTCTGCAGATAGAACTCGGCGGCGAGATCCATGACGGCGAGATACTCGTCGTAGAACT
>VAZM01000126.1:0-9777 GCA_005883135.1 Alphaproteobacteria bacterium
CGCACCTCCATTACCGTATTCGGAAAGGTTGGATTCACCAGCATACTGATGGTGCGTGCTTTGGGCACCGTTCGAGGATCAGTTCCAAACGCTTTTGCCCAAGTGGCGACGTGATTAGGTGCACGCCGGTTACATTGCCACCCGGCCTGTTGTAGCTCCCAACGAGCTTGGCTTCGATCGGATCGAAGCCGACTACGAAGACAATCGGAATGGTCGAGGTAGCCGCCTTTGCGGCCACTGCCGCAGGCGGCGCTCCGGCCGCGATGACCGCCACTCGTCGGCGAACGAGTTCGGCAGTCATCGATGTCAACAGGCTATAGTCGCCATTGGCATAGCGGTACTCATAATTGACACTGTGTCCATCCGCAAAGCCGGCCTCGGAGACCCCTTGGCGGAATGCGGCCACAAGATGACTCGCGTAATCCGATGACAGGCTACTGAGAAAGCCAATTACGGGTACTTCCGATTGGGCGTGCGCCCCCAGCGGCCGAAGCGCCGCGCCGCCGATGAGCGCGATGAACTCGCGGCGCCTTATTCGATCACCTCGTCGGCTCGGGCGAGCACACTTTCGGAGATTTTGACGCCGAGCGCGGCGGCGGTCTTGAGGTTAATTACCAGCTCGGACTTGGTGAGCTGCAGTACGGGCAGATCGGCAGGCTCCGACCCCTTGAGAACAAGTCCGGTATACGCGCCTTGCTGCCGATACAACTCCGACAAATTTGTTCCGTAGCTCATCAAACCACCCGCCGCGACGAAATCGCGCCGATCGTAGATCGCGGGAAGGGCAAAGCGTGCGGCAAGCGCGACGATCTGGTGGCGCCGAGCATTGAAGAACGGATCGCCAACCACTAGGAGCGCGTCCGGTCGTCGCCGCTCGAACTTGGCAAAGGCCTGGTCGATCTCCTCTTCGTTACTGGCGGGCGTTATGTACAGATCTTGCACCGTCTGGCGCGCGGCCTCCTGCACCTCGCGCATGCGCCCTTCCGCACGGGGAAAATTCGGATTGAATACCACGGCAATGCTGGCGGCTCTTCCCAACGCTTCGCGCAATAGCCTGAGCCGCTGCAAGTCGACCGCGAGGGTTAGGATGGTCACGCCAGTGGCGTTGCCTCCTGGCCTGTGGAAGCCGGAGACCAGGCCCAGCCGAACCGGATCTCCGCCGATCAAGAATATAATAGGGATGACCGACGTCGCCGCCTTGGCTGCCACGACAGCGGTTCGACCGCTGGCTGCGAATACGGCAACCCTGAGGTCGACCAGCTCGGCGGCCAGCGCCGGCAGTTCATCATAGCGACCCCGCGCCCAACGATACGCGATAGCGCAATTCCGATCTTTGACGAATCCTGCTTCGTTGAGGCCCGACAGAAATGCATCAACATAAGGCGCGAACAGCTCGGGCGAACCGCCGCTGAGGAATCCAACCACCGGCATCGCTGCCTGCTGCGCGCGCGCCGCGAGCGGCCAGGCCGCCGCGCCACTGAGGAGCGTAATGAACTCGCGGCGCATCATCCTCGCGGTCATTCGATCACCTCGTCGGCGCGCGCGAGAACCGATGACGGAATTTCGAGCCCCAGGGTTTTGGCGGTCTTGAGGTTGACCACGAGCTCGTACCTGGTCGGCGCCTGCACGGGAAGATCGGCGGGCCTCTCACCCTTGAGGATGCGATCGACGTAGCCGGCCGCTCGCCGGAACTGATCGGCGAAATCGGGCCCATAAGAGATCAGGCCGCCGGCGACGACGAAGTAGCGTGCGTAGTAGACCGCGGGCACCCTGCTGCGGGCTGCCAACTCGATGATCAGATCGCGGTGAAGCGTGGCTGCCGCGCTCCCCGTGATAATCAGACCGCCGTTTGCGGAGCGCGCGAACGCCGCCACGGCGCGTTCGATCTCGCTGGCGTCGCGCATGTTGATTGGGCTTACCTCTATCCCGAGCGAGGGCGCCACCGCCTGAATGGCGCCGAACTGGGCGTTTCCGGAAGGGTTGCCGCTATCTCGAAAGACTGCCGCTCGGGTCACGTTTGGCGCGATCTGCTTGAGCAGCTCTAGCCATTTCCCGCTCAGACTGTATTCGAACAGCAAGAAGCCGGTGGTGTTGCCGCCCGGTCGGGCAAGGCTATCTACGAAGCCGCTGCCGACCGGATCGACGACATTCACAAACACGATCGGCGCGGTACGGGTCGCCTGTTGCAACGCCGCCAAAGCCGGGCTGCTGGACGTTAGGATGGCATCCGGGGCGAGTGCCGCCAATTCCGCCGCGTGTCTGCGAATTTCGACGGCATTGGTCGTGGCCCAGCGGCTGTCAATCTGCAGGTTTTGGCCGATGGTCCAGCCCGATTGCTGCAGGCCCTCCAGAAATGCCCCGACGCGAGCTTGAAATTCCGCATCGTCGGCTGCTGCGGGCAGGAGCATCCCGACACGGCGTATCGTCTGCTGCGCACGCGCCGCGAGCGGCCAGACCACTGCGCCGCCGACCAGCGTAATGAACTTGCGCCGGTTCACTCAATCACCTCGTCGGCGCGGGCAAGCAGCGTCGGCGGCACAGTGAGGCCGAGCGCGTTCGCCGTCTTGAGATTAAGCACCAAATCGTACTTGACGGGCGCCTGCACCGGCAGGGCGGCCGGCCTCTCGCCCTTGAGAAGGCGATCGACATAGGAGGCCGAACGCCGGACAATATCGGCGGCGTCGGGTCCGTAGGACATCAGCGCGCCTTCCATGACGAACTGCCGAAAACTATAGATCGCGGGAAGCCGATGTCTCTCCGCCAAGGCCCTGATCAAATGGCGACGCGTATTGACGAACGCATCCGGTGCAGGGATCAGGCCGCCCCGGGGCTCGCGCGCGAACGCCGTGATAGCGGCTTCGATTTCTGCCTCGTTGCGCACCGGGGATGCCGAAAGCTCGACCGCGAGCGATGCCGGGGCTGCTCCGAATTCACGCAGGAAGACCGGATAGAAAGGCGCGCTGTCGGGATTGAACAGCAGCGTCACACGTGTGACGTCGGGGGCAATCTCCTTGAGCATCTCCAGCCATTTCCCGATCAGGGGAAAGTCAATGAAGGTGAAGCCCGTGATATTGCCGCCGGGATTCGACAGGGTCGCCACGAAGCCCTGTCCAACCGGATCGTTAACGACGTTGAAAACGATCGGGATGGTGTCGGTCGCCCGTTGCAGTGCGGCAATAATCGGCGTCCCGCTGCCGACGATGAGGTCCGGTGCCGAACGCACCAGCTCTGTTGCCTGTGCTTGGATTTGACCCAAATCTCCACCGGAGTATCGATGCTCGATTCGGATATTGCGGTTCTCAGTCCAGCCGAGCGCCTCGAGACCTTGGCGAAATGCAACGACCCGAGCCAGCACCTCGGGATCGTTCTCGGTGTATGGATGCAAGAATGCGACGCGCCGCATGCGCTCGCCCTGCTGCGCGCGCGCTGCAAACGGGCAGGCTGCCGCCGCGCCGCCGATTAGCGTAATGAACTCGCGCCGGTTCACTCGATCACCTCGTCGGCGAGCGCGAGCAGCGTCGCAGGAACCTCGAGGCCGAGCGCCTCGGCGGTCTGCAGATTGACGACGAGCTCGAATTTGGTCGCTTGCAGGATCGGCAGGTCGGCCGGCTTCTCACCCTTGAGAATCCGACTGGCATAGGTGCCGGCTTGCCGAAACAGCTCGGTGAAGTTCGACCCATAGCTCATCAGCCCGCCGGCTTCGGCAAACTCGCGCAGGGCATAGATCGTCGGCAGCGCATGACGCGCCGCCAGGGTGGCCAGCTGCACCGGCCGACTGGCGAATAACGGATCGGCGATGATCAACAATGCATCCGCCCGCTTTCGCACGGCGTCGCCGAAGGCAGGGCCGATATCGTGGTAGGTAGCGGCGGTGACGGCTTCGAACTGCTGGTCCATGGCCGAGGCCGCCGCCTGCACCTCGGAAAGCGTGGACCGGGTCTGCGGGTTGCTAGGATTGACCAGGACTACGAAGCGCGCGTCGCGGCGCAGCAGTTGGTGCAAAAGCCCGAGCTGCTTTGCCGCAAGCCCAGTATTCATCGAGCTGACACCGGTGACATTGCCGCCAGGCCGGTTGAGGCTGGCGACGAGGCCGGCCTGAACCGGATCGGCACCGATCACGAACACGATCGGAATGCTCGTCGTCGCGGCTTTCGCAGCGAGCGCAGCCGTGACGCCGCCCGGCGTCACGATCACCGCCACCCGTCGGCTGATCAGATCGCTCGCCAATTCCGGCAACCGACCGCTGTCGCCGTGGCCCCAGCGATATTCGATCGCGATGTTGCGGCCCTCGACATAGCCGGCTTCGGCGAGCCCTTTGCGTAAGCTGGCGACATATTTTGCACTGGCCTCGGGCGAGCCAGGATGAAGAATTCCGATCACCGGCAGCGCCCCCTGCTGCGCGTCCGCCGCGACCGGCCATGCCGCCGCCGCGCCGCCGAGCAGCGTGATGAACTGGCGTCGTCGCAGGTCGAGCATGGGCCCCCCTCCCGGAACCCGCCATCCCAGGTTATCCCAGGCCTAGGATGCACCGGAAGCGGCTTGAAGTCCTTGGGGTAGGCCTGAATCGTTCTGAATCGGGATGCGGCGCCCTGCCCTTCCGAATCTTGGACAAGGGGACAGCACACTTGGCTCCCGCGCATCCGGCTGCGTGCTGCCCGCCGTCACATCGGGCCGTACCAGCGCTTACCCAGAAGAACAAAGACCACGTAGTGAGTTACCAGCAGGGCCGGCACCCAGAACGCCGGTATCCAATAGGCGGGCCCCATGTACGGCGCCGCTCGATAAATGGTGGCAAGCACGATCGCGGTAATGAGATCGATCGTCCCCACGACGTTGAACAGGCCCACGAGCGGTCGCGCGAGCCGCGAGCGGGGGACGACCGCCGCAAGTGCGACGAGCGCCAGGACGGCGGCAAGCAGGTCCCCGAACGCAGCCGGCTTCGCGAACTGCTCAGGCAGACCCGGAAGGGCCGCTCCCGGAGCGAGAAACATCAACCCGAGATGCCGCAGCGCGTGCAGCAGCAGAATTGGGACCACGACCGACCGCGGCTCGAGCCTCGGAAGCAACGGCAGCAGATAAAGCTTGGCCGCGACCGCAAACACGATCGTGCTGAGCAGCAGATTGACGGTGAGAATGTTCATCTGCCTCTCCCGCCGTCATGAGGCGAAACGCGTAAGAGATGCCACCGGATTCCGCAGCATTGAGTGCCGCAAGTCGGGTAAATCCGATTGCGCAACTTTGAGTGCGGCAAGTCGGGTAAACCCGACTTGCGGTGACAAGCCCGCGCACGACGACTCCTCGGTACCCGCGATCACCGCGGCGCGGCCGGCGTTGCACTTCGGCGTGGCAGAACGTCGCTGCGCCGACGCTCGACGATTTCCATGACGCGCGGAAGCAGGGCAGCGGCAATGATGGCGTGGGCTTGCTCCGTGAAATGGATGAGATCCAAGGCACGATACTGCAGCGGCATCACCTCGTCATACACAATCACGCTGATCGAGCGGGCCTTGAGCCGGCGCTCCATCTCCGCAATGTTTGCCGCGCGCCATCCCGGAGGGACGAGGAAACGCCGATCGTTGCCGCCCGGCTCCAAGATCACGATGTCCGTTCCATTCGGCACATCCCGATCGATGCGGCGGAGCATCATCCCCGTCGTTTCGAAGGGCACTCCGGCGTTGGTGACCTGAGCATCGATGCCTTTGGCTCGCAGCAGGGCCTGCAACTTTGCCGGATATGCGCCTCGGTTGCCGACGTACCAGCCGTGCGTGTTGCTGGCGCCGATCGCGACGATCCGCAGCGGCGCCGCGTTGACGCCCGCGCTTGCGCATATCAGCGCCGCGATCGCCGCCAATACCGCTCTGCCGAGGCGGCGCGCGATCGCTCTGTGGAGCCGGTGGGCGGCTCGCAATTTGTCGCTCTCCGTCGCGTCCGAGCTCAAGGCGATAATCCTTTATTCGTGCGAAACAAAAACTGCCGTGCGCGCGCTCCGCTACGGACCGCCGCGATAGGAGACGCGCCAGATCGTGCCGTTTGCATCCTCGCTGACGAGGAGCGCGCCGTCATGCGCCACGGCGATGCCGACGGGGCGGGCCCAAACCGCGGCGTCGTTGACGACGAAGCCGGTCATGAAGTCCTCGTATTCGCCGTTCGGCGCGCCATCCTTGAGCCGCACGCGCACAACTTTATAGCCGGTGCGTTTCGCTCGGTTCCAGGAGCCGTGCTGGGCGGCGAACGCATCGCCGGCGTATTCGGAGGGGAATTGGTCGCCCTCGTAGATGACCATACCCATCGAGGCGGAGTGCGCCTGGATCAGCACGTCGGGCACGGTGATCTTGTCCTTGAGGTCCGGCCGCTCGCCGCGATGGCGCGGGTCTTCGTTGGGGCCGAGATAGTACCAGGGCCAGCCGTAGAACGCGCCGTCGCGCACGCGCGTCATGAAGTCGGGCACGAGATCGTCGCCGAGATCGTCGCGCTCGTTGGTCGAGCACCAGAGATCGCCGCTCTGCGGGTGCACGGCGAGCCCCACGCAATTACGCAAGCCCCTGGCGAACACGCGGCGATTGCCGCCCTCGGGATCGAAGACGAGCACGGCCGCGCGGTCGGTCTCGATGCCCCAGGCGCTGCCTAGGCCATGCTGCGCGTCCCAGTGCGCGATCGCCGCGGCGTCGCGCTTTCCCATTCCCTCGCCGTCATTCGTTGCGGAGCCGACCGAGACGAACATCTGCCGGCCGTCCTTGGAGAAGACAATGTCGCGCGTGATGTGGCCGCGCTGCACCGCGCGCCCGCCCGGGCCGGCAAGATCGCGCACGATCACCTCGGGCTTGCCGCGCGCCTTGAGGTCGCCGTTGCGGTAGGGATAGCGCATCACCGATTGCGTGTTGGCGACATAGACCCATTGCGGATCCGGCCCGGGCGGATAGAACGCAATGCCGAACGGATCTTTGAGGCCAGAAGCGAACACGTCGTTGCTGTCGGGCTGCGACGCGCCCTCCGCGGCGCGCAGCACGCGAATGCGCCCCGGCTCGGATTCGGCGACGAAGATGTCGCCGTTCGGGGCGACGCGAAGAACGCGCGGATCGCGCAGATTGGCGGCGAAGAGCTCGACTTGGAAGCCCGGCGGTACCTTCGGCGCGGCGGCAGCGGGTTTCGCGACGACGCGGGGAGGATTCGCCGCCGATCGGGTGGCGAAGGGCGGCGGCAGTTCCGTGATCTTGCGCCGGACCAACGGCGCGTCGCTGCGCCAATCGCCGAATGCTGCCTTGCCTTCCAGCAGCTCGCCGATGGAGTCGGCGGCCCCTTGCGCCTGCACGGCTGGCGCAAGCAGCAGCGAGCACGCGAAGGCCGCCGTCAGACTGCCGGCCACGATTGCCCGGCGCGGTCTCCGCGCGCGGCGGCCCGCCTCGCCGCTGCGATCGCGCGTGATGGCCGGCCCGGCCATGTTGGATTGCGTTGGCATGTCCATGTGCCTCTCGGGGAAATACTAGCCCATGTTCCATTCAGATTGAATCATGCCGTCCTCATGGCCGAGCATGGCGCGTCGAGGAGGACGCGCGTACACGTGCCATTGGCCGGCATCAGCGCCGGGCTGCGGTCATGCGAGTGGACGGGTTGCGAAACTCGGGCATGCCCGAATTCCGCAGCATGAGTTTCTGGAGATCAGGTAACCCGACGAACGGCGATTTAGCCCATGGTTCTCGAGCTACGACTCCATCGCGTCCACACGCGGCATGAGGCTGCGGGCAATCTCGCGGGCATGGCTGGCGTTGCATGCGATTTCGTCGAGGTAGGGCCGCACGATGCGCCCGAGTCCCGTCAGCGTGATCGACGGCTTGCGAGAAAACAGCGCGCCGCCCAGCTCCCGCTCCAGCGCGCCGATGGCGCTGGTCAGCGAGGGCTGCGAGATGCCGCAGCGCCGAGCGGCGCGGGTGAAACTGAGCTCCTCGCACAGCGCCAGGAAGTATTGCACCTGCTGCATCTGCATGTGTTGGCCTCCCCGTTGGGCCCGACCATCGCGTCAATGGCTCTGATCGGGGGCCATGCTGCATGGTGAGGCTGTCACAGGCCGACGTGGCGGTCCTTGGGCCGGATCTGAATTGTTCTGAATCTGCTAAGTAGCCGTCGGGCAATGCGAAATCCGGGATAGCGAATCTCATCTGGCCGAGCTTCGCTGCATCGTGGGCTACGCTCCCACTTATGCTTAGGCATTGCGCGCCCTCATGCTGAGGAGCATCGCAGCGCGAGCGAGCGCCAGATCTTTCCACGGCTTCGGCGCGCTGCGATGCGTCTCGAAGCATGGGGGCGATTACGGCGACTCGTCTTCATCCTTCGAGACGCGCGCACGCGTGTCTGCCTTGGCGACGCCCATCTCGCGTGCGCGCTCCTCAGGACGAGGACGAGCGTCCTTTCTGCTTCGGCGGCTGATCGGTCTCGGTGCGGCGCAGCAGATAATCCAATCCGCCGACGCGATACCAACGGTAGCCGTAGGCCTCGATCACGAGCCGATGCTTGCCGCGCTTGTCGGCGTGGCTGTGATCCTCGCTCAGGAGATTGACCAGCAGCTTGCCCTGCCCGCCCTGCGCTCCCTCAAGTCCCACGGAAAAGGCGATCTCGCGCGGCTTGGCGTCGAGGTTGTGCACGAACAGTACCGAATTGTTGCGCCAGTCATAGCGCATCACCAGCACCGCGGGATCGCGCATCGGGATGACCGCGAAGTCGCCCCAGCCGATCTCGGGGACTTCCTTGCGCATGCGGATGATGCGCTCGGTCCAGTTGAGCAGCGATTCCGGATGGCGGCGCTGGATTGCGGCGTTGATGTGCTCGAAGCCGTACGGGCCTCCGGAGATGACGGGCAGGCGCGGCTTGTCGCTCTTGGTGAAGCCGCCGTGCGGCTCGGTCGACCACTGCATGGGCGTGCGCGCGCAGTTGCGCTCGGGAAGGCTGAGGTCGTCGCCCATGCCGAGCTCGTCGCCATAGCGCACCACCGGCGTGCCGGGGAGCGTGAACATCAGGCTGTAGGCGAGCTCCAACCGCCGGCGATCTCCGTCCAGCATCGGCGCCAGCCGGCGGCGAATGCCGCGGTCGTAAAGCTGCATCTGCGGTTGCGGCGCGAAGGCGGCAAACACCTTTTGCCGCTGCCGCTCGGTCAGCCGGCCGAGATCGAGCTCGTCGTGATTGCGCAGGAATAAGCCCCATTGCGCGGTGGCGGGGCGCGGCTTGGTCGCCTTCATCGCTTTGATCAATGGCCGCGTATCGGCGGTCGCCATGGCATAGAACAGGTGCTGGTTGACGTGGAAATTGAACATCATGTGCATGCGGTCGCCGTCCGCGCCGAAATATTCCAGATCGGTCTCGGGCAGCACGTTGGCCTCGGCGAGCACGATGCAGTCGCCCTGCCGCCACTGCAGGAACTCGCGGAACGTCCGCAGCATGTCGTACTGCTCCTCGGGCTTGCGGACGTTCGCGCCCTTGGTGGAGATGATGAACGGCACGGCATCCATGCGGAAGCCGGACACACCGAGCTGAATCCAGAAACCCATGATCTTGAGGATCTCCGCCTGCACCTGCGGATGCGATGTGTTGAGATCGGGCTGAAAATCGTAGAAGCGATGGAAGTACCAAGCCCTCGCCTCCCGGTCGTAGCTCCAGGTCGATTTCTGCACGCCGGGAAACACCATGCCGCGATTGGCACGCGGCGGCTTCGTCTTCGACCACACGTACCAGTCGCGGTGTCTCGATTGGGGATCCTTGCAGGCTGCCTTGAACGAGGGATGTTCGTTC
>VAZM01000126.1:9863-11232 GCA_005883135.1 Alphaproteobacteria bacterium
CGATGGTGCCGTAGCGCGGATCGACGCCGTAGTAATCGGACACGTCATAGCCGTCGTCGCGATGGGGCGACACCTGGAACGGCATCAGCCAGATGGCGGTGACCCCAAGCCCGTGCAGGTAATCGAGACGGCGCATCAAGCCGGTGAAATCGCCGATGCCGTCGCCGTTGGAATCCATGTAGGTTCCGACGGAGAGGCAGTAGATCACCGCGTTCTTGTACCAGAGGTCGTTAATCATCCGTGCGCGCAGCTGGAGGGAGCGGCGTCCGGTCCATACGCACGCTTGCCCATCGCATTTTCTCTCTCGCCATCATGCGCGGGCTTGACCCCGCGCATCCATCCTTTCGCTACGTAGATGGATGGCCGGGTTAAGCCCGGCCATGACATCGACTCTGCAATTCCGCTACGCTGCCCTTCGTTCACACGCGCGGGCGGCCCCAATGCATCAGGCCGTGCGGCTCCTCGCCGTCGCGCACGCGGCCGCCGGCGCAGGCGGCGAACCACGCCACGGCCGCGCCGGCGAGCGCCGCCGATCCCGCAAAGAAGGCGAGAATGACGGCGCTCTTGCGCGCGCGGGAAATATTCTCTCTGGCGCGGGCGGCGACCTCATCCACGCGCCGCTGCGCATCGCCCTCGGGAATGCCGGTGGCGGCCGCGGTCAGGCGGATGAGATAGACGCGATCCTCCGGCTGGAGGCCGCTGTGGCTCGTGGTGGTGAGCAGGATGCGCGAGGCCTCGGCGCGCGGATAGTCGAGATTGACGTTGGGGCGTCGCTCGGCGCGAAACAAGCGGTCGAGATCGAAGGCGATGAGATTTTCGCCGCCGACCGAGCTCGACGTTCCGGTCTGGCCGCCGGGGGGCGCCGCGAGACGGGTGAGCGACTGCGCCGCCGCCAATCCGATCACCGCGGTCAACAAGGTGGCGAGCGCCCAGGCCAGGAGGCCATGCATGCCGTCGCGCACGTCGGTGTCTTCCGGCGCGGCGGGGCGCGCGCGCATGAGCCCAGCGAGATAGCCGCCGAGCCCGTAGGCGGCGATGGCCGCCAGCAGGATGTAGAGACCCGAGAGCAGCACGAGGGCAAACGAGGCATCGCGCCAGGTCGGCGCCGTCGAGCTCACCGATAGGCCGATGGCGAGCGCGAAGGCGTGCAGCACCAGTCCCAGCGCCGCCGCGGCGATCGCGCCGGCGATGATGGGACCCCATTCGGGGTAAAGGAAACGCTCCCCCCAGGGGGCGGCGCGTGCGTCGGAGGCGAGGCGGGGCTCCGCAGGGCCCGGCCCGGGATAGGTGGCGGTCATGATCGGCTCCTGATGCTGTTGTTAGCGCAGGCCGAGGAGCGAAAGGATGACCATGATCACGACGATCAACC
>VAZM01000512.1 GCA_005883135.1 Alphaproteobacteria bacterium
TAATTCACGCCGGCAGTGACTGTGTGGATCGTATCTTTGAAACTGGATATGGTCACGGTTGCGTTGGGGCCGGTCAGCGAAAGTCCCTTGCTGCCGAAGTCATGATAATCGTACTCGAGTGTCGCCGACCAGTTTGGCGCGAATGCCCACTCTGCGCCCGTCCCAGTCGTCCACCCGGTCCGGGTACTGGACGTGCTGGGGTCAACAGCGATCCCCCCGACCGTGGTGAAAGCATCGTCGACCTTTTCGTTCGTCCAGGCGGCCCCGCCCTTGACGTAGAAGAGCCAGCGGTCGACGAAGCTGTAACCTAGCCGGGCGGTGGCCGAGGCCAGGAAGTCGTTGCTGACGGTGACCTGTGACGGAAGGGTAACGCCCGTCACCAGGTTTCTCACGCTGCCAGCATTGCTGGCTTTCAGGCTGGTCCATGCCGCCCGACCTTCGACCCCCAGCACCCAGCCCGGAACGAACTGGTAATCGCAACCTATCTGTCCACCGCCCACGAAGCCGGACGAGTTGTGGCTTGTCGAGCCTCCGAGGAGGTTGGTCGCGGTATCGTCGCTGAGTGCGCCGCCGATATGGCCGCCGACATAGCAGCCGTTCCAGTTGTAGAGGGCGATCGGCGCCCTCGCGGGCGCGTTGAGAGGCAGGTCAGCGGCGAATGCTGCGAACGGAGAAGTCACAGACGCAATGACGACGGCGGAAGCCAGCCAAGCTTTCCTCATTGCAAACACCCCAGACTGCACACGACTGCACCATGCGGCTTAAAGTCACGTTAGCGGAGACCATGCAATTTTCTGGTGACTGCGGCTCAAAAGACACAACTTGCAACGTGAGGCAAAGACGTGCACCGGAACTCGGGCTTGCCCGAGTTTCGAACTATTAAAGTGCCGCAAGTCGGATAAACCCGACTTACAACTATTAAAGTGCCGGGAGTCGGGTAAACCCGACTTGCAACTATTAAAGTGCCGCGAGTCGGGTAAACCCGACTTGCGGTGACAAGCCCGGCCATGGCGGCGGCCATCGCCTAGCCGCCGATGCGTGGGATCTTCGCGTCTTCGATCACTTTCTTCCACTTGGCGATGTCGGTTTTGATATACGCCGCGAAGGCGGCCTGCGACATGCCGCTCGGCTCAAGCCCGGTCGCCAGCAGCTTGTCCTTCACGTCGGGCAGCGCGACGATGCGCGCGATCTCCGACTGCAATAGATCGACGATCGGCTGCGGCGTGCCGGCCGGCACCAGGACGCCTTGCATCGTCTCGGCCTCCTGATCCTTGATGCCGAGCTCGTCGAGCGTGGGCACGTCGGGCAGCGCCGGCGAACGCTTGGCCGCGGTGACAGCGAGCGCGCGCAGCTTGCCGTCCTTAACCAGCGGCGTGGCCGGGGGAATCGCCTGGAAGCACATGGGCGTGTGCCCCGCCACGACCGACTGGATCGAGGGCGCGCCGCCGGGAAAGGGCGCCAGCGCGAAATCGAGCCCGAACGTGAGCTTGAACAGCTCGCTGGAGAGATGCGGCGTCGTGCCGATGCCGGGGGAGGCGAACGTGTACTTGCCGGGATTGGCGCGGATGAGCTCCACCAGCTCCTTCACTGATCGCGCCGGAATGTCGGGATGCACGAACAGCCCGTTCGGCGAGCCCGCGGCCTTGGTCACGGGCGCGAAGTCCTTCTCGGCATCGTAGGGCGGCTTTGCATAGAGCGAGGGATTGACGGTGAAGCTCGAGGACACGAACAAGACGGTGTAGCCGTCGGGCGGCGCCTTGGCGGCGGCGCCCATGCCGAGATTGCCGCCGGCCCCGGTCACGTTCTCGATGTAGAATTGGTGGCCGTATTTTTCCGACAGCTTTTGTGCGATCAGCCGCGCCACCACGTCGGTCGGCCCCGCCGCCGCGAACGGCACGATGATCTTGACCGGCCGGTCGGGATATCCGGGCACCTGCGCGGCCGCCGCGCCGGCAAAGAGGAGCGCGGCACCGAGCGCCAGCGCGCGGGCAATCACCTTTGCGAGTGCCATGGCTTTCTCCTTGGCTTCACGTCATCCGGCCAGCCGCGCCCTGAGCACGCCTGACACAGTGACGAATGCGCTTGCCGAATGCAAACGCCGCCGGTGCGACGGAAGGTCCGCGGAAGACCGTGCCGCAAATAGAGGGTTAGTCGATCACCTCATCAGCGCGTACCAAAAACGCCTCGCTGATGTGGAGCCCAATAGCCTTGGCGGCTTTGAGGTTGATCACCAACTGGAACTTTGCGGGTGCTTGAACGGGCAGCTCACTTGGTTTCTCGCCCTTGAGGATGCGATCGACATACGCTGGCGCGCGCTGGTAACTGTCCTTGGTCTCGCTTCCGTATGACATTAATCCGCCGTTCGTAGAGAAGAAGCGGAAAGGATAGACGGCCGGCAGAGCGTATTGATTAGCAAGCGTAGTGATTTTTGCGCGATGCAAAGTTGTGAACGTATCTGGCATCACGACGAGGCTGCCATTCGGTTCTCGACTCTGTGCGGCAATATTGGCCTCGAGCTCGCCGATATCATTTACTCTTGCTATGGCCCCCTTGACGCCCAAGGTCGCAGCGGCGGCATTGAATGGACCCAGGAAATAGTCGGCATATGGCGCGGTTGCCGGATTGAGCAACAAGGCGCAGTTCGTGACCTGCGGGACTATCTCTTTGACTAGCTCCAGCCACTTGCCGGCCATGGTTGGTTCCATCGTGATAAAGCCGGTGATATTCCCGCCCGGCTTGGGAAGGCTCACAACGAAGCCGCTGCCGATCGGATCAGAAGCGTTGACGAAAAGAATGGGAACTGTGCGCGTTAGTTCATGCAGAATGGAGGTATTAGGTGTCCCATGCGAAAGAATCAGGTCGGGCTGGAAGGCAACGAGTTCTCGCGCGACTCTCAGTCTTGAGTCGGCGTCGTTGCTGGCCGGTACCCAGAGCGAGGGTCGTTCCGCGCATCGATGTGCGCTGCATTGGCAAGCAGTTGACGTGCCATTTTTTGGTGGGGATGTGACAAATGTGTCACGCGTAA
>VAZM01000513.1 GCA_005883135.1 Alphaproteobacteria bacterium
AGTGTCGATATACTGGGGTGACCGGCTCTTCTCGAAAATGCATTATGCGTCCTCCCACGCGGGCGCACCGAAAGCTACCCGATAGCAGACATCTTGAACACGGCATCGGTCCAACAGAAGCCCGCCTATCGTCAAGGAATGCTATAGACCGTCCAGCTTCATTTGATGCCGAGAGATTTGGGTCGATCTCTCTGGTGTTTGGATCGAGGCCGTTCGATAACGGCAAGCGAAGAGCTGCGGAACTTAAGTCCAGTCCCATGATCTTTCAGAATTCCAACCGGCGCCAGACGCTCGCCAACCAGGGCTGTCGTTCGCGCGGCACGCCAGGAGGGCGGTAATAGTGGCTCAGCTCGACGAACCCGGCGACTGACATATAGCGCCGCCAGGCGTCAAGATCATTTACGCGCCGTAGCGCCCCTGGCTCCAGCCTTCCTCGTTATGGCCCCGCGGATTCGAGCTGAAGAGAACACCGTTAGGTTTCAGACTTGCTTTCAGTTCCAGCAATACGCGCGGCAGCACCTGGGTGGGTACATGAAACAGCGCGGCGTTGGCGAACACACCATCGAAATAGTTCTCCGGTAAATCGAGCTTGAAGAAATCCTGCTGCCACACTTCGCAGCCGCTGTGGGCGCGCGCCATTACCGCCAGATGCTCCGCGCCTTCCAAACCAATCGCGATGTGACCGAGTTCGGCAAACGTCTTGAGGTCGCGCCCAGGCCCGCAGCCAAAATCGAGGATTTTGAAAGGCGGTTCATTCCGAATGTATTGCAATAGTGCCGCGATGTTCTGGCTGACGTCGTGATCGCGTGTTCCTTGCCAGAACTCTTCCGCATACTGGTTGTAATGTTCCAGCGTGAGGTGGGCGATTTTTTCCAGGTCCTGAGGATTCCGTTTCATTTCCAATGTAGTCACGCAAAAGTGCGGGGCTGCTGGCCCTGAGTTTAGCAGAGTTCGAGCGCGCCGCCCGAGGCATGCGACAGCCGCGTGCACAACTATCCACCGCGTTAGAACGCCGCGCCTGGCCAAGAATTGCTGGTCATCCGCCGCAATCACCGGACCGGAGATGTGTCGCTCCGCTGCGTTGGGGCCTGATCCCGTATTGGTGCAATGACCCAACGGGCGGCCGCAAACCGATCAAGGCCAAATGCGAGACCGCGCGGGACCTGCCGACATTCGCGACGCGTACCCGCTCGGCACACCACCGGGCGGCCCTTTGCTTTAAAGCATAGGTGTACGGCGCTTTCCGGCAGACTCGGCTCTGAATTTGGCGTAGTCTTCCTTCATCACCGACAGCGGCCCTGCGCCAGGCGTCAGTGGCTGAGAGACCCGTCGCGCTCCCGCCTGTACAAGGAAAGGAGCCGCAGATGTCCTCCCTATTTTTCACCTGTCCGACAACACACCAGCAAGCACCCACCGGCATCGAGACCGATGTGCAAAGCCTTCGAGCCGCCTGGAGGGCAACGCTCAACGTCAAATGCCCACACTGCGGCGAGGTGCACCAAATCTCAGTGCGCGAGACATATACGAATGGCGCGCTGAAACGACCGATTTCGCTGGGCCATCTATAGGGGGTCCAAGCCCCCGCATCTCGTGATCCCGCCCAGCCGGGTTTTCCCGCTGGTTGAATTCTGCCGCGGCACCAAGCCTAGCCAGGCGGCAAACTCCCGTCCCGAGCGAAAGACCTTCGGGTCCGCAACCGTCGTGGCAATTGCAGTCGCGATAATGGGTCCAATACCCGGAATGCTGGCCAGCCGCTGACTGACAGCGTTCGTCTTATGCCAGGCCAGCAGCTGGCGGTGTAAGCGCCGCCTCGAGCCGGCAGGCGCCTATCGCCATAATCGCGAATAATGGCGATCAGCTCGCCCACGTGCGCAAGCCCTGCGCGCTACCATTCCGAACTCCGCCAGATGCGCCCGAAACGCATTCACCGACATCGTGCGCTGGCGCACCAACTGCTCGCGGCCCCGATGGAGTAGCTGACTCCCCTGCTGCTCCGCCGAATTTGTCTCACGCGATTTGGATCTGTGGGCTTAGCAACGCGGCGTGACGTTGGACTTCTCCAGACCAGGCAAGCCCCCCGATAACGCCTTCATCGAAGCATTAACGTTCGTGCCGTGCACGGGAGAACACCGAATTGTCGGGGATACTGTCCTCGATGCCGAGCTTGCAGAACCAGCAAGCTGGGAACATTTTATTAGCGTATACCGTGCGGCCGTGGTGAGTTCCAGTCAGATGAATCTCGAGCCGGCGCGGCAGAATGTTTGGAGCGCGCTCAGGAAACGCGTGATTTTGAGTCAAGCGGGCCCCGTTCGCCACCGCCGCCCTCGATGTAATTCCTGCCGGCAGGACTGGGGGCCGTCGACCAGCTGATGGTCATTGCTCGCGCCAAGGGCCCGAGTTGGGGGAGAAGCCCCGTGCTCGACAAACGGCGCGAGTTCATGACGTGCTCGGCGGTGCGGCGATCTTTGTCTACTTGTTGTCTAGAACTTTCTTCCCGATGGCTGTGAGGACATATTCCTCTTGTTGACTGTTGAGCGTTTGTCGTTCGACGAAGCCCTTGTTGACTAGCCGCTCTATCGGCCGCCGGTCCCTGAATCCGCTTAATTGACCGCGACCGCCGCGTTCGAACAGTTCCGCGAGTATCGAACGTTCCATGGCTGTCACATTGAACACGGCCTTGATCCCCGCTTTCGAGCGCTCGAAACAGTCGCACCCGCTTCTCGGCTGACGCCGCCTGGTATCTTGCGGCTGTCCCGTACAGATCGGCACCGCCGCGCGCCGCGTTTCCCCGATTTCGGACGCAGAAGACCGAAA